>DASRQT010000032.1:0-15603 GCA_035696485.1 Polyangia bacterium | reverse complement strand
TTCACGTCCGGATCCACCGTCATCGGGCCACTTCCGCTCGAACTGCAGCCGCAGGTCAAGGACAGCCCGACTCCGACCAAGATGAGCCCGGATCTCGGCAGCTGTCCCACGCTCGGTCCCATGAGAGCCTCCAGTCAGTGGCGTGGCGGCCTCTCAGGGACCGCCTGGTTCAATGGTGGGTAAGGCAATTCAAGAGCGATCCGCGGGCGCCATTGTGTGTCCGACAATAAGGCTTGCGTCGCCCAACTCCTCACACAGGCCCTCGCTTTAACGTACCACGGAGCAGCCGGCCGCGGGCGACCGAGCAATCGCTTCGCGCGGCAGCACTTTGTCCGAGGAGCCGACCGTGACGTAAGTGGCCGAAGCGCCAGCAGCAACACCGGCTGCGGCGCTGACAAAGGCGACATGACCGTGGAAGTGGAAAAGTCCGACGGCACCAAGACCATGTACTGGGATTCGGTCTACGCGTGCCGTGGCATGGGGCGAAAGTTCGTCGACATGATCGACCAGCTCATGAGCACGCTCCGCACCCTGAGCAGTAGCGCAATGGCGGGACCCGGCGGCCTTGGCTTGCCGGGTCCCATCGGCGGCTGTGATACTTAGTTGGAATGTTCGGGCTGGCTGTGATGGTGGCGGCGGCGGTGGTGGGAGATGGGACGGCACACTGGAGATTCGCGGCGAGATCAGCTGCCCGAGTCCCGACGCAGTCGGAAAGCAGCTGGAGCCGCTGGCGCCGCGGCCGTGGCCCAGCGAGGCGGCGGTGAAGGTGGTCGTCCTGTCGGAGACGAAAGACGCCCAGCAGAATCGCACCGACGTGGTCGTGACCCTCTTCGGCCCGACACTGGAGCTGCTGGAAGAGCGACACAGTGCCCGCTATTCATCGTGCGACGAGCAGGCGCGCGCGGCGGCGATCGTGATCGCAGCGTGGTTGACGGCGCTCCCCGCGACGTCAACTCCGACGGTGCCGCTGCCTTCATCCGCGACGCCGACGCTCCGTCGTACGCCGTCGCCGGCGCTTGCGCCCTGGCCACCGTTGTCGTTCCAGGCGAGCGCAGCGGCGCTGGCGTCGCTGCGCGCTGACACATTTGCGCCGGGGCTGATGATCGAGGCGGCCATCGCACCGCACGGGTCGCGCTGGTCGCTGTCGCTCGCCGGTCTGCTGGACGGAAAACACCACAGGGCGCTTGGCGGTGGAGAGGCGGAGGACACGCCTTTTAAGCTGCTAGTCTCGGCGCGTCATTGGCCGAGATTAGAGCGTTCTGGTACCCGCCTGGGCCCCTCAAGAACCCGTTTGCACGGCGCGAGAGGCCACGTGCACGCGAGCGCCGTCGCAAGGCATGCACCGATCACCGCACCACACCAGGCTCCTCGGGACCAAGCGTCCATGGGCGCGAAGATGGACGCCGTGTACCGCCGCTACGGATGGATAGCGACCACTTCCTTGCTGCTGTGGTGATACATGAGCCCACCAGCGAAGCTCGGCCCGGCCAAGCTCCAAGTCTGCCCGAGCGGACCCAGGTCGCCGTATCCCAGGATGGCCTTTTCGTCCAGGACCGCTGCGTTCGCGTCGATGACGTACGTGATCCCGAGCGTCACCGAGAAGTAGATCTTGTTTCCGACGACGATCGGGCTCGGGTAGAACGCGGAGACCGCCCATCCGTCGGTGGACGCTTGGGTGCCGGGGGCAGCCACGACATTGCCGCTAAAGTCCGTGCACGTGGTCGTGAGGGTTTTCCCGTACACGAGCTGCTGGGGCATATTCGGGCTGCGCGAAACGCCCACGGGTAGCTCCAGATATTCCGCTTTCCCGGTCTCGACGTTCACACGCCCAACGGCGTGCGCCGGACCGGCGTGCCCGGGCGGGCCGGTGCGCATGTTGTTCGTCGACGCGAGAAACCACACGTAGCCGTTCGCAGCGATGTTGGTCGTCCAGCCCGGCATGACGTGCATGGCGGTGCCGCCGTAGGTCGGATCGGCCAGCGTGTGGATGTTCACACCCGCGTGCAGTACGTATTGCTGGGTCGTCGTGTCGAAGAACCGCACGTCGACTGGTTGAAAGAGCGACCAGTTGTGTACGAGCTTTCCGGTGGCCGCGTCGATGACTTGCATCGTCTCGTTGGGCGAGACCGTGAACCAGTAGCCGTACTTGCCGTCCCACACCATGTTGTACAGGGCTTCACCGCTATTGGCCGGGAACTGCCAGAGCATCTTGCCTTCGCTGCCCGGTGCCAGGCTCGTCATGCTCAGACCGACAGGCCGCTCGGGGACGGCGTGCGGGCCGCCGCGGCCGTGCATGACGGCCGGCATGCCGTTGGGCAGCGTCCCCATGACGGCCGTGTTGAAAAAGGTCGACGCGTCGTCGGCGACCCACAGGGTCTTGCCCGTCATCTTGTCGATCCCGTGCAGGTACTCCCACCCGTCCACCTTGGGGGGAGGATCGCCCATGCCGAGCTCCGACAGGATGATGATGGTGTTGCCGTAAAGGATAGGCTCGTGATTGCGGTTGAACGGGTACATCGCACGTTGGCCGGGGAAGTCCCTCTCCCAAACGGCGTTTCCGCCACCGACCGGCCAGCATCCCATGTGACCGGCCGCGTTGAAGAACCAGACGTACTGGCCGTCGGTGATCGGGGTCCACGACGTGGCATCGCTCCACGACGAAGCCAGAAGGGAGGCCTGGGCATAGCCATTCCCGTGCATCACGGGTGTCGACCATTTGATCTTCCCTGTGCTCTTGTCGATCGCGTGCCCCACCACGTCGAGGCTCCTGATCGAGACCCCGGGCGGAAACGTCTCCAGGAACAACGTATCGCCCCAGACGGCGATACCCCCTTGCCCCTCGTTCGGCAGCGGCTGGCGCCACACGATGTTCTGGTTGGCGGCCACGCTCCACGAGGTCGGCGCGTTGGCCGCGTTGACCCGCCAGGTACCATTCGGACCGGCGGCTTGCGGCCAGTTGGCAACACCGCCAACGGCAGGTGGAGCCGTGGACGCGTCGCCGGTGACGGCCGTGCCGGAATCCGACTCGGAGGAAGCGTCATCGCCAGGGCCGCTGCCACCACTGGAGCTGCCCGAGGATGAGTCCGGGCCGTTGCCGGAGCTGCTTGCGTCGGCGCTACCGGTGCTCGAGCCGGTGCCAGAGGCGCCGCTCGACCCGGTCGAAGCACCTTTGCCAGCCGGCGCCCCCCTGCCGCAGGACCACCCCAAAAGCGGTCCGCCCACGAAACAAACGAGAGCGCCCGCGATGCGTATCGACGACCTTCGGTCCAAGAGCATGGGTCACCGCCCGCTGAGAAGTGACCTCGAACGCGGCGAACGGTCCAGCCACACTCGCTTTCTCGCAATTATGAGGACAGAGGACAGGGAGGACAAGCCCGGAGGACAGGGAGGACAAGCCCGCGATCCGCCCGCGTCAATGTCCGGAGATATATGCGTTCTGGTAACCGCCTGGGCCCCTCCAGAACCCCGTTTGCACGGCAAGATACCGCAGAAGCCGTCAGGTTTCTGAGGGATCGTCGCGTCACTTTTGGAGGATTTGACGTCGTCGCGGCGCGAAGGCGAGGCGGGGCGCGGGATTCGACGGCGGTGCGGTCCGTGCAAGTTTGCTGAGCGCTGTGAACGGCCCGGGATCACTTGAAGAGGGATTGAACCGTGCCGTGAACCTGAAACTGACTGCCGAACCGGACGACGACCGTACAGACGCTGGGTTGGTCGCGGGGCTGAGCGCGCGAACACCCGGAGCCCGGCGCGAGGTGGTGCGCCGCTACGGCGGCCACGTGCGGGCGATCCTGGTCAGGCTGCTGGGCGGAGGCGATCCCGAGCGAGCCGATCTCCTGCAAGAGGTCTTTCTTCGCGTGTTCGAGGGGATCGATCAACTGGACCAGCCGGAGAAGTTCAAGGCCTGGCTCAGCCGAATCACCGTCTTCGTCGCGCGCGAGCACATCCGCCGCGTCAGGCGACGGCGCTGGATGACATTTTTCGGCGACCCACCCGACACCGCCTCGCCGTCGACGGCGGGAGAAGGCGTGCGTGAGGCGATTCGTTGCGTGTACGCCGCGCTGGAGGCAATGCCGATCGACGAGCGCCTGGTGCTGGCCCTGTTTACGTTTCACGGGATGGAGCTGCGCGAGATCGCACCAATGTGCGGGATGTCCTATGCGACCGCGCGGCGCCGTCTGGCCAGCGGGCGGCGGCGATTTTCCAAACTGGCTGGGCGCTATGAGGCCCTGGAGCCGTGGCTCAATCCATGACCACCCCACATGACAACCCGCTGAATCGCCTGGGCGCTGCCGTGCGCGCGGATCAGGCGCGCGAGTTGGCCGATCAAAGCGAACTGCGGCGCCTCGAGGCCCAGGCGGAAGGTCTGACCGCGCGTCGGCACCATCGGTCACGCCGGCGGTGGATTCCGGCGTTTGCTGCGCTGGCGGTCGGGCTGACGGCGATCATGCTGGTCGTCGCGTGGCCGCGCACCCTGTCGTTCAAGGCGGATGGGGTAGACATCGGGCCCGGGACAAAGCTGGCGGCCAGCACCGAACGAGCGCTGCCACTGCGGTTCTCTGACGGCAGCGTGGTCACGCTTGCCCCGGGCAGCCACGGCGAGGTCGTAGCGGTTTCGGCGCGAGGAGCGAGTGTGCACCTGGACTCGGGGCGCCTCGAAGCTGCCGTCGTCCACGCCCAGCGAACGCGGTGGGTAGTTGGCGTCGGCCCTTATGGTGTGCAGGTGACCGGCACGCGCTTTTCGGCGTCGTGGGACGCCGTGGGGCAGAAGTTGGCGGTCGCCTTGACCGAGGGGAGCGTAATCGTGCAGGGCCCTTTGCTGGGTGCAGCGGGGTTGCCGCTGCGCCGGGGACAGGTTCTTTCGGTGGACGTCGGCAAACAACGCGTTTCTCTGGCGCCGGTGGAAGAGCTGCCGCCACCGAATATTGCGCCGCCGGCCTCGGCGTTGGCGCCGGTCCCCGAACCCCCGGCAGCGGTCGAACCGAGCGAGTGGAAACGCTGGGCGCTGGCGTCTCACCCGAAGCGGGCGTACGCCGCCGCCGCGCGAGTGGGCTTCAACGACCTTTGCCGGATGTTGCCGGCGCCCGATCTGTTATTGCTGGCCGATGCGGCGCGATTCGCCGGCGAACCGGGATCAGCGCGACAGGTGTTTCAGGCCCTGCGCGCGCGGTTTCCGACCGACACGCGTGCGGGCGATGCCGTGTTCGGCCTCGGCATTCTGGCCCGGGATGCCGGCGGGCAGCCGCGCGTCGCCGTGCGCAGGTTCGAGGAGTACCTGTCGCGATGGCCCGCTGGCGCGCTGGCCAGAGAGGCGCGCGGCCGGCTTATTGAAGCGTGGGAAAAGGCGGGGCGGCACGGGGAGGCGCGGCGAGCGGCGGCCCGATACCTGGCCGAGCACCCGGATGGACCTCACGCTGCGTTCGCTCGCCGGTTGTTGCAACGAGACCGGCCGTGAACCTTGGGCTTCGCGTCGCCATCGCCGGCGCCCTAATGATCGCGGCGGCGACCTGGACAGCGCCGGCACGAGCGGACGTGGTCCCGGTCCTGGGCGCCACGCGCCCGCCGTGGCTTGGGGATCTGGTTCACGAGCTGGAGACGGCTGGATTCGAGGCGCGCGTCGGCCCGCCGGGACCGGGTGATATCCGCTGGGCGCTGCGCGTGACGTCGGCGCCCGGCGTGATCGACGTCCTCGGCCGCGGTACCGACGGTGGCGACTGGGTCGTCAACGAACGCTTGCGGGTGGGACGAACGGCCGAGGCGCGACGGCGTGCGATCGTCCGGGCCGTCGAGATCTTGCGAGCGCGACGATTCTCGGCGGCGGCCTCGCGCGACACGAAGGAGCAGGTCGCGCCTGAAGGTGGCGGCGGCCCAGTTGCGACGGCGCCGGTGGCGGCGGTAGCGGCGGCGGCGGCGCCCCCTCTCCCTAGCCGTCTCCCCCTTTCGGAGGCGAGGGGATCGGAGGAGGTGGTGGCTGCGCGCGCGGCGCCAGCGCAGACGCGGCAGGTGGTGGCTACGGCGGAGATCGCAACGCCGGTGGTCAAGCGCGCGATAGGTCCCACTGGTCCGATCAGTTTGGGAATTGCTTCGAGTGTGGGTGGGGCCGCCGGCGGTCTGGGGGCGGTCGTCGGGTTGGGTCTCGTCGGGCGATGGATGGGACATCATCTTTCGTTGTGGTCGCGCGCCGAGGCCGCGGTCTCCTCGACGACCGTGTTCGGTGCCGAGGGGAGCGCGGCTATCCGATCGGGGGGGCTGTCACTGGGCGCGGGATGGTCACCGCGCGACGTCAGCACCGCCAGGTGGAATCCCATTCTCGGCGGTGAGGCGACGGGCTTGTTGGTTCGGGCGGTCGGCGAGGGCGGCGCCGGCTACCGCGGGCAGACCATCATCGTTCCCGGTCTGTCGATCGGCGCGCTGGCTGGAGTACGGATCCAGCTGACCCACCACGTCGAGGCCAACGTCCAGGCGCGCGCCGGCATCGTCGCCTGGGAGCCGATTGTCACGTTCGCAGGACGACGGGTGGCCGCGCAGCAAGGCGCCCTGATCGCCACAACGGCGGACCTGTCCTGGCGGTTTTGAACTTTGTGAGCGCTGGCGGAATGGCGAGGTCACTTGATGGGGCGAGGAGGCCGTCATGAAACGCTCAATAGTCCTTTTTACAATCTGCCTGATCCCGGCTTTGACCGGTTGCTCTGGGAGCAGGGGAGACGCGATCGTCCCCGTCAACCCCGACAGCGGCAAACCGCCCGGAATGGACGCCAATAAGCCTCCCGGGAGCGACGGCGGACCCGTCGCCGACATGTCACCTCCCGAAGCGACGGGAAACGACACTGGACCCACGGCACCCGACGCCAAACCCGACACGACGCCCCCCAACCCGAATGTGATCTGGGACCCTGCAAACGCCAAGGCACTGCGGGCGTACGAAACGAGCGGGTTTTCGTCGGCGAACTCCTTCGGCTGCAACAACTACGTGCTCGACGTGGCGACCAAGAGCCTCACGCTCACCAACAGCTGCCCGGCCGGGGCGCCGCCCGCCCCGAAGACGCGCACGCTGACAACCGCCGAATACGCGATGGTCGACGCGGCGATGGCAAAACTGACCATCAGCAGCAACACCGGCTGCGGCGCTGACAAGGGCGACATGACCGTGGAAGTCGAAACTACAGACGGCACCAAGACCATGTACTGGGATTCGTTCTATGCGTGCCGCGGCACGGGCCGCAAGTTCGTCGACATGATCGACGGGGTCATGAGCACGCTCCGCACGCTGAGTCAGTAGCGCTATGGCGGACCCGGCGGCGGCCAGCGGCCATCGATATCCAGGAGACAGATCCATGCGAACGATCGCTTCCTTTGTGATGGCTGTTTGCTGCATCGCGGTCGGCGCATGCGGCAGCCCTGGTGCCATCCCCGGTGCGGGCACTGGCGGTGCGGGCACTGGCGGTGCGGGTGGGGTGGACGCTGGCAGTGACGGCTTTGTCCCGCCGCCCGACGCGGGTGACAAGGACGCCCTGCCGCCGGGCGCGCACACGTTAACGGCGAATGACGTCTCCGTGCTGTTTCCTCGGAGCGGCGCCAGCACGGCGTCGCTGCTGTGGCCAGCCACTCTTGAGGGCAAGGGGGGACCCTTGCTCCCGGTTGCGACCTACGCGCGCATCGTGCGTTCCGGGCTGATAGAAGGCTCCACCGCATACGAGAAGCTTCGTGTCGTGGCCGTGCGTTTCGACCCGTGTTTCGGAGGGTCTGCCTGTCAGGCACAGGTGCGTCTCGTGCTTCAGCCGTTCGAAGCGGATGGCACCGTTTTCGATGGTGCCGTGCACCTGCTCTACAACCTCACAGCGGAGGAGTTCGCCGCGTTGCTCGGCGAGTTGCGTGCGTTGACCGCGCTCGCGACCGAAAATAAAGCCGGACTTCCACTCGGCCCCAGCCCCGCCCTCATGGCGCAGGGGGTGAACGGCGCCTACGGCACGGCGTTGCAGGCACTGGTGACACGATATGCTGGCACCGACAACCTGGCCCGCATGACGTTCATGTTCAACGAACTGTCGGCCACCTCGCATTGGCAGTTTGGTGGCATGAACCTAAAATTCTATGCGCCCAAGGGCGACCTTGCGATTTCCGGGTTGCCACCGGGCACCCTCAAGCAGGAGGTCAGCAGGCTCCTCACCACCAATGAGTACTTCTACAGGGTGCATCCGGAACCGGTCCACCTGCAGGCGTTGAGCGCGGTCTTGTTCTCCGCAAGCGCGGCGACCGTCTCTGCTGAGGCACGCACCGCCGCGTACGAAGTGCTGGTTAGGGTGGAGAACCCGACCCTCGAGAGCCCCGACACCGCCGACTGTGCCTCCTGCCATCTCGCCAACTTCGTGCGTGGCTACCTGGATCAGAAATATCCGCCCGCGGTCCCCCCGGCGACGGTCTATTCCGGCGTGGCGGAGGCCAGCCGCTTCATCGGGGCGGCCGAGAAGGACGCCGACAACCTGCGCGCCTTCGGCCACTTCGATGGCTTTGAATTTCAATCCCCCGTTGTTTCGCAGCGCACCGCCAACGAGACCCACCGCGTGCTTCAGATGCTATCGATGATGTAGGAGGACACGCCTTTTAAGCTGCTAGTCTCGGCGCATCATTGGCCGAGATATACGCGTTCTGGTAACCGCCTGGGCCCCTCCAGAACCCGTTTGTACGGCGCCTTTGCGAACCTGCGAAGCATGACGCCGGATCTCAACCCCGCCCTTGCCCCCACCGACCCAGTAGATGATTTGTTGTTTCCAGAGCCTCAAATCGTTGCGTCATGAACAACAGGCCGCTCGTGCGCTGGCGATGGAGCGGGCCAATTATCAGGCACAAACGATAAACACGTAAGCTGTCACACGCTTTGCATGCCTTGAGACCGATGACAAATGCGGTACTGCGTCTATCGATCTCGATTGGTTCCCTCTGGCTGGGCTTCGGCCTGACTGGATGCGCCGGAGTTCCTGGAGAACCCGTTCCTGGAGAGTCTATCCCTGGACAATCGGTCCCTGGACAATCGATTCCCGAACCATCGGCTCCTGGACAATCGGTTCCTGGACAATCGATTGCCGAACCATCGGTTCCCGGACCATCCGTTGCCGAGCCTGCTCAGGGTACGAACGCGACCGAGAATGGCCTTGTCGCCATCAATGGGCTGTCGACCAGCAACGGGCTGTCGGCCAGCAACGGTCTCAGAACCTACAATGGTCTCAGAACCTACAATGGTCTCAGTTCCACCACCGGTTTTATGACCAGCGAAGCGGGGCGCACGACTGTTTCCTATCTGGTGAAGTGCGCACTTCCGGCGGGCCACCAGATCACGAAACAGGACCAGTACGGCACCAACTACACTTTCGCCGGCAGCATTGGCCTAGCCCCGCAATATGAGAACGGCGCCTGCGACACCAACTGCCAAGAGGCGATCTCGGCCTGCATGATGGCGCACATCAACACGGCCGGCCTTCACATCCCGCTGTGGATCGTGGGGCCCGACGCGGCCATCGGCTGGGGCCAGTCGCCTTGGTACCCAAAGCGCGAGGGAACGTTCTTCGGCAACATCTTTACCCCCGACTCTTCAGGCTTGATCCGCGCCCACTACTGCGAGTCCGCCAACGGCGGCGGCTACGCCGTTTACCCCGTCCCCGGCCGCATCGGCGTCGTCCAAGGCCCAACGCCCTACACGAACCCCTATGGGTCGTCGACCGGTAGCGAACTGGACCATGGTATCTGTGATGGGTTCTGCCAGATGAACGGCAGTGACGGCGCCTCGTCGTGCCCGGCGGACGGCCGCCCGTGGAACCACCCGATCACCGTTTGGCGCGGCCTGGCCTTCCAGGCCGAGAACACGAACGCCGTCGACATAAAAATCAACGCCTACGCCGCCACCACCCTCGCGTCCAACACGAATTCGACGCTATCCGGTCGGGCGACGCGCATCTTATGCGGGACTTCGGGGGTCGACAGCAGCGGCGCGCGAGTCAGTGTGTGTTCCGGCGGGTACCGCGTTGGCAACATCGACGCAACGTCGGGTGTGACGTTCAACTCTGTCCACTCGGCGGCAGGCGGCACGCAGAGCGTGGTCGTCTACTACGCCAACGGGGACACCAGCGCGAACAGCATTCGCCGGCTCAACATCTCGGTGAACAGCGGCGCCGCGCAGAACATTTCCTTCCCGGTGTTGCAGGCCGGCAACTGGGACAAGATTGCGGGGATGACTATCGCACTCGGCGGCTTCCTGCAGGGAGACAACAACACCATCAGGTTCCTGGGCGACGGCACGCACCCGGGTCCGGATCTCGATTGGATCGAGATCATGCCGGGTCCGGGATGGACCCCAACAACTCGGTGAAATTCTCTCTCAGCCCGGGTGCAAATCCTCCGGACCTCGCCTGGATCGAGATTCAGTAGCGTCGGCTGTCACGCCGGAGGCCGCTCCGACGGAGCACGAAGCCAGGCGTCAATCGCGCTCACCGCTGTCGTGGTTCCCATGACCTGCGTGTAGTCGGCGCGCGCCTGGCGAGCCAGGTCGCGGGCACGTTGCCGCTCAGCCGGCCGCGACCACAGTGCGCGCGCCAGCGCGAAACGGGTCTCGCCGAGGTGTTCGGGGTCGCGGTCCTTCTCGGCCCGTGTTCGCAGCGCTTCTTCGAGAAGAGCAATCGCTTCTTCCGAGCGTCCTTCTCCGATGTACGCAATCCCGAGCCCCGTCAGGGCATAGGCCACCAAGAAAGGATCACTTCCGGACTGTCGCCAGATGCCGAGAGCTCTTGCGTACGCGGCCTCGGCTTCAGGATAACGGTGCAAG
Source organism: Polyangia bacterium (assembly GCA_035696485.1). Classification (GTDB taxonomy): domain Bacteria; phylum Myxococcota_A; class Polyangia; order Fen-1088; family Fen-1088; genus DASRQT01. Next base: position 4,793 of record DASRQT010000032.1, on the reverse strand, counting down.
GAGTTCAGGGCCTCGCCTTCGTTATTCGACGCGGTCGCCACCTTGGGGTGATCGGGTCCGAGCAGGCGCGCGAGCTCGGTTCGCGCGGTCACGGCGGCGCGCAGCGCCTCGTCATGGCGGCCCGAAAGCTCGAACACGTTTCCAGCCGACTGGGTATCGCTGAAAACGTCCCAATGGTCGGCACCCAGAAGCTTCTCCTTGGCCAGGTGCGCTCTCTGGTACGCGTCCACTGACTCGCGCCATCGCTTCTCGTAGGACAAGATGTTGCCTTCACCGGTGTGAAGCCAGGCTTCGATCAGGTGGACCGTCCCTATTCGCGCGGTCATGGCGCGGCCAATTTGTAGCCACTCTCGCGCGATGTCGGTCTGATCGAGATCCGGCAGGAAGCCGGCCAGATGTGACGCCGCTTCAGCCGCCGCTTCGTCGTCCCGTGCCGACAAGGCCACCGAGAAGGCCTCCCGGCAGCGGGCGATCGGCAGCGATTTTTCCGTGCAGTCTTCGCCCAACCTGGCAGCGGCAATCAACGCGTGGGCCAGCAGCGGCCCATACCCCGCCTGGCGCGCCTTGGGCACCAGATCGTTGGCAACCTGTTCGGCGTCTCGACAGTGCCCCGCTTCCCTGAGTGCGACCAGGTTCGCCACCTGGCTGCCGAGAAGGTCGACACGCCGGCGTATCGATTCGTCCTCCGGTGGTTTGACCACCGCCTTGAGCAGAGTTACGTCGGCGCAGCGATCCAGCCGCGGCAATGCGCCGGCTGCGCTGACGGCGTTCTCGACCGCCTTGCCGTCAGCGACGGCGAACACGTCGGTCACGGCGCGCAGGCTGGTCAGCCGGTCCAACAAACAGCCCATCCGCAGATCCAGAATCTCGGCCGACTGCTCGCCGCGCACGTGCGTCGCCTCACAGGAGTCCCTGTACATATCGATCCATCGGCTGGCGTACAGGTTCAGGAAGCGCGACGCGCCCGCGAACGCCTGCTCGGCGTAGCTCTTGCCGGTGGCGAGGAAGGCACGATGGATGGCGGTCTGGCGCGGCGAGGAGGTGTCCGTGGGTTCCCAGACGCCCGCCAGCCGTTGCGCTCCTCCCTCGCAGAGGGCCTGGCGCGATGATCCGGTCACGCGTCGCGCGCCAAAGGCAAGCGCCGCCATACAGACCACGAGCGACACCGCCGCCATGGCGCGCCGCACGCGTACCGTTGGATCATTCTCCAGGGCGGCGAGGAGCTCATTTATGGTTCGGAAGCGGAGCCGAGGATTGGTTTGCAGCCCGCGCAGAACGATCTTGCGGATCCAGCCCGGGACGCGCGTTCTCGGGGGCGCGGCCCGGACGTCGCCGGAGATGACCGCGGCAATCAGCTTGTTCAAGGATTCACCCGCGAACGGCCGCTGGCCGTAAAGCGCCTCGTAGAGGGCGACGCAAAAGCTGAATTGATCGGAGCGGGCGTCGCCAGCACGCGCGGCGAATTGCTCTGGTGCCATGTACGCGGGCGTTCCCAGCACCATGCCGGTCTGCGTGAGCTTGACCGACAGGAAACTGCTCGACGCCGCCGGTGCAGACGGATTCTCGCTGGTTCCCAGCTTCGCCGTGGCCTCGGGGTCGTAGCTCGGGTCGAAGGTGTCGCCGGCGCGCGCGTCCCGGGCATCGGGCGGTGAGGACGGTTGCGCGTCGTCGGGCCGCTCGCGGATCTGGCGCGCCAGACCAAAGTCCATGACCCGGACCTGCCCCTCCGCCGTCAGCATCACGTTTTCCGGTTTGAAGTCGCGGTGGACGATGCCCGAAGCGTGGGCGGCGGCGAGGCCCCTGCCTGCGGCGAGAAATACCTTGAGGGTCTCGCGCCATGACCGCGGCTCGGCCTGCATCCAGTAGCCGATCGTCTTGCCCTCGACGAATTCCATCGCCACGAAGACACTGTCACCCAGCGCGCCGACATCGTAGACCACCACCACGTTCGGGTGAGACAGCTTCGCGATCGCCTGCGCCTCACGCAGCAGACGCGTGCTCCCCTCGCTGTCGGCCTTCGCGCGCGTGCGCAGAATCTTGATCGCGATCTTGCGATCGAGCTGCGGATCATACGCCGCGTAGACCTCCCCCATCCCACCTCGTCCCACCAGACCCAGAACCACGAACCGGTCGATGGTCCGACCCCGCTCCAGGATGACCGCGGGGTCGGCCGCGGGGATCTCGGGTTGGGAGGGCGTGAGCCTTTGGGGCGGAGAAGACACGGCGAGTTATCGAAGTTATCGACCGTACGTTTGACCCCCTTGACCTCGTCGTCGCTAACCGCTCAAGATCGCGGGGAAAAGGTGGATGGAAGGCGGGAGGGCGCGCGGAGCGAATGGGCGCGCAAATTCGCAGTGGGAGGCACCATTTAGAGATCTCGAATCACGGCTGGGTCATCGATGCCCTCCCGGAGAAGGTGGACGGTATCTGAAGAGGACAGGTAGAACAAGCCGGGTTGTCTCGGCGCGTCATTGGCCGAGATATACGCGTTCTGATAACCGCCTGGGCCCCTCCAGAACCCGTTTGCACGGGGAAAACAAGGACGCTGCGACGCGAAGGGCGGACCAGTCGCCTCGTGCCCTGGTCGCGGGCATCGGTGGGCTGACCTGCCCCGGGCATTACTCACGCGCCCAAGTCTTCGGGGGCGGCCGCGTCGGGGACGAAATCCGGGGCTTCGTCGGCGAACGTCAGCTCGGTCTGGGGCGGCGGACGCGCGGCGTGAAACCCGGGCGCCTCCGCCGAGAGCCCCAGGTGTCCCAGGACGCGCGCGATCGCCGCTCTCGATGTCAGCGCCGCGACGATCTCCATCCGCCCCTTGCAGCGCGCGCATTCGAGGACGTCCTTGAGGAACACCCGCCAGATCAGCGAGGCCCAGGGCAGCCGATTCGGCACCTTCGGCGCCTTCGGCGGTGCGGCCTCGCCTGCTCGAGGATGCCGCCTTGGCGCGGCCGGCTCCGTCGACGGAACGATCCCCGCTCTGGCCGCGAACGCGGGTGCGAAGACACCGAAGTAACGCGTGAGGTGGGCGCGCGGACGAGGCACGATCGCGACCAAACGCTCCAGCAGCTCGTGAGGGGTGTACACGAACGCCGTCGTACCGTCTCGCCAGGGGCGCTTGAGCCGCAACTCGAGGCGTCCGTCGTCGAGCCGCGAGAGTCGGTCGGTGGCGATCGGGGGGCGGGCGAGATAGCGCGCCATTCGCTCCAGACCCTCGCGATCGCCGGCGTGGAGGCGCGTTGCGGCCTGCAGAGTGAATCCCTCGAGCGTTTCGTCGACTGGCCGTCCAGACCGTTCGACCGCGCCCGATCTGTCGCTGGCCTGAAGGGCGGGCCCCACACTCTGCGACACACGTTCGCCTCGCACTTCCTCCAGCAGCAGCCGGACCTCTTCCTCTTGGCCAGGGTGCTGGGACACTCGGACACTGCAACGACCCGCCTCTATGCGCACCTGCTCCCAGACCACCTCGCGCGCGCCCGAAACGCCGTCAATTTCAGCCCGGCAATTGGTCCGGCGAGCCTGGCGGCCGTCGAGCGATGGAAGCCCGAAGCGGAACAGACCTTGCGCGAGGTCCCGCCAACCGACTCTGAACGTCTAGTCGGTCATGCGCGTGAACCTGCGATGGCGCGGATGAGGGCCTCCACGTCGCCGTTCTGGACCAGAGCCGCGCGCCGTACAGTTGGGAGATCCCGGGTATATCGATTCACGAGCGCAAGGTTTTCGCGGTCGAGCGTAATGACGTCGACGTACGGGATCTCCGCCACATGGAACCCATCTGCGTTGTCTGACGGCTTTGGCCGCCGACGGGAATCGGCGTTCTTGTCCTGCAGCACCATCGCTTTGAGGTAGAGCCCGGGCGTCAAGGTCCGTGCAGCGGCAAGCCAGCGTTCGCGTCCGTTCGGGACGGCAAGCCACCAAACGGGGATGCCGTCGGCTTTGGGGGTCAACTGCGACGCGAGCCGTTCGGCGGTTCCACCGTACGCCGTGACCAGTTGGCCAAGCAGCATGAGGAAGGGCGCGTATTTCTGGTCCAGGGCTCGAAGACGCGCCTCAGATGCCAGCGCCTCGGCGGAGTGCCGGCGCCTCGGATCAACAAGCTTCTCCATCAGGCGGGCGGTCCCGTCCTCACCTCGGGTCCCCATGGCGAATGTCTCGGCCAAGAGCTGGCGGAGTTCTTTCGGTAGACGTGGTTCATTCTCGGCCTCATATCCTGACCCTTCGATGCTGAGGCTTCCGCTTCGAGAGCGGTGCGCGTCCAGTCATCCGCTTCGTAGCCACCAACCGTGAGGGCCTGCTTCAGACCTCCGGAGCATTCTTCCAAGATCAGGTCGGGTAGGTCGCGCGCTGGTGACGCGGGAGTGGCCCCCTCTGTTTTTAGGAAGGCATCCAGCCTCGGATGGTCATTGGACATAGGTGACGTGTGGATCGTAGCCACCCTTGGGAATTGATCGGCGATAGCGAAGACTCGTTCACGCGTGTTTTGGTCGGCGCGTCGGTGCAGATCGAGCATGTGGCCAGGCCCAAACACGAGGACCGCCTCGACCGACCGCATCGCTGCGCGGCAGCGCTCCAGAATCTCCGCCGACTGCTTCCCGTCTGCGAGATCGCAGAGGTGCGCTGTATCGAGGTACACGCGCGGCGCGCGGGCAAGCGGTGTCATGTTCGGCTCAATCCTGCTGAAAACCTTGCGCGGGACCTTGCGTGAGGTCGCCTATCGCTGCGAGCGATTCCAATATTCCTAAACGATTACACAGAGCGGGATACCGGGCTCGAACCGGCGACATTCAGCTTGGGAA
>DASRQT010000031.1:0-5328 GCA_035696485.1 Polyangia bacterium | reverse complement strand
CGACGACGCGCGGATCACCCGGAGGCTGGTGGGAATGCTGGCGCGCCGCGGCTATAGCCAGAACCTGGCCTGCGAGGTTGTCCTTGCCGAGCTGACCGCCGAACGGGAACGCCGCCGCGTCTAGCTGCGGGTTAATCGGGTAGGCCCGGGTCGCCGTACCATGGCCCCGTGACTTCGACAGTGGCGCCGGACGCCGCGAGCCTGAACGGGCCCGTGGCAGAGTCGGTGCGCACCTACCAAGTCCGCACCTACGGCTGCCAGATGAACGTCCACGACTCCGAACGGTTGGCCGGCCTGCTCGAGGCGGCCGGCTACCGGCGCGCCGCCGAGGGCGCCGACGCGGATGTGGTGGTCTTCAACACCTGCGCGGTGCGCGAAAACGCCGACAACAAGCTGTACGGCAACCTCAGCCACCTGGCCCCGCGCAAACGCGGCAACCCCGACTTCCAAATCGCGGTCGGCGGCTGTCTGGCCCAGAAGGACCGAGAGTCCTTGCTGCGCAAGATGCCATGGGTCGACGTCGTTTTCGGCACGCATAACATCGGATCGCTGCCCACGCTGCTCGCCCGGGCCCGGCACAACAAAGTCGCCCAGGTGGAAATCGTCGAGGCGCTGCAGGAGTTCCCGTCGTCGCTGCCGAGCGCCCGCGAATCTTCCTATGCCGCTTGGGTTTCCATTTCCGTCGGATGCAACAACAGCTGCACGTTCTGCATCGTCCCGTCGCTGCGGGGCAAGGAGGTCGACCGCAGCCCGGCAGACATCCTGGCCGAGGTGGAATCGCTGGTGGACGACGGCGTCGTGGAAGTCACGCTGCTGGGGCAGAACGTCAACGCCTACGGTGTCTCCTTCGCCGACCCGGCACTGCCACGCAACCGCGGCGCCTTCGCCGAGCTGCTGCGGGCCTGCGGGCGCATCGACGGACTGGAACGCCTGCGGTTCACCTCGCCACACCCGGCGGAATTCACCGACGATGTCATCGAGGCGATGGCGCAGACACCGAATGTCTGCCCCGCCCTGCACATGCCGCTGCAGTCGGGATCCGATCGGATACTGCGCGCGATGCGGCGGTCGTACCGCGCCGAGCGCTACCTCGGCATCATCGACCGGGTCCGTGCGGCCATGCCGCACGCGGCCATCACCACCGATCTCATCGTCGGATTTCCCGGTGAGACCGAAGAGGACTTCGCGGCCACCCTCGATGTGGTGCGCCAGGCCCGCTTTGCGGCCGCGTTCACCTTCCAGTACTCCAAACGGCCCGGAACTCCTGCCGCAGACCTAGACGGTCAGCTGTCGAAAGCCGTTGTGCAGGAACGCTATATGCGGCTGGTCGAACTGCAGGAGCAGATCTCTCTAGAGGGCAATCGCGAGCTGATCGGGCACACCGTCGAATTGCTGGTCGCCACCGGCGAAGGCCGCAAAGACGCTCGCACGGCCCGCATGACCGGGCGGGCGCGCGACGGCCGGCTGGTGCACTTCACCGCCGACACACCGGTGCGGCCCGGAGACGTCATCACCACGGCGATCACCGAGGCCGCGCCGCACCACCTGATCGCCGACGCCGGCATCCTGACCCACCGTCGTACCAGAGCCGGTGATGCGCACGCTGCCGGGCAGCGCCCGCGCGGTACCGGTTTGGGCATGCCCGGCATTGGGCCGGCCACCGATCCAGTCGAACCCCTTGGATGTGCCGGATGACCGAAGAACATACGGATTTTGACGCCCTGCGCGCCGAGATCGAGGCCGCAGAACGTCGCGTCGCACGCGAGATCGACCCCGGTCCAAGGGCATTCCTTGTCGCCATCCTGGTGTTCGTACTGCTGGGTTCGTTCATTTTGCCGCACACCGGCCAGGTGCGGGGATGGGACGTGCTGTTCAGCAGTCACGGCGCCGCTACGGCCGCGTTGTCGCTGCCTTCGAAGGTATTCTCTTGGCTGGCACTGGTTTTCGGCGTCGGTTTCTCGATGCTGGCATTGCTGACCCGTCGCTGGGCGCTGGCCTGGATCGCGCTGGCGGGCTCATCGTTGGCAAGTGCCACCGGGCTATTGGCGGTGTGGTCACGCCAAACCGTGGCCGCCGGCCATCCCGGCCCCGGCATCGGCCTGATCGTGGCCTGGATCACCGTGATCTTGTTGACGTTCCACTGGGCCCGCGTGGTGTGGTCGCGGACGATCGTGCAACTCGCGGCCGAGGAACAGCGGCGCCGCGTCATTGCCGAGCAACAGTCCAGGACGCTGCTGGAAACCCTGGGCGACCCAGACACTCCCGATCGCCCGGACGCCGGGGCGCCGCCGGATCAGCAAGCGGGCCGCTAGGACCTGCGGGTCAACGCCGCAACGGCTGCTTGGGCCCACTGCCGCCATTGTTCGGCGTTGGCCTGTGCCTCTTGCGCTTCTTTGGTCCGGCCGGCCGCGGCCGCCTTGCGGGCCTGCTGCTCGTAATGCTCGGCGCGGGTCGCGAACTGTTCGGCCCGAGCCTGCGCCTCGGGGTCAGCCCAATTCGCTTCGCCGGCGTCGCGCACCTTCTTCTCGACGGCGCGCAGCCGCCGCTCCAGGTCGGCCGACCGCTCTCGGGGCACTTTGCCGACCGCGTCCCATTTGTCGGCGATGGATCGCAGCGCCGCTCGGGCGGCTTCGTGATTGCTGGTGTCGATCTTCTCGGCTTCGGCCAGCAACGCCTCTTTAGCGCTGGCGTTGTCCCGGAACTCCGCGTCCTTTTCCGCGCTCAGCGCGTTGCGGGCGGTGAAGAACGCGTCCTGGGCGGCCTTGAAGCGTCGCCACAGGGCGTCGTCGACCTCCCGCGTGGCGCGCCCCGCCCCTTTCCATTCGGTCAACAGCTTGCGGAATTCGGCGCTGGTGCCGGCCCAGTCCGTCGAACCGGACATCGCCTCGGCCCGCTCGCAAAGCTGTTCCTTGGACTGACGCACACCCGCGCGCTCGCGGTCCAACTCGGCGAAGTGCGAACCCCGCCGCCTGTTGAACGCTTCGCGTGCCGCGGAATAGCGCTTCCACAACGCGTCGTCGACCTTGCGGTCCAGACCGGTGATCGTTTTCCATTCGTCGAGGATCTCGCGCATCCGGTCGCCGGCAACCTTCCAATGCGTCGAGTTGGCGGCCACCTCCTCGGCCTCGGCGGCCAACGCCTCTTTGCGGGCAGTCTGCGCGGCCCGGTGCGCGTCGCGGCGGGAGCGATCGGCGGCGACCGTGGCGCCGGCGTGCTCCACCAGGGTGCTCAGCCGGCCCGCGAGCGCGTCGATGTCGCCCAGCACGGAGGCTGTCGGCAGCGTTTCGGCCAGCGCGGAGGCGTTGGCTTTGATCTTTCGCGCATCGCCGGTTCCGGCGGCCAGCCGCTCCTCCATCAGCGTGACCTCGGTGCTCAGGTCGTCGAAGCGCCTGCCGAAGTGGGTGAATGCGGCCTCACGGTCGCCGGCCTGCCAGGAGCCGACGATGCGTTCGCCGGCCGAGCTGATCAGCCACACCGTGCCGTCGTCGTCGACGCGTCCGAACTGATGCGGATTGCTGGCCGGGGGCAGCAGCACCGGGTGAGCGCTGGGTCGCGGCGTCGGCCCTGGACCAGGACGTGGGCCCGGACGCGGTCCCGGACGTGGTGCCGGCTTGGGCGCGTCGCTGGAGTGGGGCTCGTCATCGGTCGTGCGCTCGTCACTGGGGCGAGGCTCGTCGGTCATGCGCTCGTCGTCGGTCATGCGCTCGTCACCTACCCTTCGCGCGGCGCTGTCCCGCGCACCTGCCGCGCGTAGCGGCACCCATACGGTCGGGAGACCTGCTGGTATTGGCAGCTGCTCCGTCACCGATTCCACCAGTATTCAAGCAGCTTGGCGGGCTGGATGCCGCAACCTCCTGGTCGCCGTCTGGGCAGCTGACTGTGAAACAGTGGTGCGCCCAGCATGTTTACCGGTGAATGTCCCTCGACTTCGGAGAGAAACCGCACATGGACAAGGTGGATATCGCCGCTGTGCTCGCGTTGAGTTCCGCGCTGTGCGTCGCGATCGGCGACGTTCTCCAGCAGCGTGCGACGCACCGGATCACCGATACCTCGCTGGGACAGCTGCAGCTGTTCGCGAAGCTGGCACGCAATCAACGGTGGCGCTGGGGCGTGCTGATCCTTATCGGGAGCATCGCCTTGCAAGCGGTCGCGCTGGACCGGGGTTCGGTGCTGCTGGTGCAGGCGTTGCTGGTTCTTTCGCTGCTGTTCGCGCTGCCGATCAGCGCGCGATTGGCCCAGCGCCCGGTAACCGGCCGGGAGTGGATCTGGGCCATCGTGCTGACTGCCGCGGTCAGCGTGATCGTCACGGTCGGTAACCCGCAGGCCGGTCATTCGAACGCATCGCTGCAGACTTGGGGCGTCGTGGCCGCGGTGCTGGGGCCGCTGCTGATCGGGTCCATCGTCGCCGCCCGACTCCGGGGTGGCGCGCTGGCCGCGGTGCTGTTCGCCTTCGTCTCGGGTTCGCTGTGGGGGATCTTCGCGGTGCTCACCAAGGGAGTCGTCCATCGGCTGGGCGAAGGCGGATGGACAGTGTTCGGCAGCCCCGAGCTCTATGCCTGGATTCTGGTCGCGGTGGGGGGTTTCGCGTGGGAGCAGTCGGCGTTTCGGGCCGGTGCGCTGACCGCGTCCATGCCGACCCTGCAGGTGTCCCAGCCTGTCGTGGCGGCATTGCTGGGTGTTGTCGTCCTCGGCGAGACGCTGAACACCGGCCGCGGCGGAATGGTCGCGCTGATCGCGGCGGCGCTGGTGATGGCGGCGGCGACCGCCGAACTAGCGCGCGTCGATGCCGTCGCGACCAGTAAGCGTGTCGAGGCGGCGCTCGGCGGCGCCGCCGAGCAACCGGCCTAGGCCCCCGGTCCCCGCGCACGCCCTGAGTAACAGTTCGATTCCACCGTTGCCGGGGCCATATGGCGACCTCGCGTAGCCCGGTACCGTGACGATGACAAGCGGTGTTGTTGTTGCTTGTGGGGCTGGAGGGGACGGGTCAACCACGACTAAGTTGGACGCGGGGGAGGCGGCCGCGCGCCCGGCTATGACACCATTGGGGCGAGTTCTCTGGTCCTATCGGGCGTCACCCGCCAGGCATAGCCGTGCCACAGGTTCTACATAGGTTCGTGAACTAGGTATTGCGCAGGGCCGTTTCTTCCGAAGTAGCGCGGAAAGTTTCACCACGCACATAGCGGAAACGGTTTCGAAACGGGTAGTGAATACGCGCCGCCGATAATGGGCCACGTGCCGCGCGCCGGGGAGGAGGTCGCAGATGACAAAAGGGGATATCGCCGTATTGCTCGCCCTGCTCGCCGCCTTCGCGTCGGCACTGGGCAACGT
>DASRQT010000030.1:0-15578 GCA_035696485.1 Polyangia bacterium | reverse complement strand
TAGTCGCGGTTGGGGTCGAAGGCGGGGGCGGGCTGGCGCCAGACGGTGACGGGGTTGTGGAAGCCGTTGCAGGAGGTGAAGCCCTCCCCCTGGGGGCCGCCGGTGACGCAGCTGCTGGAGCAGAGGGCGTCGTTGCCGAAGGGGTCGGTGTAAGGCTTGTTGCTCTGGTAGGCGCCGACGCGGCCGGGGACCGTCGATCGGGCGAAGTCGGGACCGTTGCAGTAGTAGGCCTTGGGGGGATTGGAGAAGATGTTGCCGAAGTAGGTGCCCTCGCGGTTGGGGTACGAGGAGCTCTTGCCCCAGCCGATGTTGCTCGCGGGCGAGACCAACCAGAGGGGGATGTGAACGCCGGCGGTGTTGACATGGGCCATCATGCAGGCGGAGATGCCCTCCTGGCAGGACGCGTCGCAGGAGCCGTTCTCCCAGCCCGTGCCCAGGCCCAGGCCACCGGAGAAGCTGTGCTCGAAGCCGGTCTGGTCCTTCTTCTTCAACGTCACGCCGGCCGCAAGCGCGCACTTGACCAGGTAGGAGACGTTGTGGCGTCCCTCGAAGCTGGTCATGAGGCCGTTCGTGGACGACAGACCATTGATTGACGACAGGCCGTTAATCGAGGAGAGACCATTGATTGACGACAGGCCATTGACCGACGACAGACCGTTGATCGAGCTTAGGCCGTTCTCCGTGGTCCTCGCTTCACCTTGCTCCGCGCTGGTTTCGGCGGCCGTTTCACTGCAGCCACCCAGGGCGCACAGGATTCCAAGCGAGACTGAAAGACTTCCAAGAGTTCTGACTTCGGGCTTCATGTAGCCATGTAATTGCAGTAAGCAAGCCAACCATTAAAATCGTTAACTACTTATAATAACAGTGTTATAAAATCAGCATCTGACCGTTTGTTGTAGTCTCAGCAACGAGTCCGTTGTCTCGCATGCAACGCGGTCTGCCGAACCGAGCTGCTTACTCGGACGTGCAGCCATTTGAGGCGACTGCGTACGCGAGAACGTCGGTCAGGACCGCCGCGAGCGATTACCGCCCTCAAGGCTCATCGTCCCTGCACGGGGCTCGCGGACGGCCGCTGGGCGCGAAGCTAAATCAGACGGTCAGGCCGGCGAGCCCGGTGGTGACGAGGCCCTGATCGCGACCGAGTGTCGTCACGTTGGAGCCCATGATCTTGGCGATCGAGAACAGCACCTTGCTGAGGTTCTCGCCGGGAGCACGGAGGTGGATGTTGCCCTTCAGCGCTCCGCCGGCCTTGCCGGCCAGAAGGACGGGCCACTCGTCGGCGCCATGCGGCTTGCCCCACGATGTGCAGGACGTGACATAGACCAGCGAGTTGTCCAGCACATTGCCGGCGCCCTCGGTCATCGATTTCATCTTCTCCAAGAAATACGCCAGAGAGGTCATGCTGTGCAGGACTCCCTTGTGATAGCGCGGCATCGTGGTGGCATCGCCCGGGTCGGTGTGGCAGATGGTGTCGTGGAAGTCGGCGTTCATCTCTGTGCCGAGCTGGCGAAAGTAGGCGTGTGCGGCCGGCAGGGTCCAGGTGAACGTGGCCACCTTGGTCATGTTGCAGGCGAAGGCTATCGCCAACATATCGGCCTGGACGGCGTTTACCTCTGAAGGTGCCTGCGACATGGCGTCCTGGCCGACGGCGGGGGACGCGGGGGGCGTACAGGTATTTGTAATTGTAGGAGGCATCATCTGCAGGCGCAGCTCGAGCTGCCGGATGCCGTCCAGATGCTGTACCAGCCGTTGCTGGTCGCTGGTGCCCAGCGACGTCTTGAGCTCGTTGGCATCGGCGATGACGGCATCGAGAACGCTTTTTCTCGCCTGGTTCAACTTCGTCAAGGCGGCCGCGTCGGGGTTGCCGGGGTTAGGGACGCCCCCCGCAGAGAACAGCCGCGTGAAGACGGTCTTCGGGTTGAACTCCGGATACAGCGGGGCCTTGAGGCCGCGGTGCGATACGGTGTGCAACGTGTTGCAGGGCCCGTTCGGCGTGGCGTTGCTGACGCCGATCTCGAGAGACCGATAGGTCGTGCCCTGGCTGATGGCATCGGCGACAATTTGGTCAATCGACGGCAGCACGGCGCTTTCCTGTTCGACGGGACCGCCGGTGGTCGCCGCGGACGAGCCGCCCTGATGTGGCTGGCCGCCGAGCAACCTCTTGAGGCCGGTGACCACAGTCAACGAATCCTTGACCTTGGCCAGGGGCGCCAGCTGTTCCGATAGGGTCCAGTTGGTTCCGACGGCGGCCGGGATCCAGCGAGGCGGGAGGATCCCATTGCCGAAGAACCAGGTGCAATAACGTTTTGGCAGGGCCGCTCCCTGCGCGAACGCGTTGCCATTGCCGTTGAGCATGATGTCTAGCAACGGCAGCGGCACGGTCAGCGCGCCCCCGCCAGCCAGAAGGCCCCGCATCATCGAACGCCGACTCAGTCTTTTGCTGAACATTCCCATGCTCCTTCGATCACATTCCAGGCGCGACGAGCCGGAACCCGTCGCTGGTCACGATGTCCAGCATCAGCCCGCGCATCTTGTTTCCCGACGTCTTGAACTTGGCGCCGAGATCGGCGATCACGCGCTCCTCGCCCGGACTTTCGTGACGCCCGGTCGCAAAGCGATAAACGTTCCTGACCATGCACGACATCACCTCTTCGTTCTTGCTCAGCAGGTCGCCCAGCGCGGCCGGACCCACGAACTTGACGCCGTCGACGTCCCCGCTGACGTCGATCGTCTTGCCCTGATCGGTCGCGCGGTACTGACCGATGGCGTCGAAATTCTCCATCGGCAGCCCCAGCGGATCCATCAAACTGTGGCAGGCAGCGCACGTCGGCTTGACCTCGTGCGCGGCCAGCTTCTCGCGCTTGGTCAAGATGACGCCCGCCGGTGGGTCGGGGAGGTTGGTGCTCACGTCCGGAGGCGGGTCGGGGATCGTCTGACAAAACACCTGCTCGCGAAGAAACTTTCCGCGATTGGTTGGCGAGCCTTCCAGTTGGGTGGCGTTGAGGCCGAGGAACGCGGCGCTTCCCAGGATACCCGCGCGCGGCCCGTCGGCAGGCAGCGAAACGCGTGTCCACGAAGTGGTGGTCAGTCCAGCGGTCGGCAGACCATACAGGCGCGCGAGTTCGAGGTTCACGAATGTGGACCGGTTGGTGAACATGGACATCGCACTGGCGTTGTCGTCCAGCAGCAGAGCCTGCAGCGCCGCAGGAACCTCGCGAACGATCGCGTCCTTCAACGCCGGCGTATATTGTGGAAACCGCGTCGCGTCCTTGGCGCGCGCCGCGACGACCTCCAGGCGATAGAGCTCGGTCGCGAAGGTCCCGATCGAACGGCGGCCCGGCGCACCTGCCAGCAGCCGTTCGGCCTCCGCCTGAACGCCGGCGGCCGTGGCCAGGGCGTCGCGCTCCGCAGCGCCCAGCAACAGGGCGTCGGGCGCGGTGTTGGTCAGAAAATATGACAGGCGCGACGCCATCTCGAAGCTGGAGTACGCCCACACCTTGGCATCCGCCGGGGTCGGCTTTCCGCGTTCGGCGCGGTATAGGAAGTAGGGCGATCCCAGTAGCGCGTTGGTCGTCTGGCGCACGCCCTGCCATACGTCTCCCAGCGTGGTCGACAGCGATCCTGCGAGCTGCACGTATCGATCGATCTGCGCGGTGGTCAGCGTCCGCCGCCAGGCGAGACGTCCAAATCGGGTGATGTACGAACGAAAACAGGCGCTGTCTTGCGCGTTAGCTGGCACGCAGCCGACCAACTGGTCGCGCCGGGCGGTGTTGGCGAAGACCTCCGTCGTCATGGCGTCGATCACGTTTTGATATTTCTCGACACCTGTCGCCGACAGCGACACCTCGGAGGCGCCAACTGTGGCGAACCCGGCCGACCAGCTGTCCGGCTCGATCTCACCAATCGTGACTGGTCCCAGCAGATCGGTGACAGAGTTGCGAAACTCGGACGTGGTCAACCGCCGGAAGGCCCCGGCTGCCGGCGAAAACGGCGCGGTGGTGTTTCCACCAATTCCGCCATTTCCTCCCACCCCCGAGCCGCCGCTGCCGGCCGGCGTGACGGACACGCCTCCTGACCCGCTCGCAGGTCCGCCACCCCCGTTGCCGCTAATCCCCGATCCGGTGCTTCCGACCTGGCCCGAACAGGCGATGGCACCCAGCACGGTCAGGGCCAAGCCAGGCAATCGGAATAGACCCCACGCGCAAGCGACTCTCCTCAACATGGCAGAGAATGACCAGCGGTTGCGGATTCGGCTCAGGGAATTTACAGGGCAAGTACGCAAAGAGACTCCATTTTCCGGATTCCGGGCCGGCGTGCAGTGGCACATTCGGGTCGGTCGAACCCGGGTGTGGGTTTGCGTAACTTCAATCCCAGCAATCGACAGGGTGAGGTGTGTCAATGACGGCGCGTTTGTCGGGGCTTTGGTGTTCGCGACGGCTAGGTCAGCGGCAGCGTGCCGGTAAAGCGAGTGTCCCCCCAGCCGTCCATGGGCACGCCGACGGCGTTGGCCACCGACGCCAGCAACTTGTTGTGCGCCTCCTTGTTGAAATCGACCAGGCGCCCGGTCCGAATCCCGATGTTGGCGCCGGCCGCGACGACGATCGGCATCTTGAGGACGGTGTGGCCGAAGCCGCTGTTCTGCGAGTTGATGTACACGAACACGGTGTTGTCCAACATGGTGCCGGACCCTTCGGGCACGCTGGCGAACTTGTCGAGGAGGCGGCCCACCTTGGTGAAGAACCACTTCTCGGTGGTGATCTTGTCGACGTTGTTCACGCCCGGGCGGTGCGCGATGTCGTGTTTGTGCCGCGTGGGGAACTCGATCCCCTTCTGCGCGATTCCCAGCCACGGGAAGTAAAAGTCGTAATCCTCGCCGTCGCCGATGGCGAAGGTTGCGACCCGGGTCAAACCGCAGGCCATGGCCGCCGTCATCAGATCGATCTCGGCGTCGACCAGCGCCGGGCAGTTCGCCATCGGTTTGAAGTCGAACATGGCGGCCGGCGCTTGCGGCGTACACGCAGCCCCCAGCGGCGCGACCACGAGCTGCTGCTCGATGCTGCGGATTGAATCCAGGTGAAGCTGGATCTTCTGGCGGTCGTCGGTCCCGAGCCGCTTGGCCTGGCGCCCCAGCGCCGCGCCCGCGTAGTCCAGCAAGCTCCGGCGCGTCCGCTGCATCTTGGCCACCACCGGGTCCGGGCCGGCGGTGCCGGTGCTGCGCCCCTGGAACAGCGTCGTGAACAGCTTGTGCGGATCGCTCTCCGCGCTGACCGGCGACTTGTTGCCGGTCCAGGACAGCGTCGCGTACCCACTGCCGTCGCGTCCGTGGGCGCGGACACTGAGCACCGGAAACGGCAGCGGCTGCTGTCCCTTGGCCATCAGATCGGTGTTGTGGGCGCGGCCGATGAACTGATCAATCGAAATGGATGACGCCAGGGCCAGGCCGGGGCCGCCCGGATCGTGCGGCGGATCGCCCGTGGCCAGCTTGGTCGCGGTCAGGATCGCGCCGAAGTTGTGGTGAGAGTCGCCGTTTCCGCCGAACGGATTGCCCTCCGACCAGACCCTCATGTCGACGCCGCGCGGAAACAGCAGCTTGGCCTTGTGCGTTTCCAGCGGCGACGTGATCTCCCCCAGCTTGAGGGTGCCGTCGGCGTTGACGGTGGGCCAGAAGCTGGTCTCGGTGGTCCCGTTGCCCACGACCATGAAGACAACGCGCTTGGGGAACTCCGCCGCCGAGGCCCGGGCGGGAGTCTGGTTCAGCAGCGGCAGCAGCAGCCCCGAAGCCCCGGTGGCCTTGAGCAACGAACGTCGGGAAAAACGGTTCATGGTCCGACCCCCTCGCCTTCGGCGACCGCGCGGTGAGAAAACGGCAACGTGCGCGTGATCTCCACGATCAAATCCCGGGTATTGAAATCGGGTGATGCGTAGAACGTCTTGAGGTGCGCCACCGCGCCCTGGTCGGCGTCCTGTTCGAAGCGGCCCAACGCGTATCGCAGCCACTGCCGCGTGAAACAGTCGCGCGCTTGAGGCGACTTGGCCAGCGCCGCCGCCAGCCCGACGGCATCGTTGAACGCGACCGTGGCTCCGTCCAGGGAGATGGTGCCGCTGGAATCAATGGCCTGCCCATGGTCGTCGCTGCGGTATTTGCCCGCGCCGTCGAAGCGCTCGAACGCATACCCGAGGGGATCCATCACGTCGTGACAGGCCGCGCACCTCGGGTTGCTGCGGTGTTCGGCCATCTGTTCACGCAGCGTCTTGCTGGGATCCAGCGCCTGCAGATCCGGCGCGACGTCCGGCGGCGGCGGCGGCACGTCGACGCACAGGAGGCGGTTGAGGATGAACTTGCCGCGGCGGACCGGCGACGTGCGATAGGAGTTACCCTTCACCGCCATGAGCGCCCCTTGCGTCAGCAGGCCCATCCGCCCGGTGGGCGTCAGGTCGACCCGCCCGCCGGCGCCCGCGGTCACGCCGTAATAGCTGGCCAGCGCCGGATCGACAAAGGTGTAGCGGGCGGTCAGCAGGTTGGCGAAACTGGGCGCGGGGCCGCGCAGGACATCGCGCGAGAACTTGACCGTCTCGTCGCGCATCGAATCGAGCAGCGGCGCCTTGAAGGTCGGATAGGCGTCGGCGTCCTTGATCGAGGTGGCGAGCGGGCCCAGCTCCAGCCACTGGGTGATGAAGTCCGCCAGCGTCTGGTCGGCGCGCGGGCTGTCGAGGAGGCGCTTCGCCTGCGCCGCCACGTCGGAGGGGCTGGCGAGACCGTTCGCGTCGGCGGCGGCCATCAACGCGGCGTCGGGCATCGAATTCCAGAGGAAGTACGAAAGGCGCGACGCCATCTCGTAATTGTCGAACTTGACCAGCTTCCCATCCATCTGCGGCGGGGCGAGGCCGCGCTCCCAGTGATAGAGGAATCCGGGCGCCTGCAGGATCGCCTGGGCCAGGAGGGTGACCGCGTCGATGCGCGGGTACGTCAGCTCGGCATCGGTGCGCAGCTTGCTGTAGAGCGCCATCAGGTCGTCGATCTCGGCGGCGTCCAGTGGGCGGCGGAAGGCGCGCTTGCCGAAGCTGGTGACGAAACCGCGGACGCAGGTGGTGTCGTCCATGGTGCCGCACGCAAGCTGCTTGCCCGGTTGATTGGTCCCCAGCGCGGTCATGGTGGCTTCGGCCATGTCCATGAACCGCTTCACCTCCAGGTCGGAGACGCTGCCGGGCAGCGAAAACGCCATCGCAACACTGTTGTCGTCGGGAATGTCCAGCGTGGCGCCGAAACCGGCGGGCAGCGTCGGGAAGAGATCGCCAAGCGTGTTCATCAGCTCCTGGCGGCTCAACCGGCGCAAAGCGGTCGGCCCCACGGTGGCCCCCACCGGCGCCTGGCCATTCGGATTCGCGGTCGGTATCGCTGTCCCCGCGCCGGAGTCACCGCTGCCGCCGCTGATCCCGCCGCCTCCGACAACGCCGCCGCCGCCGCCGATTCCGGAACCGATGCCGGCGCCACCGACGGTGCCGCTGCCGCATCCCCAGCCGGCGGTCAGCGCTCCCAGGAACATCGCTGTCAGGGCACCGCTGGTGAATCTCTTCATTCGTATATCCTTGAAACAGGTCCGCCGTTGCAGCTGGCAGTGAGCGGCAGTGAGTTGGATAAGATATCACAAACTAATATAGTATTGTTAGATACTATATTATATTACATAAACACCAAGAGGCCCCTGGGTCGTACCAGTAACCAATCGGATCTAATCAGTTTATCTCAGGTGGGCGGGGCGCAAGGCTGGTGGCAGTTGACCGGTCCCGCTCTCCGCTTGGACCAGCGTCCGGCTCCGAGGGAGAACCCGGTCGTCAATCTCGGGCGCGCTCGCCCAGCCACACTTTGAGGCGGTCCGTGTCGAAGCCGTGACCCTTCAGGCCCGGGACGATGACCTCTCGAAGTGAAGCGACGATCGCCCGACGAGCGAGACAGCCAGAAGGCGCTGAGATTCGACTTGAGCGGTCGGAGCCTGGCGCGGTAGCCGGCCGCGCCGCACGTCGGTCACGCCGTGCAGGTGAAGTCCGCTGATGCTGACGCCGCTGCATCAGGCACCAACGCCACACCGAAAATGGCGACCGGACCGTCGCGATCGACGGCCATCCGCGCCGCCAGTGGCGGGCGCATCGGCCGGAGTCTTCGCGTCGCAGCCGCGCGCGGTAATTCCCATCACAACATCGTTAATTATTAGTCAATATTTCGTGATTGTTAATTTTGTTAAATATTCGCAATGATTCCAATTTCCGTTGACGTTGCGATGACGGGGCCCTATCTCTACTCAAGTCGTAATTGCTAAATGGAAAGAGGGCGAATTAGCGCTGCATCCACAAAATGAGAGGGATTTACAATGTTACAGAATCAGCGTCGTAAAGAATACTCGTCGCATACTTGTATTGCAGTGTTCGGTGTTTTGGTGGCCGGTGTCGTTGGTTGCGGGGAACTTGCCGAGAAAGGGATCGTGTCTCCAACCGGTGCATTGAGTTTTGAAAATCTGCCCTGCCAGCAACAGTATTGGCAGGACGACGGTGGACGCCAGTGCCCGGTTCCGGGCCGGTCGCGGCCGGTGCACTGCTGTCCCGACAATTTCGCCATGATTGGCGCTCACCTGGGACACAATGTTTTCAAGTGCGCACGCGTAATGGGCGGGTTGGGGCCGGTACGGGTCGATGATGGTGGGACTGGCTCTACCCAGAGGAATGGGATGCATGCGTGTCTGAAGACCGAGGTGATGGTGGGGTACTACGAGGGCGTCTCGACAATCATAGCTGGCGCAAGACCCGAACAGCTCCTTTGCGCGAAGCCCAACATGGGACCGGACGAGAAGCACGTCATCGAATTTGTTGACCGCGGAGATCACGCTCCATCGCAGTTCCGCGGTATGCATGTCTGTCCGATGACGATGGATGACGACAAGCACACGCCCATCGAGAACCCGGGCCACTGGGCGATGAGCGGTATCCACGCTTCGAGGAACTGGTTTAGCTGCATGCAGTAACATGTCCCCCAGACCGGCGCCGGAACAGGGACTATTGAGGGTCGTGACCTGTGGAACGCATCCCTGCTTTCCCTCGCCCGGCCTCTACCGCCGGCCGCTTTGGGCCCTACCTTCTTGCGATGAGCTCTATCGTCTGGCTCGGGTTGGCCGTAGCGATGGTCGCCCTGGTGGCCCTGACAAGCACCGGTCCCCGGGGCGGCAAGCCGGTCGCCCGAACGCGCCTGATGGGGGCCGCCCGCTTTTTTCTGCTGGCGGGAATTGTCGTGTGCGGCGCGCTGGGGGTCTTCGGCGTGATTCGACACTAGCGAGTCATCGCAGTCTGTAAGGTTCGAGGGGCCACGCGGGACTGGAGAGGTATGCGCAAGGCGTGGCCTCTCGTGCTGGTGTGCGGCATCTCCGTGTCCGCGCCCGCGGCGGCCCAGACCTTCACGAATGTCACCACGGAGAGCGGCATCGGCGCCGTCCGCGCCATGAGGGCCGCGAACTGGTGGATGAGCGGGATCCAGCTGTGCGACCTGGACGGTGACGGCGACCTCGACTACTTCATGGGCGCTCACGGCGGGGGCGGCATCGCCGCGCTGAACGACGGACGTGGACACTTCACCGCGCTGCCGACGGCGCCCTGGGCGAACAGCGAGTTCCACCTCATGTACGACCTCAACGAGGACGGGAAGCTCGACCTGTCGATCACCGAAGACGACGGCGGCGGCCGGTGGTTCATGAACCAGTCGACGACGGCCGGCATGCCCGCGTTCGCGAAGTCGCCTTTGTCCGACCAGCAGTCCCGCACGCAGAACATGATCGACCTGAATCGCGACGGGAAAGTCGATTGGTTCGTCGCCGATGACGCGCCCCGCGGGCCGCCCTACAAGATTCGCCTCTACGAAGGCGATGGAAAGGGCGGGTTCGGCGCTGCCCTGTTGCAGACGTCACTGGACGGCATGCCCCTGACGCTGGACGTCGACAACGACGGCGACATCGACGTGATCGGATTGCTGGGCAACCCGCCCTCGTCGCCGGTCATTCCGAACGGGACCAGGCTGTTTCTCAACGACGGCAAGATGAGCTTCAGGGACGCGACCGCCGCGGCGGGGCTGGACAAACCCGGCCTCTTCATCCTGGGCGTGGGCGACGTCGATCAAGACGGCGACACCGACCTCATCGCCTTCGACAACGATACCTTTCCGCTGGTGATCTATACCAACGACGGCACCGGCGTCTTCTCCAGGAAGGCGGGGGCCATCACCGAACCGGCCAGCGGAAAGGCCATCTACGGGAACATCGGCCTCGCCACCGTGACCGACATCGACAACGACGGCGTGGCGGACATCCTGGCCGAAGGGTTGTCGTTCTTTCAGGTCCTGCGCGGCACCGGCGGCGGTTCGTTCCAGTACGCCAACAAGATGTGGGGTGGCATCGTCGACACCGGCAACCTGCCCGACAGCGGGTTCGCGTTCGGCGACATCGACGGCGACGGCGATCTCGACATCATTGGGTACCGGGTCGCGACCTCGTCCGACCGCGCGCCCAACGTCTATCGCAACGATCTTCCCAGGCAGAACTGGGTGAAGGTGCGGCCAGTCGGCCTGCCGGGCAATCACGGCGCCGCGGGGGCGAAGATCTCGGTATACGAGGCGGGCACGACCAAGCTGCTCTGGTACGACGAGGTCATCATCCGCGCCAAGCAGGTGCAGCAGAACTACTACAGCTTCGCTGACACCGAACGGCACTTCGGGCTGGGCTCGCGCGCGAGCGTGGACGTCGTGGTGCACTTCTATCCGTCGAACAAGGAGGTCAGGCAGAGCGCGGTGGCCGCGAACAGCACCGTGCGCATCGGCGAGGACGGTATGGGCATGATCGTGCCGCCGATTGTGGTGAGCCCGCCCTCCGACGGCGGAACACCTGGCGGCGCGGACTCCGGCGCGGCGGGCGGACAAGCGTCTGGGTCGGGCGGAGCCGGTGGCATGGCCTCCATGGGCACAGGCGGAGCCGGCACAGGCGGAACGTCTGGCACCGGTGGCGGCACCGGCGGGGGCGTGGGTCACGAGCAGCCCACGGGCACGGCGGGCGGTGGATGTAGCTGCCGCATGGACCAAACGTCGCCCGGCGAGGTCGCCTGGCTGTTTGCGGTGGCCGCGCTGATCGTCGTGCGTCGCGGCCGGCGGCGTCGCTAGGCGAGCAACCCCGGGACAGGGCCACCGTCGCACAGCGTCGCGTCGCCGAACGTCTTGACCGCGACGCCCATGGCGTTGGCGATCGTCACCAGGACGTTGTTGTGCGCCTTGCCATTCATGGTGACGAAGCGCCCGGTCTTCAGGTACCCACCGGCGTCGCCCGCCAGGCTCAGCAGCAGATTGTCGTACGAGTGCTGGCCGCTGTCGTCGCCAAACTCGTGGGGAGCGTAGATCAGCGTGTGATCGAGCAACGTCCCATCTCCTTCCGGAATGCTCGCCAGCTGCTGCATGAGGTAGGCCTGCTGCTGGTACATCCAGGTCATCAGCTTTCCGGCGATGCCGGGCCAGTCGGCCCCGGGGTACTTGTCGTGCGAGATGAGGTGGATGTCGCGCGACTCGCCCAGCCAGGGAGCCCCGCAGGTGAAGCCCGAATCGCTGGGACAAAACGTGATCACGCGGGTCACGTCGCACGCCAGCGCCTGCACGATCAGATCGATCTGCAGCTTGACCGCCTTGGGGACCGTGCTCCTGTCCTTGATGTCCGGATCGACTGGCCGCTGGGGCGCCTTGCAGTTGATGGTGACGGCCGGCGCGGGCGCCGTAATTTGTTTTTCGATGTCTCGGATCGCGTCGAGGTGCCCCTGCACCTTCTTGGCGTCCTCGGTCCCGAGCCGCGACAGCATCGAGGACAGATCCTTCGTTACGGAGTCGAGGACGCTTTGTCGATAGAGGCGCAGCTTCTCCGCGGCGGGGTCGTTGCCCGTGATCATCGGGCCGCCCGTCGGGCCGCCCATCGCGCCGCCGAAGAGACGATCGAACGCCGTCGTCGGCATGTCGGGGCCGAACATCATGTTGCCGCCGCCCACGGGGTAGCTCAGCGCATTGGTCTTGCCGTTGCCGTTGTTCTGGAAATAGTTCGTGCCGATGGTGATCTCCGCCGTGGCGAGGCGCGCGGGCCCTTGCACCTTCGGCCCCAAGAACTGGTCGATGCTCTCGGAGGGCGCGATGTACACCGGCTCGATACGCTGGGTGACCGTGTTGCCGGTCAGCGCGGCGGAGATGGCCTTGCCGTGGGTGTCGCCGGCGAGGTGCTTGGTACCGGCCTTGTTGGAGAACCCGTCCAGGACGAGGAGCCTGGACCGCCACGGCTCGAGCGGTTTGAGCACGTCGCTCAGCACGAAGTCGGTCTCGCCGCCGGTGGGCAGCCATGACTTGCGGTAGGCGCCTTCGGTGTGGCCGAAGATGATGAGACGCTTGGGTGAGGGCACGGCGGCGGCCATGGCGGCGCGGCGGACGGGGTGGAAGATCCCCGCCAGCACGGGCAGCGCCGCACAGCCCGCCAGCACCGATCGTCGTGTCACCGCGCGCGAGCTCATCAGGGCACCTCCACCACGCGCGAGCGGAACGAATCGGACTTCGTCGTCGCGATAACCAGCTCGCGCAGGTCCCCGGCGGGCGAGAATGCGCCCTCCGCACCCTGGATGGACGCGGCGTCTCCGGAGTCCTCGGTGCGTCCGAGCGCATACCGGAACCATTGCGCGGTCAGGCACGCACGCACGTTGTCGCTGCCGGCCAGCCGCCTGGACAGCTCGACGACGCCGTTGAATGGGCCGTCCAGGTCCTTGCTCTGCACGATCTCGCCCGAGGCATCCACCGGCCTGCCGCCCTCCATCGTCTGATACCTTCCGATCGGGTCGTAGTTCGAGAACCCAAAGCCGATCGGATCCATCATCGTGTGGCAAGCGGCGCAGGTCGCATTGGCGACGTGTTGCTGGTAGCGCTCGCGAGCGGTTTGACCGGTCTTCACCGACGGCAGCCCCGGGATGCCCGGCGGCGGGGGCGGCGGCGACTGGCACATGAACGCTTCGCGAACGAACTTGCCTCGACGGGTGGGCGAGTTGCTGTCGTCGTGGGCGGTACGCGTGAGCAAGCTGGCCTGGGTCAGAAGCCCTGATCGCTGTAGCGGGTCGAAGGTCACGCGACCGTAGTCGGCGCCCGCGGTGACGCCATAGAGCTTGCCCAGCGGCGCGTTGATGAAGGACTGCGAGGACGTCAGCAGCGTGTCCAGGCGGGCATCGCCGTCGAGCACCGTCGCGGTCGCGAACCGGAGAGTCTCCTCCTTCATCGCCGCCTTGAGGGTGTCGTTGAAGTCGGGAAACAGTGTGGCGTCCTTGCTCATGTCGTCGAGCGCGCCGAGGATCAGCCACTCGCCGAAAAATTGTCCGACCGACTCGCGCGCCCGCGGGTCCTTCAACAAGCGACGCGCCTGGGTCTCGATATCCTCGATCGACGTCAACCTGTTCGCCTTGGCCGCCGCGAAGAGCTCCTGGTCCGGCATGGTGTTCAGCAGGAAATACGACAGCCGCGACGCGAGCTGATACGGCGGCAGGGGCACCACGCTTCCCACCGCCGACCCGGGCGCCGGCAGCTCTGGCCGGTAGAGAAAATGCGGCGACTGAAGCAGCGCCGCGATGACGCCCTGGATGCCGAAGCTGAAGTCACCCAGGGCGCGCACCTTGCGGAAGACCTCGAGCTTGCCGGTGACCTCGTCGGCGGCGAGCGGCCGACGGTAGGCGCGCAACCCGAAATCGATGATGAACGTCTTGGCGCAGGCCTCTTCGGTCGTGGCGTCCGTGGGCTTGCAGGAGATCAGGGCCGACAGGTTCTTCACCGCCGCGGCAGAGAGCGTCTCCGCCGCAGTACGATATTGGTCGGCGGCGATGGGCGAGACGCGCGCCAGCGCGGCGCTGCCGGAGAAGGTGCCCAGCACTTCCTCGGCCTGGAATCCTTCGGCGGGCCTGGTCGTGTCGCCGAGCAGATCGCGGACGGTGTTGTTGTACTGCAGGCGCGACAGGCGCCGCAGGGGCGCCGCCGGCTTGCTTGCCCGGGAAATCACGGGCGTCCCCGAGCCCGGGCCGGATCCGCCTTCGCCGTCGCCACCGCCGATGGAGCCGATGCGTCCGGAGCAGCCCACGCCAGCCAGAACCGTGGCCATGACCGATATGGAGGTGCGCAGGCTCACTCCCTGTATGGTCTCACGGCGCTGGAGAAACCTTTCACGGCGGCGCGCGATCCCTGCCCTGAAGCCAAAAACGATGGACTAACAGCGGCTTGAGGGCTCTCGTGCCCGGGGTGTGTCAAGGTGGGCGCCTAGTAGCAGAGCTCGCTGTCGGGACAGCCTGCCGTCGGAACGGGCTCTGACACCTCGCACGCGATCGCGATGTCAAGGAACATATTGTCCGATCGCAAGTTCGGTCCCGAATCGGAGTGCCAGCCGCTGACGATGGCGCCGCCGCGCGAGTGCGCGAAGGTGCAGCTGTGGATGAACGTCTCCCTCGGATTCCAGTTCGCGAAGATCAATGCTGCGTCATTGCTGACCGGGCCGCATCCAAATCGTTCGGTGAGCGATCTGCCGCCGGCGTAGTCGACGGTGACGTGGTTCATCACGTTCCCCGTTGCCGGCCCGCCATGCCAATGAATGCCAGACCAGTCCCCCGGCGCGGGGACATCCGCGTCGGAGGTAATGAGAATGGGCTTGTCCGACGTGCCGGCGGCGATGAGTCGGGTCGCCCAGATGTTTTCTTGCAAGTCACCATTGGACGCGCCCAGGCCGATCCCCCAGTCATTGCCGGGAGCCTTGAGAAGTTTGAGAGTTACCCCCGGGTCGATGGTGAGCGTGGCCAGGCCGCCATCGGCGACCGATTTCGACGGCGAGATCGAGAACCCATCGCGAATGCGGTAGGGGACGCCGCGGTCGTGGAATGTCTCGTCCCCATCCAGATTGCTTGGGTTGTGGACGAGGATCGCGTCCCTGAGATTGCCGGCGTAGCTCCCGGGGGGAATCGTCTGGACCGACGGCGTCTGGACGTAGACGGGGTACGTCGTGTCGGGATTCGCCATTGGAGAACGGTTCCCCGAGTTCTGGACGCTGACGTCCTCCGAGTCGGGCGTGAAGCCACCTGAACGCTGGATGTTGATTCCAAGGCTCGCCGACCCGTCGATGAGCAGACTCTTGGCGCGGACGGTGGGCGTGGGAGCCTTGCCGTTGCTGTCGCCCATGATCATGAGCGCGCCACCAAGGTTTTGCGCGATCGTGCTCGGGTTGCCCGCGTGGCGGAGGATGACCTGTTCGAGGTCCGCGCTGCCCGTCTTTGCGAACGCCAGCGTGCCCCAGTACTTGGTTTCGTCGTCCGAGGTGACGATCACCGGCCGTCGCGTGGTGCCGTCGAAGGTGCCATGTGCCACGAGCTTGGCGGCCGGATCCCCCGGGTTTCCACCTCCGAAGCTGATCGTGAACCCCTCCTTGACGCGAACCACCGCGCAGGGCTCGATGGTCAGTGTTGCGCCCACGACGTCCAGCGCGGAAGTAACGACGTGCGGACTATCCGCC
>DASRQT010000029.1:0-5013 GCA_035696485.1 Polyangia bacterium | reverse complement strand
CGGCCGTTCCCAGCAGCAGGACCTCCGGGCGGCCCAGCTCCGATGGTTCCCAGCCCATGCCGACGTCCTGGGTGAAGCCGAACAGATCGCCGCTAGGGCGCCTGATCAGGTCGTCGGCGGTGATGGGCAGCGCACCGGCGGGACCGGGCGCCTTGGTGCGAACCTCGTAGACGGAGCGATCGTCGGCGTCCAGATCCCCCATGGTCAGTGACAGCGGCTGTCGCGCGCGGCGACGGTCATAGCGGCGCCACCACGTTGACCAGGCGGCCGATGTCGGTGATGTCGATGCGAATCTCGTCGCCCGCGCGCAGCGTGAAATCGTTGGCGGGCACGATTCCCGTCCCGGTCATGAGGAAAACCCCGTCGGGGAAGCTGGTTTCGCGGGTCAGGAAAGAGACCAGCAGATCCGGTTCGCGCTTGAGCTGCGCCAGCGTGGTGTCGCCCGCGAACACGGTGCTCCCGTCGCGCACGATCTCCAGCTTGATGGCGGTGGTTTTCCCCAGCGGCGAGGGTGGCACCAGCACGCACGGGCCCAACGCACATGAGCCGTCGTAGGTCTTGGCCTGCGGCAGGTACAGCGGGTTTTCGCCCTCGATATCGCGCGCGCTCATGTCGTTGCCGACGGTATAGCCGAAGATCTTTCCCGCGGCGTTCACCGCCAAGGTCAATTCAGGCTCGGGGACGTTCCAGCGCGCGTCGCGCCGGCAGCGCACCGGCTGGCCGGGGCCGACGACGCGGAAGGGGCTGGCCTTGAAGAACAGCTCCGGGCGCTCGGCCTCGTAGACGCGCGCGTAGAAATCGCCGCCGCCGGCGACAACGGATTCCTCCATGCGCGCGTCGCGGCTGCGATAGTAGGTCACGCCCGACGCCCACACCTCTTGCCGGCTGGTCGGTGCCAGGATCTCGCGCGGGTCGAGGGCGGCCGCCCCCTGCCCCGCCGCTTTCACCGCCGCCGAGATCAGGGCCGGAGGATCCGACGCACGGAAAATGTCGTCCCAGGCCGTGGAGATGGAAAAATAGCGCTGGTCTTGTTCGACGACCACGCCACCGCGGGTACGAAACAGCTTCATGCGCGGACTCTAGCGCGCCGGACGCCGCAAGCAAAACCACGGCGCGGGGACGCCTGGAACGTCAAAATCAGGCAGGAAAATTCCCGAATTCTTGACGCGTCACGGGCGCCGCCCGCGCCGGTGCTCAGCGGCGTCGAACCGACATCGCCCGGTCGATATCGCGCTGACTTTCACGTTTCTTCGCGTCCTCCCGCTTGTCCCACTGCTGCTTGCCATGCACCAGCGCCAGCTCGGCCTTGACCCGCCCGCGCTTTTCGTACAGCGACAGCGGCACCAGCGTATATCCCTTCTCGCGAATTTTCCCGGCCAGGCGGTCGATCTCGCGCCGGTGCAGCAGCAGCTTGCGTTTGCGCCGCGGCTCGTGGTTTCGCCCGTGCGCGAAGGCGTAGGCCCCGATGTCGACCTGGTGCAGCCAGGCCTCGCCCCGGTCAATGTCGGCGAAGGCATCGACCAGCGTCACCTTGCCGTCCCGAATCGACTTCACCTCCGACCCGGCCAGCACCACGCCGGCCTCGATGACCTCGTCGACGTGGTACACGTGCCGCGCCCGCCGATTGCGCGCCAGCACCTTCAGCTCTTCTTTCGCGGGCGAGTTTTTCGATGTGGTCATGGTCGGGGGCGCGCCGCTAACGGCGCTTGTACGCTTCGGATTCCGGCAGCTGCAGCTGATTGTCGGGCAAGCCGGTCCAGTAGGTCACCTCGATCCCGAAGGTGGTGGCCAGGGTTTTCACGTTCTCGGTCGGGATAAAGCGCGCCTGGATGAAGGGGCAGAGCGCCCAGCCGCCGCTTCGCCGCCCCGCCGACGGGAACCAGTCGTACGTGGCGCCCAGGAAATACCCGGCCCCGTAGCCGCCGCGCAGGTCGGCGTTCGGTTCGTTGACGTTGGACAGGCTGACCACCCCCAACCCGGTGCCGGCGTGCAGCGCGAAGTTGTTGAACAGTTCCCACTGCGCGGCCAGCGAGACGCCCACCACTGTGGCGCGGTCGTCGCCCTTGGCGGCGCTGCCCGAATCGATCTGCAGGCCCAGGCCGAACCGGCGGGTCAGCAGTTGCCCCATGCGAAAACGGAACGCGCTGCCCGGCCAGACGCCCAGCGACTTGCCGTGATCCCAGGTCTGTGTGCCCAGCCCCGCCAGCCCCAGGGCGAGGTAGTAACCCTGACGGCGGCGCGGGAGCTCCAGCAACGACGGCGCCGACGGCGCCGACCCTTGCGCGCGCGCAGGCAAAGCCGCCGACGCCAGCAGCGCCACCGCCAAAGCCAGGGTCGCCAACAGTTGTCGTCGTCGCGATCGCATGACGTTCCTCAAAACTCCGCCCGAACGCCCAGCACCGGGAGCAGCGGCAACCCGGTCTGGCGCTGCTTCTTGCTGAAGTCGTAGTTGTAGGAGACGCCCTCGGCGTTCCTCTGGCTGTAGACGTTCTGCAGCTCCATGTACAGGTTCAGCATCCAGCTCTGGTAGACCCAGCGCTTGTCCACACGAATGTCCAGCTGGTGGAACAGCGGATTGCGCGACGAATTGATCGCGCCGTAGGTCGGATCGTAGCGGTCTTGACTGGCGTTGTAGACGCTGCCGGTCACCGGCGTGATCGGGTTACCGCTGACCAGCCTGAAACGTCCGCCGACCTGCCAGTTGCGCCGCAGCAGGTAGGTGCCGACGATGGTCAAGATATGGGTCTGGTCGAAGTCGAACAGCCGGTAGCGGTCCGACCCCGAATCCTGGCGCTGTGACTTCATCAGCGTGTACGCCACCCAGCCAGCCATATTGTTGTTGAACTCGTGGCGGGCCACCAGCTCGAGGCCATAGACACGCCCCCTGCCGCCGTTGTCGTAGCGCAGCGCCTTGCCGTCCGGTCCCAGCGCGGTCGTCTGGCTGACCAGGCTCCACAGGTCCTTGTAGAAACCGGTGGCGTCCAGGGTGATGTGCAGGCGCGGTTTGAACTCGACGCCGGCCGAGTAGTGCAGCGCCTTCTCGGCCTTGAGGTTCGGGTTACCGAAGGAGGGGTTGGTCTCGTCGAAGAACGGCTCCTGGACGAACAGGCCGGCGCCCCCCTTGACGGTCACCCGCTCCCCCAGCTGCAGGCGGCCGGTGAAGCGCGGCTGGATCAGGCTCTGGTTGATGCGCGTGAAGTGATCGAAACGAAGGCCGGGTAGCAGGAGCAGCCTGGGGACCGGCTTCCACTCGACCTCGGTGAACAGCGACGGCGAGAAGTAGATCTGCCCCGTGAGGTTGGTGGTGAGCAGCTTGGTCGCGTCGAAGGGACCCGGCGGCTCGCCCTCTTTCGGCGGCGCCGGCAAGCTGACGTTGATGTCGGAGCTGGAGAGCAAGAGGTCGGTCCCCGCGACCAACGTAAAGCGTTCGCCGAACTTGTAGCGGAAGGTGTCGCGTAGCTGGGCGGCGTTGATCTTCAGCTTGAAGAACAGGTTGCCGGCGTTGAAGTCCTGCCAGTCGAACCCCTGCGACACCTTGAGCGTGTTCTCGAGCTGCTGGTTCGGGATGTATTTGTACGTCGCCAGCGAGCGCACGAAGGTGGTCGAGGCCGAGAAGGTGTTGGCCCCCGACTCGGGCGCGAAGTCGGCCGGGTTGGAGAACAGCAGCGCGAGGCGGTCGTCCGAACCGAACACCAGCAGGCGCAGATCGTGGGCCGGCGCCGGCCGGTAGTTCGCCACCAGCTGGTAGTCGTAATAGCGGGGCGCGGTCAGGAAGTTCACGCCGGCGTTGTCGGGCACCGTGGCCAGAATGATGGCGTCGATCCAGCTGCGGCGGGCCGCGATGGCGATCCCCCCCTTGTCCCCCAGCGGGGACTCCAGGAAAAATCCGCCGTCGAACAGGTTGAAGTCGACGTAGCCGCCGACCTTCTTCGGCTGCAGCTTCTTGATCTGCACGTCGATGACGCCGCCGATGGCGCGCCCGTAGGCGGGGGAGAAGTTGCCGGGATAAAACTCGATGCTGTCCAGGATCCCGATCGGAATCACGCTGCGCAGCCCGCCGAAGTGGTAAATCAGCGGCACCGTGGCGCCGTCCACGAAGATCTGCGTGTCCTCGGGGGCGGCGCCGCGCACGATGATGATGCCGTTGAAGGGGACGCGCGCCACGCCGGCGAAGTTCTGCACCACCGCCAGCGGATCGCCCGAGGTCCCGGGGATCTTGTCGATCTCCTTGGCGGCGATGACGGTGCGGCTGACCTCCTTGCGCGGCCGCGTCGCCGTGACGGTGACGTCGAACGGGTTATACGACCCGCGCTCGACGTAGTAGGTGACGTCGATACCTTCGTTGGCGGCGATGGTCTCTGTCGTGCGGAAGGGGAAGAACCCCGGCGGCTCGACCAGGATCTTCCAGTCGCCGGGGCCGAGGTCGTAGAAGCGAAACTTCCCCTCGGCGTCGGCGGGGGCCTCGAAGCCGACCGGCTTCTCGCCGTCGTCGCGGAACACCGTCACCACGACGCCGGGCAACGGCAGCCGCGTGCCGCGCTCGCGCAGGATGCCGGTGAAGTTCGCCACCGGCCCGCGCACCAGTTTCACGGGCGCGCGCGCCACGACGCCGGGGGCCGGCGCCCCCGCTGCTACTGGCGGTGTTGCCGGAGCCGGCGCCTCCGCCTCCGCCTTCGCCTTCAGCTTGAACTTGTACTTGTACTGGAGCTGCACCGCGATCGGCTTGCCGGCCATCTCGGCCGGCTCGAACTCGAACTGCTGCGCCGCCGCGAGGGCCGCCTCGTCAAAGCCCATCCCCGGCGGCTCGGCCGGCTGGGCGATCCCGACCGCATCGATCTTCCCCTGGGCGTTGATGTCCAGCAGCAGCAGGACCTCGGCCTCGATTCCTTTTTCCACTGCTGCCTTGGGATACTCCGCCTCGACGAACTTGGTCTGCTTGGGGACCTTGCTCAGCTTGCCGGCTTCGATCTGACCACTGGGAGGCTGCGGGGCCCGCGGGACGCCGAGCCCTTC
>DASRQT010000028.1:0-24721 GCA_035696485.1 Polyangia bacterium | reverse complement strand
GAACCGTTTGCGAGCCAGGCGGATGCGAGCATAAACAGTGTTTAAGTTGACCCCGAGCGCCTCCGCGATCTCCGGGGCCGTCATGCCTTCGATATCCGACAGATAAAACACCATTCGCTGAGACTCATCGAGCTCGTCGAGGAACGAACGCACGACCTCCTCGGCCTCCCGACGGGCCAAGGCTTCCTCGACGTCCGTTCCGCTGGTGTCAAACACCAGACCTTGGTGTCGCGTCTCGGTCCGCTTGTTCCCCCGATGGTAATGGCTCGCGACCTGACGGCTGATTGTGAATAGCCACGGGCGCATCAATCCCCGGTCTTCGTACTCGGTGATGCGACGGAAGACGACCAAGAACACTTCCTGAAGCGCGTCGTCAACGTCCGCCGACGCGACGCCGAGACGCCGCAACGAACGCCAGACAAAGTCGGCGTGCTCAGAGAATACCTGCTTGACCAGGACCGCCGGCGGCGACGCCGCGACGTCCTCCTCGCGGCGTTTTGCTGCCACTGTGTCCTTAGGTATTCCCGCCAAAGTCCGAATCCGTCACTGCTTGGAACAAATGTCTTGTGGCCCATCATCTTCTCACGAGGCGGCCTCTCGCGATCCTGTTGTCCGCCTGGCCGGGGCGCCGACCACGGCGGCCAGCGTCGCTGGTCCAGGCGGCTCTCGCCCGTCCGCGACTATTGAATTTTGGTCAACTGTGAGCCACCATCCTGCCCTTGAGGACACTTCGGTGAAGCGCAACGCACGAGCGCTGGCGCGCCGCGAGGTTCTGGTGCTGTCGTCGATGCTCATCGGGTGTACCCAGGTGGCGACGCCTGCAGGACCACGGCCTGGCTCGCCCGATGCGCCAGGACAATGGGCCGATGCCGCGTCCGTCGATGCCGCGCCCGTCGATGCCGCGTCCGTCGATGCCGCGGCGATCTCACGAGACGCCACCACGGAGGATGCCTCGCACGACGTCGTGACTGCCGGGGGCGTCGCCGACGAGGCCCTGCCGCTCTCAACATGCGGGCGCTGGATCGTGGACGCCCAGGGTCGCCGCGTGAAGCTCGCCGGCGTGAACTGGTACGGGGCCAACGATGTCAAGTTGGTGGTCGGCGGACTGGACAAGGTGTCCCTGGCCAGTGTCGCCGGCAAGATTCGAGAGCTTGGGTTCAATGCTGTCCGGCTGCCGTTCTCGAACGAGATGTTGCATTCGACGGCGGCCGTCACGGACGCGGTCGCGGCAAACCCCACGCTGCGAGGCAAGACGGCCATCGCGATCTTCGATGCCACCGTCGAGGCGCTCGCGCGCGCGGGACTGCTGATCGTTCTCAACAATCATTCCACGCACGCGATGTGGTGTTGCAACTACGACGACGACGGCCTTTGGTACACGAAGGAGTACAGCGAAGAACAGTGGATTGCCGACTGGGAATTCATGGCGCGACGTTACGCGGACAATCCCCGCGTCGTGGGAGCCGACTTGCGCAACGAGATCCGGATCGCCAAACCGGTGACCGGCCTTTTGCCTCGCGTGCCGAACTGGGGCGGCGGTGACGCGAATGACTGGCGCGCCGCCGCGACGCGCGCTGGCGATCGCATTGCCTCCATGACCCCCGGCTGGCTCATCATCGTCGAGGGGCTGAACTCGGCCGAGGATCTGACGGCCGTCGATGGCAACCCGATCGTCCTCAAGACGCCCAAGAAGCTGGTGTACTCGGCGCATCAATACGGTTTCTTCCGACCAGGCTTGCCCGCCATTCCCGGCCTGGGTGGCACCTACGAGACGATGGACGCGAAACAGCTGAGCGCCGCGAGCCAAAAGCAATGGGGCTACTTGACCGAGCCCGCGCGGCCGTTCACCGCGCCGGTTTGGCTCGGTGAGTTCGGCGACAGCGCGTCGTCGGATCCGAAATGGCTGACCAACCTCGCGGCCTACCTGCACGAAGCCGATGTCGACTGGGCCTACTGGGCGATCAACGGCGGACCCAAGGCCAGCGGCGACCCCGAACCCTACGGCCTCCTCAATGACGACTGGACGACGGTACGCGACGACTGGCGTCTTTCGACGCTCCGGCGGCTGCAGTCGGCGACTCGGGGGCCGGGAATCACCGGCTCGGCGGAGGCGTGCCCGTGACGAATGGGTCTACGACCTGGGCCCGAATCGGCTACTGCGCCTGCTGACCTCGAGAATGACCGGCTGGCGCGGGTCGCGACGGGCTGCCGCGGCGCCTCGCCCCGCTGACCGCAGCCCCCGGGTCACTGACCCGTTCCTCCGGCAACGACGTTGTTCGCCCATTTCTGGACGCAGGCCATTTCGGTGGCGGACAACGGCGCGGCGACCGTTGCCAGAGGCATCTGGGCGCCGCAGGGGGGCGTCGCCTTCAGCTTGTCCAGGAACAGACCCGTCGCTGGTTGGGTCCGGTTCAGGTAGTTCAGGCTCTTGTTACACGCGTTGGTTCCTGGCGCGCCGGCCGCTGGCGGGGCGCCGACCAGTTTCTTTTCCCAACCGGGGGTGGCCATGTCCAGCCCACCGAACGCCGGCGCGGCCTGGGCGTTGTGGCAGCCTGTGCAGGCGACCAGGATGGTCGGCGCCATCGCACAGCCCTCCGGCAACGGCCCGATATCCGTGCTCGCGTCACCGGCGCCCGCGTCGGCGCCACCGTCGGGATTGCCGCCTGCCGACGCCAGGAAGGCCTGGGTCTGGACCACGGCCGCTATCAAGGCGCGGATGTCCAGGCCAGACGCCTTGAAGGCCGCCTGAACGCCGTCGAGCTGTCCGTCATTCGTCGGGACAGCATCGCCCCCGCCGGGCAGCGCCTGTTGCAGGGCGAAGGTCAGCCATTTCTGGCCCACGCACCGCTGAACCACGCTGATGTCGGTCAGAACGGCGGCCAGCTCCTTCGGACCGTTGAATGTCACTTCGTCGCCCGCGTCGTTCCGGATCTTGAGGCCGCTGACGTCGACGGGGTGACCGCGACGGTCCGTCGTCCGACGGCGCCCGACGCCGTCGAGCCCTTCGAAGGCGAATCCCAGCATGTTCAGCTCGTGACCCTAGTGGCAAATGGGACACCGAGCGCCAAGCGACGCCGACAGCCGCGTCGAGTGGCCGGAGGTCAGGTCCGCGAAAAACTGCCGGTTCGAGTCTTGCGGCGCCGCGGCCGGTAGCGCGCTGATGCCCACCAGGGGGAGAAGCGGGTCGCAATAAAACCGATCGCGAATTCGCCGCCCGCGCAACGGCGGATCCGTATCGTTCACGTACCCGTCGAAGTCCGAGTTCATCAGCATCGCCAGCTGAGTGAGAATCCCGGCTCGTTCCTTCGGATCCAGGTCGACCTTTTGTAGGTTGGCGCCAACGCCGCCGGCGATGCCATACAGAGCGGCCAGTCGATTGTTGGCGTAGGCGAACGACGCGGTCATCAAGGTTCGAAACGATCCGTCGCCATTCAGGGTGACGTCGACGGCGAACGTCTCCGTCGATCGCGCGGCGTCGGCGAAAGCTGCGGCCGGCACGTCTGGATAGTTCTTCGGATCGGGCATCGCGCTGGCGACGTCGTCCAGTTCCAACCACCATCGATAGAATGCCGCCACGCCCACACGCGCGCGCTGATCGGTCAGCATCTCCAGGGCCAGCGGGCCCACGTCCTCGCGGTTCTTGACGCCGGCAGCGCGCTGCAACAGCGCGGCGTCCGGCGCGCCACCCCAGAGGAACTTCGCCAGGCGCGTGGCCAGTTCCTTCGGCGCGATCGCCAGCGGATGCGGCACCGGCGGTTGCCCGCTGTCGCCGCTGGTGCCGCCGTTCGCCGTCGCGCCGTCCGCGGCCGTTCCGCCGCTGCCCCCAGCTCCCGCCGTGGCGCCACCCCCTGCCTTTACGCCGCCATCGGCGCCGCCCAGCGACCCATTCGGGACCGAGGCGGTGCAAGCGACAAGCAGAACTGGCGCCAGCAGCAGGCGTGCGCGTCGAATCGTTGGCCGGGACATCGCGATCTCCATCGCCCGCTCTGTGCACCGGTCCGCACGGACCTTACAAGTGATTTATGCCGCCCAGGTCGCCGCGAGTTTTAGGTTGAGCTTCATGAAGTGGGTCCAGACCGACAAACACGCGTCCCGCTTGGTTTAGCGATTCGCGTCCGGGACGCCAAGGCGCCTACTCCTCCAGGGTTGCCGACCGGATCAGCAGCGCCAGCTGGCGGTAGGCGCTGAAGGCCAGGGCGCTGAATGCTCCACCGATTAGAAGGGCGCCTAGCCAGGCGCCGCCGTAGGGCAGTCCGACGGATGCTCCGATGAGGGCGCCGATTGCGCCGGAGGTCAGACTGCCGACGGCTGTGGCCGCGATGGTGGTGTACACGTTTAGAAAGCTCAGCAAGAGGAGGGTAAACAGACAGGCTGCCAGCGCAGCGGAGGCGGCGGCGGAAAGATCCAGCTTTATCCAAACGTAGGTTCCGAGGGCGACGGAGAGGAACGCGTGCGCCGTGAACACCAGTTCTGCGTTGGCGTCTGATTGCGGGCTGGTCAGGGCGTGAATCATCTTCTTTATGGGGCTCACGATGGTTGAACTCCTGATCGTAGGTGTGCTGGTTTGGGGGTGATCATTGATGGGGCTCGGGTTCTGACAGGCATCGGTGGCGCGTCGACAAAGTTGCGGGCGGGCCACGCGGGGAGACGAGGGGAGACGCGGCGCAGCAGGCTCAGATCCACGACGCTGCTCGTGATGCTGGCGATGGCGGCAACTGCTAACGCTAACGGGGGACGAAGTCGTTCACGAACACGTCGACCTTGGCGGCGTATCGGTTCAGGGCGGCGGGCAAGGTGCCCCGGTCCGACCGTCAGATAGTCACGATGGCCACACCGTTCGCGTGGGACGCGAGCGCTTCCAGGTCGCCGGGATCGGAGGTCAGCACCGTCCCGTCTGGTTCGGCGAACGCGACCACGAGTGCGTCGACGGCAGATCCGCGGCAAGCGCGCCGGCGCAAGAGCGCCGCTCGGCGAGCAAGCGCCTCGGGAATGGCCGCCGCGACGTCGCAGGTCTTGAGCAATCGATTCTCGTTGGCGTCACGTCCAGCATGTCCTTGAAGGCATTCGACCAGCACGACGGCCGGGACTATCGGTGGCCATAGTCCCTCGCCCCTCAGCGCAACAATCAGTGCGAGGGCGTCTCGCGAGCGTTCGGCGAGGCGCGTGACCGCGCCCGAATCGAGGACCAACAACGGAAGCTAACCGGCTTTTCGTTGCTGGCGTCCAGCGATGCGCCGCGCGACGACAGCAGCGCGCGCGCGCTGTCGAGGGCTGGGCTGGCCCACCTCGGCCGCGAGCTCCGCCGTGTACTTGCGGCTGGCGGCCTCAAGCTCTCGCCTTCTGACCTCGCTCCGTACCGCCTTCTGCAAGAGCTCGGACGCCGGCAGGTGGCGCTCTTTCACGGCCTCGTAGAGATCCGTGGGCAAGTAAACCTGCATTCGCGGCATACGCCTAAGTATACACACTCGTGAACGCCGAGCCAGGCCTCTCCCTCTCAGCGGCTGAACCCCAGCAGCCAAGCGTAGACGTCATTGCCGGCGCTGAGATCATACGTTCGCGTCCAGACATCGTGGCCGCCGCCCGGGTAGACCGTGTACTTGACGTCCTTGCGCGGTTGCGGACAGGCGGTCAGGCGTGCCAGGGCCATGTTGTCGCCGCCGATCGGCACGGCGGTGTCGGCGTCTCCGTGAAAGGCCCACAAGCCCATGTCCCCGACCAGCGCGCAGCCTGGCGTGGGCCAGAAGATGTTCGCGTTGCCCGAGATCAGGGCGGCCGCCGCCACGCCTTGCGCGGCGCCGTACTGTTTGAAGTAATTCGCGCTTCCCATGGCGCCGCAGCTGAGCCCAGTCAGGTAGATGCGGTGGGGATCGATCTGATAGGTGGTCAAGGCAAAGGCGACGAAGTCGTGGATCTCGGCGGGCGTCCAGCAGTCGTAGCCGATGTAGACCGGATCGGGCGTACCGTTGATCGGCCGATGTTGCGGTGACAACACAATGAACGGCCGGCTGGCCGGCCATTGATTCGCGGCGATCAGTTTGGGCGGCCCATTCGCGGTCACGCGGGACAGGTCGCCGGCGCCGTTTCCATTTTCGCCGACACCGTGAAAGAAAAACAACACCGGGCGTCTGGTGCCGTCACCGTATCCGGGCGGTAAATATTCATGGTAGCCAATGGCCGCCGCCGTGCTGCCGACGGGCCGGGCCACTTGCCGCCCTGCCGACGGGCCGTCTCCCGCCACGTCGTGAGGGACGTCGAGGGCCAGGTCGTTCCCGCCCGCGTCCGCAGCGTCTCCGGGTGCTGCGTCGGCCGCGTCGACGTCCGGACGGTCGTCGGAAGCGTCCGGGCTACCGGTGGTGCCTCCACTGCCCACGGCACCGCCGCTGCCGCCGCTACCGGGGACAGGGCCGATGCCACCGGTTCCAGCCGGTGAGCCCGCTGCGCCTCCGGTCCCTGCAGGCCCCGGGCCCTGACCAGCCGAGCTGCAGGCGCCGACCAGCGCCGCGCACAGAATCGAGAAAACCACGCGACGACCGTAAGAAGACCGCCGGGAGATCATGTGCTTGAGGTCCAGCATGCACCAAGGGTGAACGGTTTCCGCGCGAATGGGCCAGAAAAAATGCCGCCTTGCTCCACGGGCCACGCGCCGGACGCGCCTCGCTGATCATAGGCCCGCTGATTTCACTGCGACGAACGATCGCCCGCTGTGTCATCGGCTGGGCTGACGTAGTCCAGAGCTGAGTGCCTGCGCCGGTGGTTGTAAGGGGCGCGTGACGATCGCCTTCGCCCCGACGATCGCCCCGGCCAGTGGATGTACCATTGCCATATCCTCGAGCACCACGCAGCGGGGATGATGGGTCACTTCGAGGTGGCGCGGTAAGAGGCCCCGCTCTCATGCGCCAGTCGCATTCCCTGCTCCTCGCCTTGCTCAATCACCTCGGTTAGGCTCGCTCCAGGACATTGAAAGGATTCTTGCTGCTGCTCGTCTTCGCCGCCGCGGGCCTGGGCGGCATCCTCTACTGGCGGCAGTCCCTCCAGGCGCCTAGCGCGCCGGTCGCCGCTGTCGCCAGAGAGCCCGCCAGGGAGGGCAAGGAGCGGCGGCGGCGGCGGCGGCGCGGTGTGCGGCGCCTCGCGCGCAACGAGGTCTTCGTTGCGTCGGCGCCGTCGGGCGAAGCGCCTATGGGCGACGGCACGTCCCCGGCCTTGGCCCCGCCGCCCGAGGACCGCGCCCCGCTTGCGCCGGGCGGCTCCTCGACGACAGAAGCGCTGCCTTGGGAGGTGTTCGGCGCGCTCTCGTCACCGGCGCCGGCCCCCAGCGGCGTGCGGCGTCAGCTCATCGACGAGCCCGAACCCGTCAAGCTACGCGCCGCCGACCTCAAGCTCATATGGCAGGGCGAGGATCTGTCGCGGCCCGAGGCCGTGCGCCTCGACTTTTCGAAAGACTCCGGCGGGCGCGAGCTGTCGGAGGACGAGATCGACGCGCGCTTCCGCACGAAGGAGGACGCCGTGCTCCGTTGCGTCACGCGCGCGCGGCCCGACGAGTACACCTTCGTCCCGGGCCGCGTCACCGTGAGGTTCCGCATCCAGCGCACGGGCGCCGTGAGGGGCGTGCAGGTCGAGGCGCCCGTCATCTTGCACAAGGGCGGGCTCACCGGCTGCATCAAGGGCGTCGTGGGCGGCCTGCAGTTCCCGGCGTCGAACATGAGCCAGGTGATCACGTATCCGTTTTCGCTTTTATAGTGGCATGCGCGACGATCGGAGGGAGTGGTGAAAGCCGCGGTGACACCGTCTGGCGCGAGGAATATCATGGGGAAACCGGGATGGCCGTCGATGTACTCACCGACATCGTGATCGATCGCCCGTGCGATCGGGTGGCGGCCTATGCAATAGACCCATCGAACGCACCCGAGTGGTACGTCAACATCAAGGCCGTCGAATGGAAGACGCCGCCACCGCTCGCGGTCGGATCTCGGGTCGCGTTTGTCGCCCATTTCCTCGGGCGGCGCCTCGCGTACACGTACGAGATCGTGGAGCTCGCGCCCGGACAGCGGCTGGTGATGCGCACCGCCGAGGGCCCGTTTCCCATGGAGACGACCTACACCTGGGAGCGTCACGGCGATGGCCAGACGAAGATGACGCTCCGGAATCGGGGCGAGCCGAAGGGATTTTCAAAGGTGGTGGGCCCGTTGATGGCAGCGGCGATGCGGCGGGCAAACCGAAAAGACCTCGCCCGACTCAAGGCTTTTTTGGAGCACGCACATAAACGCAGTCTCTAGGACGCTAGACGGCGCTGGAGGAGCTGCCGCACGGCTTCCGTGGGCGCCGAGGCCAGGGCCCGCTCTCGGTGGTGCCGGGAGGTCTCAGCGTTTCCCGCTCGCCGGTGCAGGTCCCCCAGTACCGCGTCCCAGAGGTAAGACCCGACCAGCCAGGCGGGCGGCGCGAGACCTCTCAGCAAGGCGAGCCCCGCCTCGACCCCCTGCCACTCGGCAACGGCCACCGCCCGGTTCAGAGTGTTCAGCGGCGACGGGGCGATGCTCTCCAGCATGGCGTAGAGGTCCGCGATCTCTTTCCAGCGGGTCTCTGCAAAGGAGGGCGCAAAGCAATGCTCGGCGGCGATGCCGGCTTCGGCGTGGAATCGGGAGAACAGCTCTCCGCTGGCGGCCCGTTCCAACCACTTCGCTCCAAGCTGGATCCTTTCGCGATCCCAAAGGGACCGGTCCTGCTCCTCGAGGAGCAGCAGGCCTCCCGTCCCGTCGAGGCGCGCCCCCAGCCTGGCCGTGTGGAAGTGCATGAGGGCGACCAGAGCGAAGGTCTCCGGGCCTGCGCCCACCGGGTGCTCCGCCAGCAGCGTGGCCAGCCGGATGGCCTCGTCGCACAGCTCGCGGCGGATCGCCCGCTCTGCGTGCGCAGAGAGGTAGCCCTCGTTGAAGAGCAGGTAGATCACGCCGTACACGCTGGGTAGCCGGGACCGCAGTGTCTCGAGCGGCGGCGTCTCAACATCGGGCGGCTGCTCGCGCAGCCGGTCGCGCGCGCGCGCCAACCGCTTGTGCACGTTCGCTTCGGACGTGAACAGCCGCAGCGCGATCTCCGCGGTGCTGAAGCCGCAAAGCGTTTTCAGCGCCAGGACCAGCCTGGATTCTGGCGGGATGGCGTCATCGCAGCAGACGAAGATCATCCGCAGAAGATCGTCCCGGACCTCGCCCGCGAAATACTGTGGCGCGGGCCCATCGCTATCTTCGGCAAGGTCGTGAGCTGTTCGTTCGAGTAGCCGGAGCCGACCCGATTCCCGCCGCAGATCCCCGATCAGGCGGTTTTGGGCCACCCGGTAAAGCCAGCCGCCGGGGTCCTCGGGAAGACCCTTGGCCGTCCATGCCGTGAGCGCGCTCATGAGCGCGCTCTGGACCGCATCCTCCACGACCTCGACGTGCCGGACCCCAGCCATGCGCGTCAGCGTGGCCACCAGTCGGCCGTACTCATGCCGGAAGAAATGCTCGACCAGGCCCGGCGCTGCGGCCGGTCCTGGTCGGCCCTCTGGTTCGGGATCGTCGCTCAGGCGCCCGCCATCTCCCGGATCTCGATTCGCGCGCC
This sequence comes from Polyangia bacterium, assembly GCA_035696485.1. Taxonomy (GTDB): domain Bacteria; phylum Myxococcota_A; class Polyangia; order Fen-1088; family Fen-1088; genus DASRQT01. The sequence continues at coordinate 15,136 of DASRQT010000028.1, read as the reverse complement.
GGGCATCATCATGGGCATTTCCTTCGCGACCTCGATCGCGCGCTCCCAGCTCTCGGCGGTGACGATCATGAACCCGCCCACGACCTCCTTGGCCTCGACGAACGCTCCGTCGGTCACACCCGACGCCGTCACGATCTTACCGCCCGGCTTGAGCTTGTCGCCCATGTCCACGATGTTGGCCTTGAACTTCTCCTTCCAGGCGTTGAAAGCGGCGTACATCTCCTGCATTTGCGCGGGGGAAGGCTGCTGCTGATTGGGCTTTTGTTCCTGACTGGGCGCGCTCCGGTGGAGGAACAGGTATTTCTGGTTTGTCATCATTTTCTCCTACGGTTGTATACGCCGCCTGCGTCGCCGGCACCTCCAACAGACGCGCGAGGACTGGCGAGTTGGACACGGCGGCAGAACTTTTTTTTCGCTCCCACCGCCACCTCGCCCTCCGGTGCGGCGAGCCGCCCGTACGCCGGGGGTCTGCGACGAACCGCGCGCTCACCTTCGCGAGCCGTCCGTCGAGGTCGGCGATGAAGCGGAGCATGGGCTCTTCGACGTCGCTCACGAAGCGGTCCTTGTTCGCGGCGAACCAGTCGCGGTCGTTGTGCGTCTTCAAGTCTGATAGAAAGCGAAAGAGACCCCGGCCAAAGTGGCCCTGCTGTTTGTGCTTGGTCGTCGCCATCGTCAGCTCCTCGGGGTTAGGGCCGTCCAACAACCCTGCCATGAAATGGCAGCCAAGGGCGCTACCTCTGTGAGCGTTCGGTGACGTCTGCCTGGGTGCCGAACCTCTGCGACGGACCTGACTCAACCGCTTCAACGCTCAACTAATTGGTTGACAGTTCGATTATCGCCCTGGTAGTTATTCAACCCGATGGTTGAATCTCGATCCGACCACCTCGATTACGTCTTCGCCGCCCTCGCCCATCCGGTTCGGCGGCAGATCCTGCGCCGCATCGCGCGCCAGGAGCGGACGATCACCGAGCTCGCGGCTCCGTTCGACATGTCGCTCGAGGCCGTCTCGAAGCACGTTCAGGTCCTCGAACGCGCCCGCCTGCTGCGCAGGACCCGCAGCGGACGCGTTCATCGCTGCAAGCTCGGGCCGGCGCCGCTCCGCGACGCTGCCAAGGTGCTGGCCGAGCTGGCCGGCCTCTGGAACAGGCGACTGGACGCGCTCGAGCAGCTCCTCGGACAGCTCGAGGTGAAGACGTAGGCGATGCCGAGCGATGGAGTGTCAGTAAAGCGGATCTTGAGCGCGCGGCGCGATCGGGTGTTCGAGGCCTGGACGCGCCCCGAACTGATGGGGCGCTGGTTCTTTCCGGGCGCCGGCTGGACCGCCGAGGTCACCTCGGATTTGAGGGTCGGCGGTCGTTACGAACTGGCGATGCGCGATGCCGCCGGGGTCCGTCATCTGCAGTTCGGCGAGTACCGCGAGATCGTGCCCGTGTCGCGCCTCGTGTTCACCTGGAGCTGCCCGGACCTCGAGGTGACGGGCAGCGTCGTCACCGTCGAACTGATCGATCGCGGAGAACGAACCGAGCTGCTCCTGACGCACGACCTGCCGCCCGATCCGAAGATTCGCCGCGGTCACGAGGAGGGCTGGGTCGGCTGCCTGGGCAACCTGGAAGAGATGTTCGGACACCACCCGTCAAGGAGACAGACATGAGCTCGATAAAGGATGAGATTCGGATTCAGGGCAGCGCCGGAAAGGTCTACGAAGCGCTCTCGCGTCAGGCCGGTTACCGCGCCTGGTGGAACAAGGCCGGCGAGGTGCCGGAAGTCGTCGGCGGCGAGGCGAAGCTGTACTTCGTCAAGGACGGCACCCCGGTCAACATGCGGTTTCGCATCGAGGAGATGAACCCCAACGAGGGCGTACGCTGGACCTGCACCGCTCACGACATGCCGAGCTGGGTCGGCACGACGCTGAGCTGGCGGATCAAGGAGACCGGCGGCGCCGTGGTGGTTTCGCTGGAACACGCCGGGTGGAAAGACGCGGCACCAGACCCTGTAGCCCAGGGCTGGAAACACTTCCTCGGCAGCCTCAAGTCCTACGTGGAGACCGGCACCGGCCAACCGTGGTGACGGACACGGGTTGGCGCTGGGTACACATTCTCCATGCGGGTTTCGTCGGTTGACTGACGGGCCACGGCCCGCCAATGTGACGAACCCACGAGGAGACCCTGATGAGACTCAAGATCATGAACGTCTACGTGAGGCCGGCATTACCATGAAGGCGCCGACGGGTCCCGCGCGCAAGCCAGGCAAGGCGAAGCCGAAGGCCAAGTCGCAAGCGAAGGCAGGCGCGAAGGCCAAGCCCGGTGCGAGCGAGGCCACCGCTTCCCTGCTCATTGATCAGCGGATTCGCGACCTGGGCGGGTGGCGCGGGGAGATCCTGGCCCGCATGCGAGAGCTGATCCTGGAGGCCGACCCGGAGATGATCGAGGAGTGGAAGTGGATGGGCACTCCGATCTGGTCGCACCATGGAATTGTCTGCACCGGGGAGGCGTACACGAAGGTCGTGAAGCACACGTTCGCCAGGGGCGCCAGCCTCCCAGACCCATCCCACCTCTTCAATTCCAGCCTGGGAGGCAATACGCGAAGGGCGATCGACATCCACGAAGGGGAAAAGGTCGACGCCCGCGCGTTCAAGGCGCTCGTGAAGGCCGCCGTGGCCCACAATGCCCTGACGAAGAGGAAACGCTAGACCCCAAAGGTGGGTCTCACCCGCGATCAGGCGCTGGCCGGCGTGGCCTGCAGCCGGCGCCAGAAGAAGTACGAGAGCCCCCAGAGCACGCCGGTGGCCGCCGGCCAGCCCCACGCCTGCGGGCCATCGCCCACCGAGTGGTGGGCGATGACCGCAAAGCCGAGGTCGAAGGCGAAGCCGGCGTAGGCCCACTCCTTGAGCCGCGCCGGCACCGGCGCCAGCAGCAGCACCACGCCGAGGAACTTGGCCCACGAGAGCACCACCCGGAAGTAGTCGGGGAAGCCAAGGTGGGTGAACGCCGCCGCCACCTGCGGCAGGCGCAGTTGAGCGTAGGCGGTGAAGCCTATTTGCAGGCAGAACAGCGCGGTGGCGATCCAGAATCCGATGACGATTCGTTTGGAGCGGGACATGGTCAGGTCCGTGGGCCAGAGGGCGAACCGGGGGTCTCAACGCCGAACTGCCTTGCGTACTCGGCGTTCAATCGCTGCCAGCCGTCGAACTTCATGACCTCGGGGCCCGCCATGCGTCCAATCGGCTGCTCGGCGAGAAACCGATCGAGCACATCGAGGCAGACGTGCCAGCCCGCAGCGCCCATCGAGATGTATCGACGGTCGATGTTGGCCCAGAGCGTGAGTCGAGTACCGCCGCCTCCCAGCGGCTCCAGTTCCCAGCGGATGTCGCCTCCACCCCAGTCATATTCCAGCGCCCTTGGCGCGTCGGCCCGTTTCACGTGGGTCTCGGATACGTACGGCGTCGGCGCTCCCACTGTCGAGAGCATTGCGGCGCCAACGGCACCGAGGTTGCGGTCAGAATCGAACGGAGCCCATTCGCGGAGATGCTCGGGGTCCGTCAGCGCGTCCCAAACCTTTGCAGGAGGATGGCGGAGGTCGCGGACGAGAACGAGCGTCCACTTCTCTCCATCTTTTTGGATCTTGGCGCCAGAAGCGGCACCGGGCGCGTATTGCTCATGGCTGATCATGTCTTCTGTCCTTTCACAGAGGTTTTCTTTCGTTTACTGGCGGGCACCTCGGCCATGCGGTCGAGGTGACGTTCGAGAGCGTCGACGTGGGCGGACCAAAAGCGCCGGAAGGGAGCCAGCCAGGCGTCGACCTCCATGAGCGGTTCAGGTCTGATCCGGTAGACGCGCCGCTGCGCGTCCACTCGCGCCTCCACAAAGCCGGCCTCCCGGAGCACCCTGAGGTGCTTGGAGACCGAGGGCTGCGGCATCCGAAGTTGGTGCTCGATTTCGTTGACGGACCGCTCCGAGGAAGCCAGCAGGCTGAGGATGGCCCGACGGTTCGGTTCCGCGACGATGCCGAAGGCAGACTCCACGACGCGTATATACCTATCGGGTTATATTCCTGTCAAGCCATATATGGCCTTTATCGCCACAAGGCCATCTGTCAAACTCGGGAGGAGACCCCAATGAGACTCAAGAAGTCCCCGCCAAAGGCAGGCGCGAAGGCCAAGCCGATCAAGGTGCGAAAAGGCAAGAAGGTCGCCGTCGTCCTCTCGGGCGGCAACCCGCGCATCGCGATGGCGGACGGCGACGCCCCGGTGCAGGCGTACATCGCCGGGATGCCGGGCTGGAAGCGCGACCTCGGGAAGCGCCTCGACGCGCTCATCGTGAAGAACGTGCCCAGCGTGCGCAAGGCGGTGAAGTGGAACACGCCGTTCTACGGCATCGAGGGCCGGGGTTGGTTCCTGGGTTTCCACACCTTCACGCATTATGTGAAGGTCGCCTTCTTCCGCGGCACCTCGTTGCGACCGATCCCGCCCGGCGCCAGCAAGAGCAAGGACACGCGCTACATCGACATCCACGAAGGCGACGCGCTCGACGAGGCGCAGATGGTGACCTGGGCGAAGCAGGCGGCCGCGTTGCCCGGCTGGGTTCCTGGCCGACCGTCCTGAGGATCTGTCTTCGCACCAGCGCCCACGTCGGCCCTATTCGACAGCCTGCGATCTGACACGAATGGCGTCATCACCCGCATGAGCGGGAGTTGGCCGTGCGTGGTTGTTCTCGTGCTGGCAGGTTGCAGCGGTGGGACTGCGGCCAGCGGCCGCAACGGATTGGCCGGCGGCGCCGGCGGTACCGCGGGTGGAGCCGATGCGTCGGCAGAGACCGGTTCCGCGGCAGGATCGGGCGGCGGTTCTTCGGCGGCCAGCGATGCGTCCAGCAGCGACGTTTCCGTCGACGACAGCAGCGCCCCGGTCGACGCCTCGCCGACGATTTCTCCGGCGCCCGGCAGCGGGACGTGGACCGATCTCGCGCCAATTCCAGGAGGGCCCCGTTACGATGGCGGCGGCGCGGTGGTGAACGGTTGGTTCTTCGTCGTCGGCGGCCAGCTCATCGTCGGCGGTCGGGTCATCGTCGATGGGCCAGGCGACATCCTGGGCCGCGATGTCGAAGCCTACAATCCCAGGACCAACACCTGGCAGATGCACCTTCCGTTCCCGGTCGCGCTGAGCCACGCCAACGTCGCGGGCGTTGGCGACAAGCTGTACGTCATGGGCGGTCGGGGCACCGCCGCGTGCTACGTCTACAACCCCTTTGCGCCGGTCGCCGATCGGATATGGAGACCTATCGCCCCGATTCCCGGCCAACGCGAGTCGGCTGCTGTGGGTGTCATCGGCGGCAAGATCTACCTGGCGGGAGGGGCGGTCACGGGTTCGGACCCTCCGCGCGGCGACCTCTTCGTCTATGACCCAGCGACCGACAGCTGGGATCTGTCGCAACCACCGCTGCCCATCGGCCGAACCCACGCCGCGTTCGCCGTCGTCAACGACGTCCTCTATGTCACCGCGGGCCGCAAGTACTACGAACGCCACACCGAGGCCGCCGGATGGCTCAACACCACGTACGCCTACGATCCGAAACTGCGGCTGTGGTCTCAGAGAAAGAACGCGCCCACCACGCGCAGCGGGTGTGTGGGCGCATCCATCAAGGGCCTTTTTATCGTCGCCGGCGGACTGGGGGGTGCCCCGGGCGGCCCGCCGCTGTTCCCGCAGGTAGAGGCTTACAATCCCGACACCGACGAGTGGACAACGCTGGCCCCGATGAAGCACCCGCGCGACGGTCAGGCGCAGGTCGCCATCGACGACAAGCTCTACACCGCGGCCGGCACAGGGACTGAAATCACCGATGTGTTCACGCTTCCGTGAGGTTGGGCGACTCAGGCGCGAATACTGCGGAGCGACCGCGCCTTCAGGATCGTCCGCGTCGGTGGACTGCGGTAATTGAGGGATTCCCCCTGAAGCGTGATCTCCTCGAAAACCTCACCGACAATTTCAAGCGTGTCCCCGGCGACCACGATCCGCTCTTCGACGTTCAAATAGGCATCTGGCTCGAACGGAGAGCCGACGGGGTCAAGGAAGCGGTCCGTCTCGGGGGATTCGCCGGCGTAGATCGTCTTGTGGAAACCGTCACCGGTGATTGAACACTGCACCGCTGCTGTCTCCTCAGGACCCGTGCTCACGGGCGACGCTGGCACCATGATCCACACCTGGCCGCCACCGTCCTCGATCCAGAAGCCGACGTCGGATTCGGGATAGCCGCGGCGATCGTGCCAGGGCCAAACATGGTTCCGTCCCATCACCTGGTAATAGACGCAGGGGCGGCCGCTGATGGGCGCGCGCAGTGGCGGTCCGATCGGTATCACCCGGCCGGTGACCTGCGCCAACCCCGGTTGCAGCTTTGTCATCGGTCGGCTTTGGGACACGACCCATTGTGTCCGATCGCCTGAAAAATCGCCGCCGTGACAAACCAGGTGACACTTTTCGCGGGCGCTGGTGTTTCGTAGACATGAGGGAGGACGCGCCAACGTGGGAGTCGACGTCGAAGGCACTTACGTGCGGTACGGACCGATGGTCCTGAGGCGCTGCCGGTCGCTCTTGCGTCACGACGCCAGGGCGCAGGACGCGATGCAGGACGTCTTCGTGAACCTGCTCCGCCATGGGGACCGGTTGGATGACCAGGCGCTGGCAGGGTTGCTGCTGCGCATGGCCACCAACGTGTGCCTGAACAAGTTGCGCACCGATCAGCGCCATCCCGAGGACGGAGACGACGAGCTGATCCAGCGCATCGCCTCGCTGGACGACCCCTCGGAAGAGGGGTCGTCCGAATCGCGCACCGTCGCGCACAATCTTCTGGCCAAGTTGTTTCGCGCCGACGATCCGCTGGCGCCGTCAAGCCGCACGATCGCCTTTCTGCATCTGGTCGACGGGCTGACGCTTGAGGAAGTGGCGCGCGAGGCCGGCCTGTCGGTGTCCGGCGTGCGCAAGCGATTGCGCGTGTTGCGGGGCCGCTTGCGAGAGTTGGAGGGAGTCTGACCATGGCAACGCAAAACCGAAGGACGCCTGACTGGATGATCGAACGCCTGGCGCTGGGCGAGCTGGACCCGGCGACGGCCGCCGGCGTGCGGCAGCGGCTGATCGATGAGGGACGCTCGCCGGAGGCCGAGGTCGCCGCACTGGCGCTTTCGAACCGCGAAATCCTGGCCGAGCATCCAGCGGCGCAGATCGCCGCGGCGGTCAGCGGCCGGTTGGCGACCGCGCGAACGAGAAAATGGGACGGCGGTCGTCGGCCGATCTGGCTCTTCGCCGGCGGCCCCCTGGTGTTGGCGGGCGCAGCGGCTCTGGCACTGGTGGTGGCACGGCGGCCCCCTTCGACGACCAGCTCCAACGTGGAACAAGACGCGGTCGAGGAAACCGGCATCAAGGGCGCGACCAGCCTCCACGTCTACCGTCACGGCCGGCAGGGTGACGAGCGCCTGCCCGACGGGGCCCACGCCGCGCGGGGTGATCTGCTGCAGCTGGCCTACCGAACCGGCGAGGGCGCGCGGTTCGGCGTATTGCTGTCGATCGACGGCGCGGGGAACGTCACCGTACACTGGCCTGACGGGAACGCCGCCGCCGCCGCCACGCTGAGCTCCCGGGGCGAGGTCCGACTGCCGGCAGCCTATGAGCTGGATGACGCGCCCGCCTTCGAGCGCTTCTTTCTGGTCACGGCGGCCGGACCATTTCCAACGTCGTCCGTCCTCGGCGCGGCGCGGGCCCTGGCTGCCCAGCCGGCCACCGCCCGTTTGCAGCGGTTGGCGCTGCCGGCATCGCTGCACCAGGAGTCCCTGACCGTGAACAAGTCTGCCAAGGAGAACCGATGAACCGCGCGCGCCAGGTCCTTTCATTATTAATGCTGCCGTTGGTGATGGCGGGGGCTCGCGCTGTCGCGGCGGCCGCGCCCGACGGGGACGGCGTTCGCCTCCGTCGCTTCGCCCTGATGATCGGGATCAACGACGGAGGCGCCACGCGCGCCAAGCTGCGCTATGCCGCCAGCGACGCGCGCTCCATGGCGCGTGTGCTCCAGAGCCTGGGCGGCGTCGCGCCGGGAGACCTGGTCTTCGTGGCCGAGCCCAGCCGCCAGGCGACGCTGCAGGGTTTCGCCCAGGTTGCGTCGCTCATGCGCGCGGGCCAGGTGCCCGGCGTCCGGCGCGAGCTGCTGGTTTACTACTCGGGACATTCCGACGAGGAGGGGCTGATGCTGGGCGGTGACCGCATCAGCTACGACGAACTGCGCGCGAGCATCAAGCAGCTTCCCGCGGATCTCCGCGTCGCCATCCTGGATTCGTGCGCGTCGGGCGCCTTCACCCGACACAAGGGTGGCGCGCGGCGGCCGCCGTTTCTGGTCGACGCGTCCGCCGACATGCGCGGCCACGCCTTTCTCACTTCCAGCGCCGCCAACGAAGTTGCACAGGAGTCCGACCGAATCTCCGCCTCGTTCTTCACCTACTACCTGGTGTCCGGTCTGCGCGGTGCCGCCGACAGCAATCAGGATCATCGGGTCACCCTTCAGGAGGCCTACCAGTTCGCATCGCAGGAGACCCTGGCGCGCACCGAGCGCACGAAGGGTGGTCCCCAGCACGCGGCCTACGAGTTCGAGCTGTCCGGCACGGGCGACATGGTGGTCACCGACGTGCGAACCACGCAGGCCAGCCTGTTGCTGACGCCCGAGCTGTCCGGCCGCATCACCGTCCGCGAAAGCGGTGGCGCGCTGGTGGCCGAGCTGCGCAAGGCCCCCGGCAACACCATCGAGCTGGGCGTGGAAGCCGGTTCCTACGTCATCGCGCTGGAGAGCGCCGGCACGCTGTTCGAGGCGCAGGCCACGCTGGCCTCGGGCGAGCGCGCGCCGCTGGCCCGCCTTGCCTTCCATCCCCAGCGAGCCATGGAGGTAACCGCCGCCCGAGGGGGCAACGGGACGGCGCCTTCATCCGACGGGGCGCTGGCTCCCGCGCCGGACGTCGTGGCCTCCGCACCCGAGGCGCCTCACGATCGCACAGCAATCAAGCTGGGCGTCATTCCACGTCCCATCGACGCGCGCACCGACGTCAGCGCCTTCGCCTTCGGCTTTGTCGGCGATCGGACGGCGCGGATGCGTGGCGTTCAGCTCGCGCTCGGCTATACGCAGACCGATCAGGCGATGCGCGGCGTACAAATGGCGGTCGGCGCCACCATCGCGCGAGGAGAGACGCGCGGCGTGCAGATCGCCTCCGGCGCCACCATCGCCGAGGGGTCGTTCCGGGGCGTGCAGCTGGCCGGCGCCGTCAATGGCGCGCGCGACCTGACGGGCGTGCAGGTCGCGGGCGCGGCAAACATCGCCGAGTCAGCGAGTGGCCTGCAACTGTCGCCGGTGAACGTCGCGGGCAACCAGCGCGGGATGCAGCTGGGCGTCGTCAACGTGGCCTCCGACGCGAGCGGGTTCCGCCTCGGCGTCTTCAACGTTGCGCGGCGAACGGCAGGTTTCCAGTTTGGGGTCGTCAATGTCGCCCAGGAGGACAACGGCGAATCGTTCGCGCTGATCAACATCATCGGCAACGGCATCCACGACGTCGCGGTCTACGCCACCGACGCCATGCTCACGAACCTGGCGTTCAAGCTTGGCGGCCGCCACCTTTACACGTCCCTAGGCGCCTCGTATCAGCCCGGCGACGCGCTGGCGGCTGCTGGGCCGCAGCACATTGGCCGCGCCACGCGCCGCTGGAGCACCGAGGTGGGCATCGGCTGGCGCTTCCCATTGCAGCTGGGGCGCCTGGAACACCTCGAGCTGGAAGCGCACAACAGCAACGTCTACGAGGCCTGGTCCATCAGCGGCAATGCGCCCACGCTGAGTGGCCTTCGTCTGCAAGCCAGCGTGCGTCTGGCCCGGCACGTGGCGCTGCTGGCGGGTATCTGCAGCAACGTCGTCGTCGCCCAGGAGGGTAAGGATCTCGACCTGTCGCCGGGCGGGCCGCAAAAGGTCATCCACGACGGCCCCACCACCGTGCGCATCTACCCGGGCTTCGTGCTGGGGCTGCACATCTGACGAAGGACCGTCTAGTTGACCCAGCCATTTACTGGGCGTACCGAGATCAAAAAGCATTGCGTTAGCCGCGCCGAAGGCGGTCGAGCCCATCTCGGTCGTTGACGCACTAGGCCACATGCCTCTCCTGCATGCGAATGGCGAGAAACCCGTCTCTAAGCTCACGGCCATAGTTTTTCCGCTTGCCATTCGCGCGTGACGCCGCGCAGTAACCAGACCCTCGGAGGGCATCATGCCGAGACGATTTCCGAAGATGACGGTACCGGTAACACTCGCGGTCGTCTGCCTCATCGCTGCTGGCTGCACTGCCGGCTCCATCGGGGATCCTGGGGTTCCGGCGGGTGGAACGCCGGTCGGCCCGAACGGCAATCCCCCCGCGGGTCCCGGGGGCACGGGGCCTGTCGGTCCCACGACGCAACCGATCGCCAGCCTGCACAAGCTGACCACCGTCGAATTTACCAACTCCCTCCATGATCTGCTGGGCAGCAATGCTCCGGTCGCGACACAGCTCGAGCCCGATCAACAGCTGGATGGGTTTCGTTCCATCTCGGCGTCGGTCGTGGCGCTCTCGCCGATGGGCGTCACCCAGTTCGAGGCCGCGATCAACGGCGCGACACGGTTCGCGTTCTCCAGCGCCGCGCAAGCCGCCATGGTTCTTTCCTGCGTGCCGACCAGCGCGACCGATGCCGCCTGCCCCCTCGATCAGGTCCTGGGTACGTTTGGTCGGCGTGCGTTTCGGCGCCCAATGACACCCGCGGACGTGGCCCGATACGTGGCGGTCGCAACCGATATCGCGAAGGAACCGGGTAGCAACATCCTGATCGGTCTCAAGTACGCCGTCTCGGCCATCCTGCAGTCGCCGGACTTCCTTTACCGGGTCGAGCTGGGCGTACCGAGTTCTGCCGACGGCGGCCGTAAAAAGTACACGGACTTCGAGATGGCCTCTCGGCTGGCGTCCCTGCTCTGGGTTTCCGTTCCCGACGAGGCGTTGTTGAATGCCGCGGCCGGCGGCAAGCTGGCGACGGCAGCCGGCGTTCTTGCCCAGGCGAAGACGATGATCGCCTCGCAGAAGGCGCATCAATCGTTCGCCAACTTCGCCAATGACCTGTACGGCATGGACGAGAGCTCCGGGACGCCGCTGACCACGACCTTCAAGGATCCGAAGTTTTACCCCAATTGGACCAAGACGCTCCCGCTCGCGATGGAGCAAGAGCTCTTGATGCGGATCGACGACGTGGCTTTCACCGCAGACTATCTGTCGCTGTACGATTCGCCGGTTGCGTTCGTGAACAACGAACTGGCGCAGATCTATGGCGTTCCCAAGGATGCCGTGGATGGGTTCCGCAAGGTGACCCTTCCTTCTGGATCGACGAGGCTCGGGCTCCTGGGCAGCGGCGCGATCCTCGCCTCCAACGGCCTTCCGCAGCGCACCTCGCCCACGCTGCGCGGTCGGTTCGTCGCGCAGCAGCTGCTGTGCAAGACGGTGCCCGACCCTCCGCCGAACGTGAATATTGCCGTTCTCGACATGTTGCCTGCCGGCTCATCGGTCAAGGCCACTCTCGAGGAACACAGGAAGAACCCGGCCTGCGCGACCTGTCACGCGATCATGGATCCCATCGGTCTGGCGCTGGAGAACTTCGATAGCGTCGGCGTGTATCGGACGACCGAGAACAACGTCCCGATCGACGCCAGCGGCGTGCTCGACGGCGTTGCCTTCAAGGACGAGGTGTCGCTCGGGACGGCGTTGCGAAACCACCCGGACGCGGCATCTTGTTTCGTCGGCAAGCTTTACCAGCAAGCGCAGGGGCGGGCGTCGCTCCCCCTCGACGAAACCGTCATAGCCGGTCTGACCAAGAAGTTCGACACGGGCGGTCGTCGTGCCGACCAGTTGCTGCTCGACATCGTTTCCAGCGACGCCTATCGCTTCGTTGAAATTGCCACCAAGTAACGAGGAGAAGATTCATGTCGCGCGCTGTCCTTCCACGCCGAACGGTTCTCCGCGGTATGGTTGCCGGGGGTATAGGTGTCACGCTGCCCCTGCCGCGCATGGCCGGCATGCTCAACGGAAACGGCACCGCGTATGCCAGCGGAGCGGCGCTTCCGACCCGCTACGGAACCTGGTTCTTCGGTAATGGTATCAACCCGCCGGAGTGGGTGCCGACCACGACGGGTGTGGGCAATGCCTGGACGCTCAGCAACATGCTGATGCCTCTACAACCGGTCAAACAGTATCTGACCGTCGTTACGGGACTCACGAACAAGGTCCCTGACATCTCCGCGCACAAGGCCCGCCCGGCCGCCGCGCTGACGGGCGCGACGTCTGCCAAGGATGTGAAGCTGCCCTCCATCGATCAGCTGCTGGTTCCGCTGCTCAACACGGGGGCCATGCCCGCCCTGGCAAATGGACTGCACGTCGGGATCTCGAGCACGTCGGGGGCGGGGGGGCTCGATCTGAGGATCTCGTTCAAAGGCGCGAACGCGTCGAATCCTCCGGACTACGACCCGGTAAACGTCTTCAAACAGCTGGTCATGTTCGGTGGCGGCACGCCTGCCCCGGGCGGCACGACGGTGCCCACGGGCCCCGACCCTGACCTTGCTCGTCGCAAGCGGGTTCTTGATGCCGTCAAGGACTCCGCGGCGTCGCTTCGGGTGCGCCTGGGTAAGGCCGATCAACTGCGCCTCGACCAGCACCTGGAAGGGGTGCACCAGATCGAGAATCAGCTCGCCATCCTGGCGACGATGAAGCCCAGCCCGACGGCGACCAACGCGAAGCTCGTCGATCCGGCGATGGCGTATCCCAACATGGGCGCGGTCGGGTCGATCAGCGCCTTGCGCTGCAAAGCGATGGCCGATCTGACCGTCTTCGCGCTGGCGACGGATTTGACCCGCATCTTCACGTACATGTTCACGTGTTCGGCCTGCCACGGCAACTATGCCGACGGCGGACTGGATCCCGTGACCTTCCATGAGGACTACGGGCACCGCAGGAGTCCGAAGGGACGCGACTACGCGACGGCGGGCTTCCTGAAGGGCGTGCAGTACGCCATGACCAACCTGAACGATCTGCTGACGAAGATGATGAATACTGCCGACGGCGCCGGCAACTTGCTGGACAGCTCCGTCGTCTACACCACCTCGTGCACCGGCGAGTCGACGTCGCACGGGGCCAACGACTACCCGGTGTTGCTTGCGGGCAAGGCACGCGGCCTGTTGAAGGTCGACCAGCACCTTCGCATGGTCGCAGCGCCTCCGGGAGCCACCGGGGCGCCCAACGGCGAGAACCTGAGCAAGGTCCCCTACACGTTGCTGACGATGTTCGGGATGCCTCAGGGTCCTTGGGGAATGGCCGAGTCGATGGTCAGCACGGGTCTCCCCGAGTTGCTGGCCTGACAGCTCGCCCATCGGTGCAGCGGCTTGCGGCCGCGATTGTGGCCGGCGCGTGCCTGACGGCATGCAGCGGCGGACACGAGTCGAAGCCCGACGGGACGGCGTCGGAATTCGACGCTGGCGTCAGCAATGCCGGGGCCGGCGTCAGCGATGCCGAGCCGCCGAGCTGCAACGGGCCGGGCGAATTGAACGGGCTGACCAATTGCGGGGCCGACGGCGACAGCTGCTGCACCAGTTTGTCGGTTGCCGGCGGGACGTATTACCGGACGTTCACCGCCATGAACGCCGGGCCGATGGGACTGGCGGACCCCGCGACGGTGAGCACGTTCCGCCTCGACAAGTACGAGGTGACCGTGGGACGGTTCCGCCGGTTCGTCAGCGCGTGGAACGGCGGAGCCGGCTACACGCCGCCAGTCGGCTCTGGAAAACACCGCCATCTGAACGCAGGTCTGGGACTTGCCAACGGCGGGACGGCTGGCGCTTACGAGTCGGGGTGGAGCACATCGGACGATAAGCGTATCGCTCCCACCGACGACAATCTTGGTTTCTGCGGTGCCTACGCGACATGGACACCGTCGCCATCGTCCCAGGAAAACCTTCCGATCAACTGCGTGAACTGGTGGGAAGCGTACGCGTTCTGCATCTGGGACGGCGGCTTCCTGGCGACCGAGGCGGAGTGGAAGTACGCCGCCGCGGGCGGAAGCGAGCAGCGGGAGTTCCCCTGGGGCGGGGCCCCTCCGGGAACGACAAATGAATACGCGATCTACAGTTGCTGCTACCCCGCGGGCGCAGGCAGCTGTACGGAGGAGTATTGCACGGGCGCGAAGAACATCGCGCCGGTGGGAACGGCGAGGCTGGGCGCCGGCGCGTGGGGCCAGCTGGATCTGGCCGGAAGTCTCTGGGAGTGGAACCTCGACTACTACCCCGATGACGCCGCCTTCGTCGATCCCTGTACCAATTGCGCATACTTGACGCCAACGTCCGTGCGCGTGGTCAAGGTCAGCAACTTCGCCGAGGGTCCCCAGTACCTTCCCACCTGGATTCGCTACGACTACGACCCGGGAAATCGGGAGATCTACCTGGGATTTCGCTGCGCGCGCGCCCCCTGAGGGACGTGATGCGGTAACCTCTTGTTGTGCGCCGCAGTCCTCGCGCAATGCTGGTCTTTCTGGTGGATGCTCGGGCGGCGCCACGACGCCGGGCGGCGCGTACCGGCACCTGGCTTCGGCCTGGAGCAGTGCGTTAGCCAAGCCTAAGGCGATTGTGTCGTTGACGCGTAAGTTATGAGCCCTTTTCCTGCCTGGCAAAAGACCCGGAGCCCGTCTGTACCGTCACGGGCTAAGTTCAGTCACGCCGACTTTCCGGATTTCCCGCGTGACACCGCGCAGTAACCTGACCCTCGGAGGGCATCATGCCGAGACGATTTCCGAAGAAGACGGTACCGGTAACACTCGCGGTTGCCTGTCTCATCGCCGCTGGCTGCACGGCTGGCTCTATTGGGGATCCCGGGGTTCCTGCCGGTGGAACGCCGGCCGCCCCGAACGGCAATCCCCCCGCGGGTCCCGGGGGCACCGGGCCTGTCGGTCCCACGACGCAACCGATCGCCAGCCTGCACAAGCTGACCTCCGTCGAATTCACCAACTCGTTGCATGATCTGCTGGGGAGCAATGTCCCGGTCGCGACCCAGCTCGAACCCGATCAGCAGCTGG
>DASRQT010000027.1:0-15701 GCA_035696485.1 Polyangia bacterium | reverse complement strand
GCCGGTCAGATCGACCAGGTGTTCATGAACCTGGTCACCAACGCCGCGCAGGCGATCGGCGACCGCCCCCAGGGCGGGACGATCGTCATCACCGCCAAGCCGCTGGCAGGGCAAGAGCAGGCCGACATCACCGTGTCCGATGACGGTCCCGGGATCCCGGCTGCTGTCTTGCCGCGGATCTTCGACCCCTTCTTCACGACCAAGGACGTCGGGGAGGGCTCCGGGCTGGGGCTGTCGATCGTCCACAGCATCATCGAACGCCACGGCGGCACCATCCGGGTCGACAGCCGCCCCGGCCAGGGCACGATCTTCCACATCGTTTTGCCGCTTCGGGGGGATGACAAAACGGCACAAACTGACTGACAGGGCCGGCGAAATGTCAATTTGACAGAATACGACCTACCTTGGCCAAATTGGCGTACACTGAGGTCTAGTGATTTTGAGGCTTTACGAACGATTACCCAAGTTGGCACCGCTGTTGAACCTGCTAGCGAGTGAGCGCGGACCAACAAGGGGGAAATAGGGATGCAGATCATGAAGGACTTCCTGTCGGCCGATCCCTCCGAGGCGCCGTCAAACCGGCCGACCCTTCTCGTGGTGGACGACGAACCGGGGATCGTCGATTCGTTGCAAAAGATCTTCGAGCGCGAATCGCTGCGCGTCCTCACCGCCGGTTCAGGCGGCGAGGCGCTGGAGATCGTGCGGCGCGAACCGGTGTCGGTCCTCATCACCGACCTCATGATGCCGGGGATGTCCGGCATCGACCTGCTCAAGGCCAGTCGCAACGTCTCACCCGAGACCGAGACCATCCTGATGACCGCCTACGGCACGGTCGAAAACGCCGTCGAGGCGATGAAACAGGGGGCCTACGACTTCGTCACCAAGCCGCTCAAGCGCGCGCACCTCTTGCGGGTGGTGGGCAAGGCGCTGGAAAAGCGATCGCTGGTCCAGGAAAATCGTTCGCTGCGCGCGCAGCTTGCGGCGCACAAAAAGCGCACCCTGATCGGGCAGTCGCTGTCGTGGCGGCGCACGATGGACATCGTCCTGCAGGCGGCACCGTCGCTGGCCACGGTGATGTTGCTGGGTGAGTCGGGCACCGGCAAGGAGCTCCTGGCGCGGGCGATTCACGACGCCTCGCCACGCGCCAAGGGGCCGTTCGTCCCCGTCAACTGCGCAGCGCTGCCCGAGTCCATCCTGGAAGCCGAGCTGTTCGGGTACGAAAAAGGCGCCTTTACCGGCGCGGCGCAGCGCCACGACGGGCGGTTCCTGCAGGCCGACGGCGGGACCTTGTTCCTCGACGAAATCGGCGAAATTCCGACCCACGTTCAGGTCAAGCTGCTGCGCGTGTTGCAGGAGGGCGAGGTCGAACGGCTGGGGGGGCGGGCCACCAAGGTCGAGCTGCGCCTGGTGGCGGCGACCAATCAGGATCTGCGCGCTGCCGTTCGCGAGGGGCGGTTTCGTGAGGACCTCTACTACCGGCTGAACGTCATCGCCGTTCCCATCCCGCCGCTGCGCGACCGGCGCGACGACATTCCGCTGCTGGCCGAGCACTTTTTGCAGCTTTACGGCGAACGGAATGGCCGACGTCTGGCGGGGTTTTCGCGTGCGGCGGCCGAGACGCTGTCGCGGCATGAATGGCCGGGGAACGTGCGCGAGCTCGAGAATACGGTGGAACGGGCGGTGGTGCTGTGCCGGGGGACATCCGTTGAGGTGGATGATCTGCCGCCCGAGGTACGCAGCGGCGGCGCCGGGCTGGGTGACGGGCGATCCTTGAACTTCGCGGTGGGTACGCCGCTGGAGGAGATCGAACGCCGGGTCATCCACGCGACGCTGGCCCACGTCGGCGGCGACAAGCGTCTTTGTGCGCAGCTACTGGGCATCGCGACCCGCACGATCTACCGGCGCCTGGAAGAAGAGCGACCGGCGGCTGCCGCGCCGGCCGAGGGCGGTGACGCGGCGGTGGCTGCGCCTGTGCCAAATTGGCATACGGCCGACGCGGCCGAGTGATCCCAAGTCCGCGTAACTGCTGATTCTTATCGGCAGTTTGGCTGGCCCCGGCGTTGCTTTTGATGGGGCAGGGATTCCATGGAGACCCTGCTGCGCAAATACCTCTGGGCCATCGATCTGCTGGTCATCGCCCTGTGTTCGGTCTTCAGCGCGCGGGCGACCGCCACGCTGATCGAGTCGTACCTGGTTCGCAGCACGCCGGCCGTGAAATCGGCGCAGCGGCCGACGACGGTGGCGTCGAGCGCCACCGTGTACGGCAAGCAGAGCGACGAGATTCTCAAGCGGAATATTTTCTGTTCGACCTGTCCGCCGATTCTGGGCAAGGCGGTCACGACGGATGACAAGCCGGTCGATCCGGGTTTGCAGAAGACAACCCTGCCGTTGCGCTTGCTGGCGGTGATGTTCGCGGCCTCCGATCCGCGCTGGTCGATGGCGATCATCCGCGACAACGACGACAAGACCGCGGGGCCGTACGGCGTCGGGTCGAAGGTCCGCACGGCCACCGTCGCGCACATCGACGAGACGCGGGTCTATCTGGATGTGTCGGGCCGCAAGGAGTACCTCGACCTCATTGAACGCACGCCCGCGCCCGGCTCGGCGCCGACGGCGACGATCACGCCGGCCCCGGCGGTGCCCTCGGGCGATCCGCTGATGGCGGAGCTCGACAAGGGGATCAAGAAGACCAGCGAGCACAAGTACGAGGTCCAGCGCGGGACGGTTGATTCGCTGCTGGGGAACATGAGCGTGCTGTCGCGGTCGGCGCGCATCGTGCCCGAGATCAAGGACGGCAAGGCGGCGGGTTTCCGGTTGTTCAGCGTGCGGCCGGACGGACCGTTCGCGAAGATCGGGCTGCAGAACGGCGACGTGATCTCCGCGATCAACGGCCTCGAGATGAGCAGCCCCGACAAGGCGCTCGAGGTCTACACCAAGCTTCGGTCGGCCAGCCACCTATCGGTGGGGCTGGAGCGCAACGGGCAGAAAATAACCAAGGAATACAACATCCGATGAAGACTCAATTTCGAACTCGGGCCAAGGCGCCGGCGCAGGTTATGGGTTGCGCCGTCCTCATCGCGGTGCTGCTGGTCGCGCCGATCGCGCACACGCAGCTGCAGACGCAGCTGGCGGCGGTCGTGGTCGGCGCCGATCAGAAGGCGGTCAAGGTCGATCCGCCCCCGGCCACGCCCACGCCTGATCCGGCGCAGTCGTCGCCGATCCGGCCGCTCAAGCGCCTCAACCGCAAGGGGCAGCCGTTCCCACCCGCGGGCGCGGCGGGTCTGCCGATGCCGACGCCCACGACCGCCACGCCGCCTGCGACGACGATGAGCGTGACCGGCGAGGGCACGCCGGAGCTGGCCGGCGAACGCGAGTTCAACTCGTGCAAGAAGTTCCCGGCCAACAAACGCATCGTGAAGCTGAACATGAAGCCCGAGACCGAGCTCGGCGATCTGCTGTCGTGGATCTCGTCGATCACCTGCAAGCAGTTCCTGTTGCCCGGGACCATTCCGGCCAACAGCAAGAAGGTCACCATCATCGCGCCGCAGCTGATCACGCCGGAGGAGGCGTACCGGCTGTTCCTGGCGGCGCTGGATTCGGTCGGCCTGACCGTGGAGCCGAGCGGCAAGTTCCTGCGCATCATCGAAACCCTGCGCGCCAAGTCGACGAACATCCCGGTTTACGGCCAGGATTCCGACGTGCCCACCAGCGAGAGCTACGTCACGCGGCTGGTGCGCGTCGAGAACTCGGACGTCAACGAGGTGGCGCAGGTGCTGACGCGCCTCAAGGGCGAACAGGGCGACATCATCGTGTACCCCCCGCAGGGTGCGATGATCATCACGGACGTCGGGTCCAACATCAACCGCATGCTGCGCATCCTGCGCGAGATCGATCAGCCCGGCATGGGCGAGAAGGTCTGGATCGTGCGGATGAAGAACACCGCCGCCAGCGAGATGGCGCAGAAGCTGGCCGAGATCTTCCAGGTCGCGAAGATCGGCGGCACGAAGGGCGGGGCGGCCCCGGCCGCGCCAGCGGCAGCGCCGGGAGCGGCCAGGCCGAAGACGGGCGATCTCAGCAGCGAGATGACCATCTCCAAGATCATTCCGGACGAGCGGTCGAATCAGCTGATCGTCATCGCCAACGAGCGCGCCTACGCGCGCGTGATCACGATGGTCAAGAAACTGGACGTCCCCATCGAGGGCGGCGACGGCCGCATTCATGTCTACTACTGTGAAAACGCCAACTGCGACGAGCTGGCGCAAACGCTGGGCGCGGTGACCGGCGTCTCGGTCACCGGCGGTGGCGCCGGCGGCCGCGCGCGAACGCGGACGGGGGCAGCGCCGGCCCCGACGCCGGCTCCCATCCCGGCGGGCGGCGCGGGCGCCGGTCAGACGCCGTCGCAGCTGTTTGAGGGCGAGGTGCGAATCAACTTCGATCGCCCCACCAACTCCTTGATCGTTTTGTCGTCGCTGAAGGACTACCAGTCTGTGCGGCGCGTGATCGAGCGGCTGGATTCGCCGCGCAAGCAGATCTTCGTCGAGGCTTTGATCCTCGAGGTGACGCTGGACAAGACCCGCGAGCTGGGCGCGTCCTTCCACGTGGCCGGACCGCAGAGCCTGTTCGGCCTGGACAACCCCAGCCTGCTGCTGGGCGGGCTCAATCCGGCCAAGACGCTGTTTCCGATCAGCTCGATCACCGAGACCATGCTGGCAGGTGTCCTGGGGCCCGTGCTGCAGCCGGGCCAGGCGCGCAACCTGGGGGCGTCCGCCACCGCCACCGTCGACATTCCGTCGTTCGGCGTGCTCATCAAGGCGCTGCAGACCAACAGCGACGTCGACGTGCTGTCGAATCCGCACCTTCTGATCATGAACAACGAGGAGGGGGAGATCTCGGTCGGTTCGCGTGTGCCGTTCCCGGTCAGCACCATCGGCCTCGGTGGGGCGGGCGCCGCGGGCGCCGCCGGCGGGATAGGCGCGCTGGCCGGGCTGGGCGTCGGTGGTCTGTTTCCGCAGGTGCAGCGCGAGAAGGTGGCGCTGGAGCTGAAGCTCACCCCCCACGTCAATGAACACGACATGATCCGCCTCGAGGTCGACGAGAAGATCTCGGAGCTGGCGCCCGGTGACAGCCGCCTCGGTCCGTCCACGTCGGAGCGGACCGCGAAGACGGTGGTGGTCGCCAAGGATCAGCAGACCATCCTGATCGGCGGACTGATGTCCGACAAGGTCGTCAACACGGTGACCAAGATCCCGCTTCTGGGTGACATCCCAATCCTGGGATTTTTCTTCCGCAACAGCACGCGCAAGACGGTGAAGACCAATCTCATCATCGCCCTCACGCCCTACGTCATCGCCGACCAGTCGGATCTGCGGCGCGTGCTGGAGAAGAAGATGAAGGAACGGCGTGAGTTCATCGAGCGCTTTGGCGGCGAGGAACGGCCGGATCCGCAGGCGTCTTTCAACTACCGCCGCAAGCGCGGGATGCTGGAGGAGATCAACCGCGCCGCCCGCGAGATCGAGACCGAAGAGCGTGACATCCAGAAGATCATCGAGCGCGATCTGGTCGACCAGCAGGGGCCGGTCGAGTTGCCCAGCGGCTACCGGCCGCCCGGGGGCGCAGGCCCCGGCGCGCCGACGCCCGGTCCCGCGGCGCCTGTGATGCCCGCACCCGCACCGGCCGGGACCGCGCCGCCGCCGCCCCCACCACCAGCCACGGTGAGGTAGAGGTCGGCCGTGGCACACAACCTTCTTGGTCAGCTGCTGCTCGAGGCCCGCCCGGCCGCGCTGGCCGGCGGTCCGCCCGGCGGGCTGTCGCCGCAGGTGCTGGAGCAGGCGCTGGCGACGCAGGCGCAGGAAGGCGGGCGCATCGGCGAGCGCATTGGAGAACTGCTCATCAAGGTTCGCGCCGTCACCGAGGAGGACGTGCTGCAGGCGCTGGGCCGGCAGCTCGGGATCCCCTACCGCGCCGACATCCGCGGCGACGAGATCGACGGCGAGCTGACGACCCTAGTGCCGATCGGTTTTGCCAAGCAGCATCGCGTGCTGGTGATGCGCAAGGAGGGCGGCTTTGTCACGGTGGCCACCGCCGATCCGCTGGACATCGGCGCGCTGGACGATCTGCGCACGCAGATCGGGGCCGAGGTGCAGCCGATGCTGTGTCCCACGCAGCGGATCCTGGACGTCATCAACGAGGTCTACGGGCAGAAACACGGAAGAGGGGCGGAGCTCGGTGAGGGCGAAGAGGAGGAGATGGGCGGCGGCGAGGAGCTGGTCGACATTCTCGAGATCACCGACGAGGCGCCGATCATCCGCTGGGTGAACTCGCTGCTGTTCAACGCGGTCAAGGAGCGGGCCAGCGACATTCACATCGAGCCCGGCGAGAAGGAGGTCTTTGTCCGTTACCGGATCGACGGCGTGCTCTACGAGACGCGTCGGGCGCCGCGGCAGTTCATGCCCTCGATCATCTCGCGCGTGAAGATCATGGCGGGGCTGAACATCGCGGAGAAGCGGCTGCCACAGGACGGCCGCATCCGGCGCAAGGTGGCGGGCAAGGACATCGACATGCGCGTCGCCACCGTCCCGACGGTCAAGGCGGGCGAACGCCTCACCATCCGTTTGCTCGACCGCGAATCGGTGCTGCACGATCTGGCGGACATCGGATTTGGCGACGATCACCTGCGCCAGATGGACGATCTGGTGCACCGCCCGCACGGCATCCTGCTGGTCACTGGCCCGACCGGTTCGGGAAAGACCACCACGCTGTACGCGTGCCTGGCCAAGATCAACTCGCCGGATCTCAACATCCTCACCATCGAGGATCCGGTCGAGTACCAACTCGACGGCATCTCGCAGACCGCCGTCAACGACAAGATCGAGCTGACCTTCGCGGCGGGGTTGCGGTCGTTCCTGCGCCACGATCCCGACGTCATCATGGTCGGCGAGATCCGCGATCTGGAGACCGCGGAGATCGCCATCCAGGCGTCGCTGACCGGCCACCTGGTGCTGTCGACGATCCACACCAACGACGCGGCGGGGGCGATCACGCGCCTCGTCGACCTCGGGGTGCAGCCGTTTCTGGTGGCGTCGTCGCTGATGGCGCTCTTGGCGCAGCGGTTGGTGCGGCGCATCTGCCTGGAATGCCGCGAGCCCTACCACCCCAGCGAGGAGGATCTTCTCAGCATCGGCATCGATCCGGCGGACTTTGCCTCCGGGGCGGCGCGGCGGGTGAAGTTCAAGAACGAGCAGGGGGCACCGGGCCCCGGGATGCTTTACCGCGCGCGCGACGGGGGATGCCCGGCGTGCCTCGGCAATGGATACAAGGGCCGAACCGCGATCTACGAGCTGCTGATCATCGACGAGACCATGCGGCAGCTGGCCATCAAGAACACCGACGCGCAGACGCTGAAGCTGGCGGCCGTGGCCGCCGGCATGCGCACGCTGCGCGAGGACGGCGCGCAGAAGGTGCTGGCCGGGATGACCACCACCGCCGAGGTCTTGATGATCACCACCCAGGACGCGAGCTAGGCGATGCCGGTCTTTACCTGGAAGGGGCTCAACGCCGCCGGCAAGATGGTGGCCGGCACCAAGGACGCCGACGGCGCCAAGGCCCTTCGCCAGGCGCTGCGCAAGGAGGGCGTCTTCATCACCGAGCACCGGGAGATGCTGGCGGCCGACCGCAAGGGGGCGGCGCGTCCGGCGGTGGGGGGGCAGGCGGCGCAGACGTCGGCGTTCAAGCGCGAGATCGATTTCAAGGGCATGTTCGAGAAGGTGCGGCCGCAGGAGGTCGCGGTGTTCACACGCCAGCTGGCGACCTTGCTCAAGGCCGGCATCCCGCTGGCGGAGGCGCTGGGCGCGCTGTCCGAGCAGTCGGACAACAAGAAGTTCGAGGTGGTGCTGACGGAGATCCGCCAGAAGGTCAACGAGGGGACCGCCCTGGCCGAGACCCTGGCCGCGAACCCCAGCATCTTTCCGGAGCTCTACACCAACATGGTCCGCTCGGGCGAGACCGCCGGCAACCTGGACTCCGTCCTGTTGCGCCTCGCGGATTTCCTCGACGCGCAGCACGCGTTGCGGTCCAAGGTCTCGGGGGCGCTGACCTACCCGCTCATCATGATGGTGATGGGGTCGCTGGTCATGGGCGTGCTGATGATCGTGGTGGTACCCAAGATCACGTCGGTGTTCGAGGACCTGGGCAAGACGCTGCCCTGGAACACGCAGCTTCTGATCTGGATGGCGGACATCGCGGCCAGTTACTGGTGGCTGCTGCTGATCGTCGGCGGTGTGGGGTTCTGGGGGCTGCGGCGCTGGATGCGCACGCCCAAGGGTCGGGCGGTCGCCGATCGCGTGCGACTGCGGCTGTGGCTGATCGGGCCCTTGGTCCGCTACATCGGCGTGGCGCGGTTTTCCCGCACGTTGTCGACCATGTTGTCGGCCGGCGTCCCGGTGCTGACCGCGCTGGAGATCGTCAAGAAGGTGTTGAACAACGTCGTTCTCGAGAAGGTGGTCGACGAGGCGCGCGACGCCATCCGCGAGGGCGAATCGATCGCCGCGCCGCTGAAACGATCCGGACAGTTTCCGTCGATGATGGTGCACATGGTGGCGGTCGGCGAGCGGTCGGGGCAGCTGGAGAGCATGCTGGAGAACGTCGCGACGGCGTATGAACGCGACGTCGAGGGCAAGGTGGCGCGGCTGACGACGCTGCTGTCGCCGATTATCATCATCACCATGGCGATAGCGGTGGTGTTCATCGTGTTCTCGATCCTGCAGCCGATCTTGGATATGCAGAATTTCGTTTCATGAAAACTGGAAGCAGAAGGAGGCCGTGACTATGGACACGAAAGAGCAAGAAGAGCGCAGGGGCGTGTTGATCCGGCTCCGGCGCAGGGGCGGCGTCCGGCCGTCCTGTCGACGACAGTGGCAACGAGGCTTCACGCTGCTGGAGATCATGGTCGTGCTGGCGATCATCGGCCTCATCGTCGGGTCGGTCGGCGTGATGGTGTTCAACCGGTTCAAGAAGGCGCAGACCAGCACCGCCAAGACGCGCGTCAGCGAGATCGCCAACGCGACCGTGCAGTTCATGCTGGACAACAGCAACACCTGCCCGCGCAGCCTGGACGAGCTGGTCAGCCAGAAGTACCTGAAGAAGGGGCTCAAGGATCCCTGGGGCAGGGACTTCGTCTTCCGCTGTCCCGGCACCAACGACACCGACGGCGCCGACGTGTCGTCTGGCGGTCCCGACAAGGCCGACGGGACGCCCGACGACGTCAAGTCCTGGGAATAGCCGAGGAGTAAACCGATTGCATAGACGGCACCACGGGATCCGCCGCGCCAGCGCCGGGTTCACCTTGATCGAGATGATGGCGGTGATCGCCATCGGGGCCCTGGTGCTGGGCTCTGCCGTGCGCGGCTTTCGATCCCTGGCCAAGAGTGATCTGCGGTCGGCGACCATGCATCTGTCGGGCGCGATCCGGTACCTGTTCGACCGCGCGTCGACGACGGGCAAGCACCACCGGCTGGTGCTGGATCTGAATGAAGGGCGTTACTGGGCGGAGGTGTCCGACGACCGTTTCTATATTCCGCACGAGGCCGAGAACCAGACCGACGTCGTCCGTCGTGAACAGGTGGAAGAGCAGCAGGACGAAAAAAACCGTCAGAAGGCCGAGGAGCGGGCCAACCGCGACGTGGCGGGTTTCGGCGGCGGTTCCTACGACCCGTCGAAGATGGAGATGGGCGACTTTCGCCCCAAGCGGGTTCGCTTCGCCGCGTTCAAGGAGACGGCGCTGAAACCGGTGTCGATGAGAAACGTGAAGCTGACCGACGTCTTCACGCCGCGCGTGACCGAGCCGGTCACCGCAGGGCGCGCGTACATCTATTTTTTCCCGATGGGGCAGACCGAGCCGGCGATGGTTCACCTGTCCGATCTCAAGGGCGAGGCGGCCTATTCCATCGTCGTCCACCCGGTGACGGGGCGCGTGCGCATCTACGACCACTACGTCAATCCGCCTGTCGTCGACCAATACGACGACGCGGGAAATCGGATCGAACGATGAGGCGGCATCAGGCTGCGTTCTCGCTGCTGGAGGTGATGATCGCGCTGGCGATCCTGTCGGGGACGCTGGTGGTCCTGCTGGAGATCATCACCAACAACGTGCGCGCCACCAACCACTCCAAGATGACCACCACGGCGACCTTCCTGGCGCGCGGCAAGATGATCGACATCGAGGATGGGATCATCGCGATCGGCTTCATCGAAAACGACGAGACCGACAGCGGCACCTTCAAGGACCAGGGTTTCCCGCAGTACCGCTGGGAGTCCGCCGTCGAACGCGTCGAGCTGCCGACCAACATGACCCAGAAGGCGCAGGACAAGGCCGCCGACAGCAAGGACTCCAAGGACCCGTTCGCGGCCATGACCGGGATGATCGGCGGCCTCATGAGCACGTTCATCGAACCGATCCGGATCGGGCTGCAGGAGTCGGTGCGGCGGGTGACGTTGCGCGTGTTCTGGGACGAGAACGGTCGACCCAACCAGACGCTGGACGTGGTCACCTACCTGACCGACCCGGCCAAGCTGGACCTGGCCCTGACCGGCGCCGGCACCGCGGGCGCGGTCCCGGGCGCGCCCGGGGCAGCCGGCGCCGTTCCCGGCGCGACCGGCGCCATCCCGGGTATCGGCGGCCTGCCCCCCGGCATCGTCGCCCCGCCACCAGGTGGAAGATGACTCGCCGTCCATCCGCCGGCTTCACGCTGATCGAGGTCATGCTGGCCCTCGCCATCCTGACCTTCATCACGACCATCATGTGGGGGGCGTTCAGCCAGTCGGTCACCAGCAAGAGGAACATCGAGGCGGCGCAGGACCGCATGCACACCGTTCGGGTGGCGCTGCTGCGGATGGCGCGCGAGATCGAGATGGCCTATCTGTCGGAGTCCGAGAACACGTCCCTGGCCGAGCCGCGCACGCGCTTTCTGGGCTCGCCCAACGCGGACGTCGACCAGCTGATGTTCTCGAGCTTCGCGCACCAGCGCCTGCGCTCCGGGCTGGCGGAGGCGGACACCACGGTGATCACCTACTACGGCGAGCGCGATCCCGAGGACCGCCGCATCCTGAACGTCATGCGGCGCGAGACCCGGCGTCTTCAGGCCGAGGACCCCAAGCTGATTCCGGGCGAGGCCTACATCCTCTGCCCCGACGTCAGCAAGTTGAAGTTCAGCTTTTACGACCACAAGAAGAAAGAGTGGCAGCGCGAGTGGAACACGCTGGGGGCGACCGGCATGCAATACGTGCCGACCCACGTCCGGATCACGCTGACGGTGATCGACGAGCGCGGCCAGGAGGTGTCGTTTTCGACCGACGCGCGGCTGCAGATGACCGAGAAGGTCGGCTACAAACCGGTGCCGGGATGAACGCGCGCAAGCCGATCTCAGCGCAGCCCCGGCGCCAGCGCCGCAACCGACAGCGCGGAGTCGCGTTGCTGATCACGTTGACCTGGATCGCGCTCATGGTCGCGGTGGTCAGCGAGTTCACGTACGGGACCAGCGTCGACACCGCGCAGGCGGCCAACGCCCGCGACGATCTCCGCGCGCACTACATGGCCCGGTCGTCGGTGAACCTGTCGCGCCTGCTGATCAAGATCCAGCTCAAGTTCGTCGATCCGGTGATGAAACAGGCGCAGACGATGCTCGGCCAGGCGATGGGCGGCAACGCCGCAGCCGGGGTGGGACTCGGGATCAGCCTGCGCGTGACCGATTACGCCGGGACGCTGATGGGATTCTTCAGCGGGTCAAAAGAAGAGGTCGCCGGCCTCGGCAGCCTCATCGGCCTCAACACTGAAGGCGTCAAGGGCCTGGGGCTCAAGTCCGGGCGCTTCGACGCCCAGATCACCAGCGAGGACGGCAAGATCGATCTTAACTGCGGTTCGGGCGTCGCCACCCCGTCGCGCCAGATCACCGTCTTCCGGCAGCTGACCGGCCTCATGTATTCACCGCGCTTCGATCGCCTGTTCAGCGAGGCCGACGCCAACGGTCAGTTCGCCGTGCGCGCCGACGTCGCCCGGGCGCTGATCGACTGGGCCGATCTCGACGACCGGATGTTCACGCCAGAGGGCGCCAGCGGTAACGAAGACTATCGTTACGACGCGCGCCGCGATCGCTATCGCGCGCACGACTACAGCTACGACACGATTGAAGAGGTGAAGCTGGTCCGCGGCGCCAGCGACGCCTTCATGGAGGCGTTCGAACCGTACATGACGGTCTACGCCAGCGACATGGAGTGCAAGGTGAACCTTGGCGCCATCACCAACAAGAACGGTGGCGATTGCACGCCGCTCTTGATGGGCATCATCCGCTCGACCGTCGATCCGGCCAAGATGACCGGGGCCGACGCCGCGGTGCTGGACGATGCGCGCCTCTATCCCATCGCCAGCCTGCTGTGCGATCGGGCCTCGGCCGCCGGTTTCGACAGCCTGGACGCGATCGTCAACACGCTCGGCAACCCGCAAGCGTCGGTTATGCCCGATGACCCGCGATACAAGGTTTTTCAGGGCATGCGCGGCATCACCATCAACAAGGCCGAGCTGCAAAAGGTGGCGCGGGTCGGACCGCAGCGGGTCTACCGCATCGTCGCCGTCGGTGAATCGGGGCGCGTGAAACGGAAGATCACAGCCATCATCGACACCCAGCGCGCGCTGGCCAACCCGCTCACCATGAACGTCGGCTCGGAGAAGGCGGCCGGCGTCCTTCAGTACTGGCGCGAGGAATAGAGGAACAAAGGCATCATGTCCCACACCATCTGCGGCATCGACCTCGGCTCTTTTTCGGTCAAGTTCGTGCTCCTTGACGTCGGCTTCCGCAGCACCAATCTGCGCGGCTTGCTGGAGACTGCCGTGCCGTCCGGCGACGCGCCGCTGCTGGAGCGGCAGGCGCTGGCCGTGCGCGCCGGGCTGGCGGAGGTCCCGGGCGAGGCCATTCCGTTCTTCGCGGTCCCCGGCGATCAGCTCTCGATTCGCCTGCTGGACCTGCCCTTCACCGACGCGCGCAAGATCGATCAGGTGGTCGGCTACGAGCTGGAGGGACAGATCGTCCACCCGCTCGAGGACGTGGTCTTTGACCACCTGGTGGTGCGCACCACGGACGAGGGGTCGACCGTGCTGGCCGCCGCCGCCAAGCGCGACGACGTCGCGGGCTTGATCGCGGCGCTCGAGGCGCAGGGCGCGCACCCGCGCGCGCTGTACGCCGCGCCGGTGGTGTATCGCCGCCTGGTCCCGGCCGACCCCGACGCCGCGGATGGCGGCACCTGCGACGCGGTGGTGGATCTGGGCCACCATCGCACCAACCTGTGCATCATCCGCGACGGCCAGCCCCTGCACGCGCGCACCATCACGCGCGGCGGTTTCCACCTGACCAACGCCATCGCGCTGGCGTTCGAGGCCGATCTTGATCGTGCGGAACAGGCGAAGCGGAGCGAATCTCATCTGGTCACCGCCGCGCACCCGGCCCGGTCACCCATCGAGGCCAAGCTGGACAGCGTTCTGCGCGAGGCGCTGGCTCCCCTGGTCCGCGACATCCGCCAGACGCTGGCCAGCTTTCGCGCCATGTCGAAGGCGGTGGTGGGCACGCTGCTGCTGACGGGGGGGACGGCGCGCCTGCGCGGGCTGCCCGAGTTTCTCGAGAGCGAGCTGGGGATCCCCACCCGATTTCTACCGGTCAAGCCGGCGCTGGAGGGGCGCGCGCCCGCCCTCGAGCCCGGCGCCGACCAGGTCGCGGACCTGGCCGATTCCAGCGCCTACGCGCTGGCGGCGTCGATCGCGCTGGCCGGCAGCAGCGGGTCGAAGGAGATCGACCTACGGCGCGGGCCCTTCCTCTATCGCGCCAGCTTCTCGATACTGCGCCAGCGGGCCCTGCACATCGGCGTCCTGGCCGGCGCGCTGGTGCTGGCGGGCGGGCTGGACATCGGCGCCGCCCTGTCCAACCTCGGCGCCGAGCGGCGCGGGCTGGACAAGCAACTCAAGGCGGCCACACAGGAGCTGTTCGGGCAACCGCGCGACGACGCCGAGGCGGTGACGCAGCTCCTGAAGAAGGGCTTCCGCGAGGAGCTGGCGCCGCTGCCCAAGGCGACAGCCTTCGATTTGCTGGATCAGATCTCGCGCAGGATGCCTGCCGGCGACAAGGTCAAGCTGGACATCACGGAGCTCGACATCAGGCCCAAGAAGACCTTCATCAAGGGGACCGCCGACTCGGCCTCCTCGGTCGACGAGATCGCGGCCAAGCTCAAGGAGATCGATTGCTACGACGAGGTCGCCAAGGGCGCCATCACCGAGGTGTCGGGTGCCAAGCAGTTCTCGCTCACGGTGGCGTCCAAGTGTCCGTGAGGAATCGGTCATGAGCACCTTCTCAAATCTGCGCGGCAACCTGCGGGATTCCACGACGCGCGTCCTGACGCGGCCGTTCACCTACCTCGCCGCCGAGTGGGAGCGGATGGCCCCGCGCGAACGGCGGTCGGTGGCCGCGCTCGCGGTCGCGGTCGTGGTGGTGGCGGTGCTGCTGTCGGGTTATTTCATCTTCAGCCGCATCAGCGACAGCCAGGACGAAAACGGAAAGATCCGCGAGGCGCTGACCGCGATCGCCAAGCATCGCGACGAATACCTCGAGGCCAAGGGGCGCAGCGCCACCGTGGATGCGCGCATCGGCACCGAACCGCCGCAGCTCATCGCCGACATCGAGGCGGCGGCGCGCGAGGAGAGCGTGCAGATCGCCGAGACCAACGAACGCCCGACCAGCCCCGCTGGCCGCCGCTACACCGAGCACGACGTCGACATCAAGATGCGCGAGGTCGACCTGCAGTCGCTGACCAAGTTCCTGCGCCGCGTTGAGACCGGGCCTCGCCTGATCTTTTTCACACGCTTGACCATCAAGCGGCGCTACTCGGAGACCGATAAGCTGGACGTGGAAGCGACCGCCACCGCGTTCGAGAAGGTGCGCGAGGACAAGACCAAGAAGAAGCCCGACGGGTCGGGGCCTGCGGCGGGAAAGGGGAAGTAGCGTGGCCTTCAACATCACCGTGACGCCCGAGAGGTTGCGCTTGCTACGCCGGGTCGGGCTCAGCACCGCCTTCGCGCTCTGCGTCTTCATGGTCGCGCTGTACATCTTCTTCCCCTACAACCGCGCCAAGGAGGTGGCCATCGCCGTGGCCGCCGCGCAAGGGTTTGACGTGGAGATCGGGTCGGCCGGGCCGGCCTTCGGTTTCGGGATCTCGTTTGAGGACATTACCGTGCGCACGCGCCCGCTGGTCGGAAAGCCGACCCGGTTCGGGATCGAGGCCGCGCGCATCATGCTGTCGCCGCTGTCGCTGCTGAGCTCGGCCAGCGAGATGGGCGTGCGCGCCGATCTCTTCGGCGGCCATATGTCCTACGACCAGGAGGTCGTCAAGAAGGGACGGTTCGCCCTGGCGCTGAACGCGTCGTCGATTAACATCGCCGAGCTGCCCGGGGTCAAGGAGACCATCAACCTGCCACTCGGTGGAACCTTGCAGATGACGCTGGACCTGACGTCCGCGACCGGCCGGTACGCCGACTCCAGCGGGTCCATCACCTTCAAGTGTGAGGGCTGTGTCGTCGGTGACGGCAAGACACCCCTGCGGGTGGAAGGAAACCCGTTCCTGGGCGGCGGCCTGACGTTGCCCAAGGTGCGCCTCGGCGACCTGGTGGGGAG
>DASRQT010000026.1:0-19617 GCA_035696485.1 Polyangia bacterium | reverse complement strand
CTTGACGGCGACCTTGCGGTCCAGCTCCGGATCGTACGCGGCGTAGACCTCGCCCATACCGCCCTTGCCAACCAAGCTGAGGACAACGTAGCGGCCAATGCTGGAGCCGCGCGCGAGGGCTTGTGTCATTGGTCGGCTGGCAGGTGGGTCATTGGAGGGCATGGCAAGGCGCCTCCCTCAATCGTCGAAAAGCTTTGTTTAATTGAGGAGGTAAGGCCTTCAACTGAGCCTCATTGGCCGTCAGCTCCCCCACCAGTACGAAAGCTTCACCAGGACAACGTCAGCGGCCGCGCCATGTTCCAGCGAGGATAGTCGCAAAGTTGCTGGAGGTTGGAAGCTCTTTACATACGGAATCTGTGATCTTGAATACACAATAAACAGAGACGAACCGAGGCGGTACTCCCAGCGCAAAACGACATTGGCATTCAGGGCCGCTTGCTCGAAATCAACGGCGGAGGCGGTGGTCATGGCTGCCGGCGCCGCTTCGAAGTCGGCCAGCCGGATCACCGCCGCAGGCGTTTGCGCGACGGCGCGCAGGTCGCTGTAGTGGCCGGAAGCAAGAAAGAGCTGCGTATACGTCTGCAGCGACAGGCTGGGGGTGAACGTGTAGCTCACGCGCAGGATGGCGCTGGCGCTCTTGGCCAGCAGGCGACCGAAGACGTAGCTCGGGTCCACGTTGCCGGCGAAACGTGGTTCACCGGTCGTGAAGGTGACGTGCGGCTCCAGCGCCAGCTCCAGCTGCGGTAGGGCATGGACGGTGACTGTCCCGTGCCCATCGAATCCGTACCCGCCGCGGTGAGCGTGAGCCTCGGCGCTGATGTCGCCGGTGACGAGGGCCCGGATGTCGCTTCTCACGGTCACGTGCCCGAAGGCGTACGCCGCTCGTTCCAGCGCGGCGGTACGGCCCAGGGCCAGGCCACCGTGGTCGCCAATCTCGCGGTCGTCGAAGCGTGCGGCAGCGCCACCGGCCGCAGCGGTGTAACGCCAGAAATTGTGTAGCAGCAGGCTGTATTCGAAGAGCACCGCGTTCCCGAGGTCGAGGCCGCTCAGGTTGCGCCGGCTCGTGCCCTCCATCCGGGTGTGCGTCTCCAGCGTCAGCGCTCCCGGTTTCAATGTGCGGTATTCGATCCCCGCCTTGGCCTCGTGGAAGTTCTGTCGCGCCATGTATCCGACGTCGTTGTAGTCGATGCGCCGCCCCTGGCCGGTGTACTCCAAACTCCAGACGACGTTTTCGCCGCCTTCCTTGGCCAGGCGCGCCCACCCGCCAAGGCCGCGATCGCCAGATTGGATCTGCGTGCCATCGGGGGCCGTGCGCGCCGGCCCACCGTGGATCTGCGTGGCGACGACCTGGCCGGCCGCCGTGTATTGCCCGCCGCCGAAGCGCGCCAGACCGTCGACGCCGCCAGCGTAGGCATCGTGAAAACAACGTCCGCCGGGCGTGGCCGGCGGGCCCGACGGGCACGTCGCGCCGCCGGCCGTCGTATCCTCGAATCGCGAGGCGCCCGTGGCCATGAAACCCAGATGGCCGACCGGGAGCTCGTGTTTGAGGCGCAGCACGTTGAACAGAGTCGCTGGGTCCACCACCCGGGATGTCCGCACCCCTGTCGACAGCGTCTGGGTGATGACATGGTTTTCGGCGGTCAGCGCCGTCAATGCACCCACCTTCAAGCGCGGCGTCAGCTGCCCTGTCAACTTGGCGGCGGCATAGATGGTGGCGGCCACCGGCACGTCGACCAGCGCCTCGTCGGCGCCGAGGCCCGGCGGGGCGGGGGCGCTGCCGATGCGGCGCGAATAGAACAGCCGGTCGGGGAAGATGTCGGACTCCCACACCCTGAAAGCGTTTTCGCGCACCGTCGAGAATGCGTCGATCCCTTCCAGGAACAGCGGGCGCTTTTCGGGCAGGAACGTTTCATAGTTGGTCAGGTTCAAGATCACTTGATCGGCCTCGACCTGGCCGAACTCCGGGTTGAAGGCGGCGTCCAGTGTCAGGTCCTGGGCCACGTGCCACTTCAGATCCAATCCGGCTGACGCGCCGGCGTCGTATCCCTTCGCCAGCGTCGTGTCGGCGTCCTGGCGGCGCACGCGACCGGTCGCGAACGGGCGCAGCTCGAATCGGCCGCCCTGTTTGAGGTCACGCAGATCCTCCAGCCGCCCGAACCGGGCCACCCAGTCCGTTGCCGCGCGCGGCATCGGCGCCCACTGTTCGTATTCGCCCCGCGCAGCGAGATAGCGTACCGCCTGCAGCCCCCAGCTTTGCACCGGGAGATTGCTGGCGAACCGCAAGACGCGCAGCGGAATCCGCATCTCGGCTGACCACCCGGTGGCTGTCAGCGCGGTACGCGCCTCCCAGTTTTCGTCCCAGGTCAGCGAGAAGACGGATTGATCGTGGAGGGTCTGGTCCGCCAGGACCCCCGACACGTTAACCGCAAACATGAAGGCGGACTTGCCGTCGCGCCTCGTGTCCAGTTGCACCCACACCCAGTCGCTTTCCGAATCCTGATCGCGCCGGGTGAGGCGCTGGACGATCGGGGTCTGTCGGTGTTCGGCGTCGAAGGCGACGTACAACGAATCGCTGTCGTAGAGGATACGAAAGGTCGTTTTCTCGGATGGAGGGCGACCCTCGAAGGGAGCCTGCTGGGTAAACTGGTCCACCGGCACTGCCGCCTTCCAGGCCTCGTCGTCCAGCTTGCCGTCGATGACGGGAGGGACCGCGGTGCGTACGGCCGACAGCCGAGGCGCTGGCGGCGCGGTGGATCCGCTGGTTACTTCGGCGGCCAGCAGCGCCAGCAGCTCGAGGACCGGCGACAGCAAGGGACGCTATCCGTCCCCGATGACCCGACCGCCGGCCGCGCCCAGATCGGCCGCCCCCAGCGCCAGCGCCAGTCGATCGATCTCGGGCGGACCCAGGTCGGCGGTGGGCAGGCGCGGCAAGTAGACCAGCGGCAGACCGGGATCGTCGCGCAGGCGGGTGATCACGTCGTCGGCGGTCTTGCGATGAGCGCGCAGGCTGGTCGCCATGTGCAACGTGGCGTCCAGCGCGGCGTCACCGGTGGGTGGTCGCAGGGGAGTCAGGACGGCGTCCACCTCGGGCGAATTCAGCTCATCGGAGGGCAGGGCGTTGACCACCACGGGTCCGAGCGGCATGCGCAGCGTCTCGCGCGCGGCGTGGGCCAGCTCGGCGGTCTCCCGGGCCGGCAGATCTTCAGGCAGTGTGACTATGACCATGGCGGCGCGTGCGGGATCGGAAAGCAGCTCGCGTGCCAGGCGGGCGTCGCGGGTCAACGGACCGTTAGGCATCGTGTCCACGATCGCCTGCGGGACGCCCAGCATCAAGATTGCGTGTCCGCTGGCCGGGCCGTCCAGAATCACCAGGTCATAGCGCGGGCGCCCGGCCACCTTTTCGGTCGTATGCCACCAGGCCTTGCCCAGCATCGCGTAGGCGTCGAGGCCCGGGATGGCCGACAGGAAGCCACGTACGGCTCGGTTTTCGAACAGCGCTCGGTAGACGGTCTCGTATTTCAGCACCATGAGGCCGTACTGATGCAGCGCGCTCTTCGGCGTCATGTTGACGCCGTCAATGCCGGCCGCCAGCGAGATGACGTCGGCGCCGATGGGCCCCGGGCGCCCGAACATCGGTCCCAGACGTTCCGCCGACTCGGTCTGGGCGATCAAGACCCGCTTGCCGATGCCGGCTGCCGCGCGTGCCAGCGCCGCCGCGACGGTGGTTTTTCCGACCCCGCCTTTTCCTGACAGCACCACCAGCTTGAGGTCTGTTAACGGCGGCGCGGTCATGTCTCCCGTCGCGCCAGGGTCACGCTGGCGACCACGCCCAGCTCCGCGCCGGCGGCCACGGTCGCGGCCGGGTCATAGCTGACGAACGGCATCGTGACGCCGATGATCGGCACCCAGCCCGAACAGACCGCGACGTGCAACGCCGCCGGCGCCATCATCGCCAGTCCCGACGACAAGGCCGCGGCCCGCAGGCGCCGGTCCTCCACGCGGCGGGCCGCGAGCACGGCCGCGGCGCCCAGGCACAACCAGGCGACGACGACGGCGCTGCCGGCCACGCGTCCCATCTCTTCGTTGATCACGGCGAAGACATAGTCGCTGCCGGGGGACGACAGTTGCCGGCGCGCGGCCCCGTTGCCAAGGCCCACGCCCGTCGGGGTCGCGGCGGCGTTGGCACGCGCCAGGGCCAGGACCTCGAAGCCTTTGCCGCGGCGGTCTCGTTCTGGCGTCAGGAAGCCCCGGACGCGGCCGCCGACGTAGCCAAACTGCGACGCCACCAGCACCAGCGCCAGCACCAGCCCGGCGGCCGCGGGCAGGAGGCGCCAGCCGGCCACCCCCAGGGCCCCCAGGCCGACGCAGCCGACCAGCAGCGCGATGCCGGCCGCCGAGAAATCCGGTTCGACCATCAAGGTCAGCACCGCGATGAACGACAGGGTGACAGCCAGCGTTCGGCGCGGCAGGCGGGCGGATTCGGCTCCGCCCCACGCCGCGATCAGGAGGCCCAGGGCGAAGGTCAAAAGCGGCGCCGGGCTGACCGACAGCGGACCGATGTGCAGCCAGCGGCTGGCGCCCGCCGCCCGGATGCCGACGCCGGGGACGAACACCGCCAGCGTCGCCAGCAGCGTCGCGACGAAGATGACGGGCGCGGCGCGCAGCAGCCGGGTCACGCCCGCGCGCGCGATGGTCACGCCGACGACGGCGGCCACCGCCAGGCTGATCAACTGGCGGACCATGAAGTGCTGCGGGTCACCGAAGCTCAGGATCGCCCGCCGCGCCGTCGCCGACGACACCACCACGGCGCCGAATGTCGACAGCACCAGCGCTGGAACAATCAGCAGGACCAGCAGGATCAGCAACGGCTTGGGCCTGCGCATGTCGTCACCGGTCAGAAACGATAGAAGAGCCCGACACCGATGTCTAAGAGATCGCCGAACAGCGACAGCGTCTGCCCGGTCTCGGTGGTGAAGGATGGTCGGGTCAGCGTGTGCGTGTAGTCCCCGCGCAGGCACACCCCCATCCCCGATTTGACGGTCACGTCCAGCCCGACGGCCGCGCGCACCAGCGGCTGGACGGCGGTCTGGTCGCCGGGGCGCAATGCGCGCTCGGGCGTCGAGAAATGGGCGATCGTCATCCCGGCGCCGCCCGCGGCCCACAGGCGCGTGCGCGACAGCGGCAGCGCGATGGTCTGCACGGCGGCGAAGCTGGTCTGGGTCAACAGGCGCCGCGCCTCGTAGAGCTGCTCCATGCCCGGGGCGACCAACTCCGACCCTTCGACGTTCGAAGAAAATTGGTCGTGAAAGAAGTCGAGGCCGACCGCAAGGTCAACGCCAGGCCATCGCTCGTCGCCCAGGTGGGCGTACCGGCGCGTGAACGTGCCGCCGATGGAAAAGCCGGCCGCCGGTCCCAGCTGCGACCCTTCGCTGCCCACGCGGTAACCAAACCGTCCGAAGACGCCCAGCGCGTTGACGGGCGACGTCGGTGGGTTGGGGGCTGGGTCAGGCACGGGGGCCGGCTGGGCCTGCGCCAGCACAACACCAAGCCCGAGGACGGCAGCCGACAACATGGTGGAAGACTAACCGATCACGACCAGATCCTGGCCGGCTTCGACGGCCGCGCCCTCGGCGCAGCGCAGTTCCTTGACCACGCCACCGCGCGGCGCCCGCAGCTCGTTCTCCATCTTCATCGCCTCGACCACGACCGCGGCCTGTCCGGCGGCCAGGAGATCGCCGACCTTCACCAAGATCTTCACCACCCGCCCCGGCATGGGCGCCCGCAGCGTCACGGCCTTCCCAGCTCCGGCGTCTTCCCGCCGAACCAGCGCCGCCACCGCCGCGCTGCGCGCAGGTATCACCTCCACCGGCACCACCACCGACTCCCCCAGCCGCCCGATCTCGATGGTCAGCTTGGGCGCCGTGCCGTCGATCTGCGCGATGGTCTGCGCCACCCCCTCCAGCAGCGACCAGACGCCCGGCTCGACCTCGCGCGCCTCGATCTTCCTCTCCACGCCGTCGACGACGATGCGGTATCCGGCGCCGTTGATCTCCTCGATCTCAACGACGCGCTCTTTACCCGAGATCTTGACCGCGTACCGATGGACCATCGCGCCGCCGATTAAACCACGGGAGCGCGACCTCTGCGCGCGGCCCTAGCTCTCCATGAAGCTCTTGAGGCGCTTGCTGCGCGAGGGGTGGCGTAGCTTGCGTAGGGCCTTGGCTTCGATCTGGCGAATGCGCTCGCGCGTGACCTCGAAGTCCTGACCCACCTCTTCGAGGGTATGGTCGGACTTCTCGCCGATGCCGAAGCGCATGCGCAGCACCTTCTCCTCGCGTGGGGTCAACGTGGCCAGCACCTTGCGCGTCTGCTCGGCCAGGTTCATCGAGATGACCGCGTCGGCCGGCGAGATGACGCTCTTGTCCTCGATGAAGTCACCGAGGTGCGAATCCTCCTCCTCGCCGATGGGCGTCTCCAGCGAGATCGGCTCCTTGGCGATCTTGAGGACCTTGCGGACTTTGTCGAGAGGAAGCTCCATCTTCTCGGCGATCTCTTCGGGCGTCGGCTCGCGCCCCAGCTCCTGCACCAGATAGCGGCTGGTGCGAATCAGCTTGTTGATGGTCTCGATCATGTGGACCGGGATGCGGATGGTCCGCGCCTGGTCGGCGATGGCGCGCGTGATGGCCTGCCGGATCCACCAGGTCGCGTAGGTCGAAAACTTGTAGCCGCGCTTGTATTCGAACTTGTCGACCGCCTTCATGAGGCCGATGTTCCCCTCCTGGATCAGGTCCAGGAACTGCAACCCGCGGTTGGTGTACTTCTTGGCGATCGAGACCACCAGGCGCAGGTTGGCCTCGACCAGCTCGGCCTTGGCCTTTTCGGCCATCCGCTCGCCGTCCTGGATCTCGCGCACCGTCTCGCGCAGAACGTCCTCGGAGAGGCTGGCCTCTTCCTCGACCTTCTTGACCTTGCGCTGGGCGTTGGCGATGACCTTGGACATCTCCTCGATCTCTTCGGCCCTGATGCCCAGCTTCTTGGCCACCGCGCGCTGGCGCAGCGGTGAATCGCGGATCTCGCGCAAGGTCTTGCGGAATTCGCGCAGGCTCATTCCCGCCTTGCTCTCGCAGTCGAAGATCTCGCGGTTGGCCTGCTCGATGCGTTCGACGAAGGCCTTGAGCTTGAGGACGATCTTGTCGATCTGCTTCTTGTTGAGGCGCATCTCCTGGAGCGCGTCCAGGATCTCCTGCCGCAGATCGTTGATCTGCGACTTCCATTTCTTCTTGCTGCCCTCGGAGGTGCCCTTGACCGCCAGCTTCTCCAGGAACTTTTCTTGTTCCTTCCACAGCCGCCGGACCTTGTCGATCACCTTGCAGACTCTGTCGATGTGCCACTGCTCGTCGAACTCGGCGTCCTCCTCGTCGGCGTCCTTGACGACCTCCTTGACGCGGATCTTCTGCTTGCGCAGCTTCTCGCCCAGCTGAAGGATCTCCTCGATCGCCACCGACGAATTCAGCACGACCTGCAGCACGCGCCGCTCGCCGTCCTCGATGCGCTTGGCGATCTCGACCTCGCCCTCGCGGGTCAGCAGCGAGACCGACCCCATCTTGCGCAGGTACATGCGCACCGGGTCGTTGGTCTTGGAGTAGCCGTCGATGTCCTCTTCCTCTTCGGGGTCCTCCTTCTTCGAGGTGGTGGCCTCGACGTCCTCGTCCTCCTCCTCGGCCTCCGCTTCACCCTTCTCGGTGACCTTGAGCTTGGACGACGAATCGACGATCTCGATGCCCTCGCCGCTGAACGCCGACAGCCAGTCGTCCATCTGGTCGGACGACACGATGCTCTCGGGCATGTGCTCGTTGACCTCGTCGTAGGTCAGAAAGCCCTTGGCCTTGCCCATGGTGATGAGCTCGCGCTTCTTGCGCTCGCTCTCCTTGGCAGACGTGGTCGGTTTGCCCGCGCCGTTCTTGGCGCCGTTCTTCGCCCCCGCCTT
The DNA here is from genome assembly GCA_035696485.1 of Polyangia bacterium. Classification (GTDB taxonomy): domain Bacteria; phylum Myxococcota_A; class Polyangia; order Fen-1088; family Fen-1088; genus DASRQT01. Next base: position 11,630 of record DASRQT010000026.1, on the reverse strand, counting down.
GGCCGCCTTGGGGGTACGGGGGATCTCTTCCCCGTCGTCGTCGTCCATGTCTGCGCTGTCGTTAAACGTATCGTCTTCCATGCCTACGGCCTCTCAAGGGCTGCTTTGAGTCCCAGCTTGGTCTGTTTGAGCTCGATGCCTCGAACCATGGTCGCGTGTGTCGTCTCTTCGTCACCGCGTGTTCGGGCCGCGGCAGCTTGTTTTTCGTTCATTGATATTTCCGCCTCGACGCGCATCAGCTGAAGCTTCGCGCAGAGTTTGATCAGCGACGCCCGCGGATCGGGCACCCGCGCGATGCTGCCGTCCATGAGCGCGGTCGACAGCGACTGCCGCGCCTCGGGCGGTGCCGCCTCCAGCCAGGCGGGAATGTCGATCCGGCCCGTCGAAGCGATCCCCTCGGCGGCCAGGCGAAACAGCTGTCGCAGCGCGGGATCAATCAGCAGCTCGCCGGCGCGCGAGCTCTCGGGCATCCGCATCAGCTCGGGGTAGCTGACCAGCAGGACGACCAGGTGAAGCTCTTCGCGCGGCAACGGCCGCTGCGGAACCGGGGCGGCTGCCGCGGTTTCTGACCCGGCCGCGGCGCCAGCCGGCCCGGCCACTTGCGCGGTCGCGGCCGCGCCGGCCGCCGGTTGCAGAATGCGTCGTGCACCTTCCGACGCCTCACGCAACGCGCGCCCCACCTGCTGCTGGCTCACACCCAGCACGACGGCGAGCTGACGCGAATAGAGCTCACGCGTGGTCTGGTTGGGGACCTTTATCAAGAGCTTGGCGACCGTCTCGAGGGCGCTGACCTTGCCCGGGATGGTGGTCTCGTGCGCGGTGTCCTGGATGAACTGGTCCAGCATCGGCCGCGCGTTGTCGACCAGGCGGCGAAACGCTTCGGCGCCCTGCTGGCGCACGAAATCGTCGGGATCGACGCCGGCCGGCAGACGCGCGATGCGGCCGTCCACGTCGGCCTCGACGAACAGCGGCACCGCCTTCTCGGCCGCCCGCTTGCCGGCGGTGTCGCCGTCGAACACGACCACGACCGTCTTGGCCAGCCGCCCCAGGATCGCGATCTGTTCGACGGTCAGCGCCGTCCCCATCGGGGCCACCGCTTCCTCTATCCCCGCCTCGTGCAGCGACATCACGTCGAAGTTCCCTTCGACCACGATCGCGACGCCGCTCTTGCGGATGGCGTCCATCGCCGCGTGCATCCCATAAAGTTCGTTCTTCTTGTGGAACAGCGGCGAATCCGGCGAGTTGACGTACTTGCGGTCCTTGGCCTCGGGATCCAGCAGGCGCCCGCCAAACCCGATCACGCGTTTCTGGCGGTCTATCACCGGCAGCATCACGCGATCGCGGAAGAAGTCGTAGCGGCCGCGCTCGTTGACGCCGGCCAACCCCAGCCGTTCAGCGTCCGAAGCGGGGATCTTCTTGCCGGCCAGGAACGACTGCAGGCCGTCCCAGCGCGACGGCGCGTAGCCGACGCGAAACCGGTCGGCGGTCGGCTTGGTGATGCCGCGGCCCTCGACGTAGGCCCGGGCTCTGCTGCCGGCCTCGTCGACGTAACACTCCTCGAAGAACTGTGTCGCCAGCTCCATCACGCGGAACATCCGGTCGCGTTCGGACTCGGCGTCCTTGCGCGCCTGGCGTTCCGCCGGCGACAGGGGTTGGGCGTCCAGCTCCACGCCGGCAGTGACTGCCAGATCGCGGATAACCTCCATGAAGGATCGCTGTTCGACCTTGACGAGGAACCCTATGACATCACCCTTTTCCCCGCACCCAAAGCAGTGGAAGAACTGACGAGGCTCGTGAACATGGAACGACGGCGTCTTCTCGCTGTGGAAGGGACACAGCCCCTTCCAGCTCCCTGTTCCCGCCCGCTTAAGTTCGACATAACGTTTAATGATTTCGACGATGTTCGTGCGATCACGAACATCGTCGATTTTCTCCCTTGGTACTAAGGGCACAGTTGTATCCGCCGCACCGGAAGGCGGGAATTTTTTAGCCCACGGCTATGCAGAGTCAAGCCCGATTACAGAAATCCCCAAAGAAATCGCGGCCCCACAAGAACCTCGTATGATCTCGGGCATATAGACGGCATCGCGGCGCACATCAGGCCCCACTCGCAGGCCGCAATCCGGTCCCCGGCCCCGAAAGGGCAAGGGCTAGGTGGGTCTGCAGCCCGCCGCGAGCGCCGTTTTGCGTCTACTGGCCTTTGTCTACTGGCCTTCGCCGCCCTTTAGTTCGGCTTCATCCGCGCGTTTGAGGATGATGAACTCGACGCGGCGGTTCTTGCTCCAGCAGTCTTCGTTGTGCTGGGTGCAGACCGGCTTGGTCTCGCCGTAGCCGTGGTTGCGCAGGCGGCCGGGTTCGACCCCGCGTTCGATCAGCGCGGCCCTGACCGACGCCGTGCGCCCCTCGGTCAACTGGAGGTTGTGCTCGTCGTTGCCGCGCTCGTCGGCGTGCCCCTGGATCTCGATCATCTGGATCTGCGGGTTGCCCTTGATGGTGGCGGCGATGGCATCCAGCAGCGGGAACGAGACCGGCTTGATGTCGGTCTTGTCGGTCTCGAAGTAGATCTTGTCCAGGATCTCCAGCTTGCCCTTGCGCACGATGACGCGTCCCTTGTCGGGGCAGCCGTCGTCGTCCTCGAAGCCGTTGTAGGTCTCCGGCTCGTTGGGGCACTTGTCGTTGACGTCCAGGATGCGATCCTTGTCGTTGTCGGGATCCGGGCAGCCGTCGAGGTCTTCGAAGCCGTCCTTGTCCTCGGGATCGTTGGGACACAGATCGTTGACGTCGAGGATGCCGTCCTTGTCGTTGTCCGGATCGGGGCAACCGTCCTCGTCCTCGAAGCCGTCCTTGTCCTCGGGATCGTCGGGGCACTTGTCGACGTCGTCGGGGATGCCGTCGCCGTCGCGATCGAAGGTCGTCGAGTCGGGGCAGCCGTCCTCGTCCTGGAATCCGTTCTTGGTCTCCGGGTCGTTGGGACACTTGTCGTCGACGTCGAGGATGCCGTCCTTGTCGTTGTCAGGCTCGGGGCAGCCGTCCTGATCCTCGAAGTCGTCGAAGTCTTCCGGATCGTCCGGGCACAGGTCGACGTCGTCCTTGTAGCCGTCGCCGTCGCGATCGCCGATGGACGGTTCGAAGATGAAGCCGATGAACGCGCGTGGCGCACCGGCGCCGGGACCGCTGGCGACGCGGTAGCCGCCGCCGACCTCGAAGAACGAATTGCGCGCCAAATAAAGCTTGATGCCGCCGATAACTTCGGCGCCGGGCGGCAGGTTGGTCTGCACGCCCGCGGCGTCGATCTTCTTCGATCCCAGGCCATAGAACCCATAGACCTCGCCGACCACGTCGAACCTCTGCGGGACGATGCCGTAGGAGATTCCGAAGCCGCCGATCACCTCGCGTTTGACCAGGATGCCTTGCTGCGTATTGGTCATCGCGGTGGCGGCGAACGCGCGCGGGTTGGTGTAGGTCGCGCCGTCGTCGATGAAGGTCGCGTCCTTGCGCAGCCGCATGCCGGCGTTGATGGTGGCGCGCAAGCGCCCGAGGTAGCCGGTCTCGCCGTCGATCACGACCGACGGCTGGAAGATCGTCTGCCCTTCACCCAGAAACGCGTTCTTGTCGCCGGTCGGCAGAACCAGGCTGGGGATGATCGCGATCCCCAGCCCGTTGCGGGTCGCGTTCAAGAGCCGCAGCTTGGGGTGAAGGATGATGTCGCCCAGCCCCTGCCGCGTGAAGGTGTATTCGGTGTTGTCGTTGGCCGACGCGGTCGCGCCCGGGTTGGTCGGATCGCCGCTGCCGCTCAGGACCGACATCGGGATGACCACGCCCAGCTCGAGGCCGACCTGCGCCCACTTGGCCAGGCCGACCGCGCCCTGCAGCGACGGCGTGACCAGGTGGTTGATGCCGAACTGATTTTTTTGCGCCGGGTTCCCCAGCATCATGTCGCCGTCGAAGTGCAGCGGCCTCCGCGAGTAGGTCGTCACCAACCCGAACGAAAAGTCGCCGCGGCCCAGAACGCCCGACGAATTGAGGGTGATAAAGCCCTTCGAGTCCATCGCCGGCCGGAACATCTGCAGGTCGATGGGCGCGCTGCGAAGCTCTGCATGCGCCGCAGACGCGAGTCCGGCGAGGGCGATCGTGAAGGCTGCGACCTTGATCAGGCCCTGGCTTGGGCGAGCGGACATGGGTTCCTCCGTCGAGTGGGAGCCCAAAAACAAGCTCCACCGATCTGGGCTGTAATGCGACGGACATTTATAACAGCGTCGAGATCCCTGTCAAAGGAGTATCCTTTCCCGCATGATTCTCTGTGGCAGCGAGCTTCGCCCGACGACGCAGCAGGGAGTGGAGCCGCTGGTCCGATTGGCCAGCGAATCGGGCTTCGCCGGCGTCGCGATCGGGCGGGGATGTCTCCTGGGCGACGTGCCCCTTCTGATCGCCGAAACGCTGCGCGGTGGGTTCGTGCCCGGCGTGGTGCGCACGCCCATGCCCGAAAAAGTGCTGGGCCCGTCGAAACGACTGCCGCGCCTCGGCGCCGAGGCTGCCGACGAGCGCGGCGCCGCCATCGCCATCGCGCGCCAGTCGCTGGAGATGGCCGGTGCGGCGGGGATTGGCCTGCTGTGGGTCGACTTCGGCGGCGTCGTGCTGGGTAGCCCGGCCGCGGAGTTCGTGCGCCTCTTCGCGCGCCGGCAGACCGGGAAGAATCAACCGGGGACCCAGGCGCTGCCCGATGCCCTGGCCGAACGACGCGCCCGATCGTCGCAGCTAATCGACGCCTGCCAGTGGTCGCTGGAGGCGCTGGTCGCCGAGAGCCAGCGGTACGGGGTCACGCTGGCAATGGATCTGGCCGCCAGCCCGTGGGCGGTCCCGAGCCCGCGCGAGGCGTTAGAGCTGATATCGCGGTTCGGGGGCGCGCGGATCGGGACCGTGTTCGACACCGGCAAACTGGCGGTCATGCGTCGGCTGGGGCTGGGCATGGCGCCGGCGCGCGTGGCGGCGGTGCGGGCGGCTGCGGTTCTGGTGGTCGAAAACGAGGCGGTCGGGATCGAGCCCGGTTACCTGCCCGGGTTGGGCGAGCCCGACACCGGCGACGACGGCGCTGGCGCCGGCGAGGACGAGGTTGGCGGCGCTGTCTTTGGGCCCAAAGAGCGGGTTGCCAGCGCAGGCGTCCCGGTGGTGATCATCGGCGCCAGCGACAGCAGCGACAGCGAGGTCGCCGCCGCCATGCGGGCGGTGGCGCGTCGCTACGCCTGACCGGGGGCTGCCTGCGAGCCAGCCGAGAGGATGCCGCTCAGCTCCTTGGTGATGCCTGACTTGATCGCGGACGCCAGCGGCGTCAGCAGAAACCCCAGGTTCAGATCGATGTGGACGCGAGAGGGCTCGATCGCCAGCCGGGCGTCCAGCCCCTTGCGCGAGACCAGCAGCTCCTTGTCGCCTTTCCAGGTGCAGGTGGCGCCGTAATCTCTTTCGAGCTTGGTGGTCGCGCCGGAGATGCGGGCGCGTGCCTCCTCGGCAGACAGCGCGTGCGGGATGTCGACTTCGAATTTGGGCATCGGGCGTTCTCTAGCACAAGTTGCGTTCTATTACACACGGCAGCCCTGGCGCTGCGCAACGCGGTATTTCTAGGTTGCGGCGACCGGCGGCGGGGCGGCGAGGCCCGTCGGCGTCGCGGGGTCGAAGGTGATGCGCGCGACCTCGACCTGGTTCATGGCCAGACGGATGGTCGTCCCTTCCCCGGCCAGCAGACCTTCGCGTTGAAAGAGGTGGTAGACCCGCAGCCCGTCGCGCGTCGGGGGCTCGCCGTGCGACTTTTTCCCCGGCACGCCGCTGACAACGATGATCTTCTCCCCGGGCTGCAACATGAATCCCGGATCGATCACCCCCAGCACCGACCCGCGCTTGCCTTTGCGCGCGGCGACCACCTGCAGGCCGCCGGTGCTGACGGCGGAGCCCCCGGTGTTCTCCAGGACGAACCACTCTTCGTTGATCTTTTTCTTGTCCGGCGCTGCGTGCGCCTCGCGAAATACCAGCGCCATTTTTCGTCAGACCTCCAGAATTTCGCCTTCTTTTTTGGCCATGATCTCGTCGACCTTGGTGACCGCCTTGTCGGTGGTCTCCTGAACCGTCTTCAGGCCCTTGCGCTCGTCGTCCTCCGTGATGTTGCCGTCCTTGAGCAGCTCCTTGAGCATCTCGTTGGCGTCGCGGCGCGCGCCGCGCAGGGCGACGCGGGCATCCTCGGCCATCTTCTTGACCACCTTGACCAGCTCCTGCCGCCGCTCCTGGGTCAGCGCCGGCATCGGCAGCCGCACCAGCTCGCCGTCCGATTGCGGGTTCAGTCCCAGCTGGCCGGCCCGGATCGCCTTTTCGATCTCCGGGATCAGCGACCGCTCCCACGGCTTGATGGTGATGAGGCGCGCATCCGCCACGCTCACCGACGCCACCTGATTGAGTGGCGTCGGCGTTCCATAGTAGTCGACGCGCACGCCGTCCAGGATCGCCAGGTTGGCCCGACCGGTCCTGACCTTGGCCAGCTCGCGCTTGAACGCCTCGATCCCCTTGTCGAGGTCACCTTGCAGGCTTTTTACGACGTCGTTGACCATGGAGTCGTCTCCCCTTCCTTGGCGCGGAAGGATAACACTAGTTGGCGCCACCACACGCGCAAGAGGAGACACGGCCGCTATCACCGGGCCGACGGGTACCGGGTGCCTTGATGTCGCCGTCGTCGCATAAAAAACGCCAGCAGGACGATCATCGGACCAGTGCCCGCTGCTTCGTCGCCAGCAACAATCCGGCACCCGGACGTCTTCTGACCGTCCGAGGTCGCTTTCGCGGCCGCGCCGTCCTGGGCGCCGCCATCCGTGGGGACGCCCGCATCGGCGGGTTGGCCGCAGTCGAGGTCGAATTCGAACGTGACCGGCGGCGGGTCATTACTCATCCCCGCGACGTGAACCGACAGCGCAGCGCTGTGTCGTCCGGGCGTCAAGCCAGAAGGTGCCTGCGGGTTGGCGGAGGCGGAGCAACGCGCATAGATGAGATCAGCGCGCTGGACCTCGTCGATATCCCACGACTGAAATCGGCCGTAGCCTTCGGTTGCCCAGACCTTGCCGTCGACCGTCACCGTGAACTGAGCCAGCTCGGCGTAGGGTTGTAAGGCGGCCGAGGGAGAGATTTGCAAATGGATCACCGCTGCATCGATCGGCTCGCGACACGGCCCGTTGGTGGGCGAATCGGTCATACCGCGCAAGGATGGCCCGACCGACACGGTGCCGGTGACGGTCGGAGCCGGCGCGTCTGGAAGGACCGAAAATAGATAGTCGTTTAGTCGACTGCAGGTGCCATTGAGCAGACGCAAGGTGCCGATCGGGAACGGTGCCGTGGGGATGATGAGACGTCCGTCCGGATTTCGCGGATCATCCTGGAGGGAGAAGGGCACCGCGTCTCCGTTCCCGGTGGTGAGGGCGATGATCCCGTCGCCCACTGGTTCGGCGCCGCCGTCGAGTCTTCCCAGGCTGGCCGGGATCGCAGTCTGGACGTAGAGCGCCGGTGCGTTGGCCGGAATCGCGGTGTACGGACGAGGAGCCGAATACGCGTCGGTACAGGAAAAGAGGCTACACGCGTACAGAGGCCGGGTGCCGAGTAACGCCGCCGTCATGGCCGCGAGCGCGACGAGACCTACGGCTGTCGGTCGAAAGGTTCGAGGAACGGGAAATAGTCCGCGCATGTTGCCTCCGCGACGATTCCAAGCAGGTCCTGTGCCACGGTGCATAACCGGCCAGATCGCGGTGGACCCCGAGACGCCAGCGAGACTTTTCTGTCGCGATCAAGCCGTTTCGCCGCGCGGGGCGCGGCGTTCGTCCATGACCAAAGTGCCGAGCGGTTCGCCCAGGACCACGCGGCGGATGTTGCCGGGGTGGGTCATGTTGAACACGAGGATCGGCAGATCGTTGTCGCGGCACAGCGAGATGGCGGTCGAGTCCATGACCGCCAGGTTGCGGTTGAGGACGTCCAGGTACGACAGCCGCCGGAACATGCGCGCGTCCTTGTGCTTGTGCGGATCCTTGTCGTAGACGCCGTCGACGCGAGTCGCCTTCATCACGATCTCGGCGCCGATCTCCATCGCGCGCAGCGACGCCGCCGTGTCGGTGGTGAAGAACGGGTTGCCGGTGCCGGCGGCGAAGATCACCAGGCGCCCCTTCTCGAGGTGGCGGATGGCGCGGCGCCGGATGTACGGCTCGGCCAGGCGCTCCATCTCGATGGCCGACAGCACACGCGTGCGGCCGCCGCGCGATTCCAGCGCGTCCTGCAGCGCCAGCGAATTGATGACCGTGGCCAGCATCCCCATGTAGTCGGCGTGGGCGCGATCCATCCCGCGCGAGCTGGCGGCGATGCCGCGAAAGATGTTGCCGCCGCCCAGCACCAGAGCGATCTCGACGCCCAGGCCGTGAACGTCGATCAGCTCGTCGGCGATCTGGGCCAGCGTCGCCGGATCAATCCCATAGTTGCCGGGACCCATCAGGGCTTCGCCTGACAGCTTCAGCAGGATGCGGCGATATTTGACGCCGGGGGCGAGCGGCAACTTTTCATTGTTGCCGTCCTCCGACGCAGCAAAACCGGACGCCCCCAGCAGGCGCTTGCCGGCGCCATTGCCGGCGCGCGCCGCGGGGACGTGGGCCTTGGCCTTGCCGGCTCCTTTGCCTTTGCTTTTGCCTTTGCTGGTGGCCATGAGTGATTGACGGGCTAGGCGACCGGGACGGGCGGCACGGGCGGCTCCTGTCCGGCCTGCTTCTTGACCTCTTCGACGAAGTCGTCGGCCCGTTTTTCCAGGCCCTCGCCGACCTCGAAGCGCACAAAACGACGGATGCGGACGTTCTCGCCGGTTTTGGCGACCAGATCGGTCTGCAGCGTGCGGATGTCCTTCTTGCCTTCGCTGTCCTTGACCCAGACCTGATCCAGCAGGCAGACCTCCTTCGCCCACTTGGCCAGCTGGCCTTCGACGATCTTGGGGATGACGGCCTCGGGTTTGCCCGACTGCTTCGCCAGCTCCATCTTGATCGACTTTTCCTTCTCCAGCACCGCCGCGGGGATCTCGTCCTGCGACAGGTACTGCGGATTCATCGCCGCCACCTGCATGGCGACCTCGCGCGCGAAGGCCTGGAACTCGGGGTTGCGTCCCACGAAGTCGGTCTCGCAGTTCACCTCGACCAGAACCCCGATGCGACCCCCGTGCACGTAGGTGACCACCGTCCCCTCGGCGGCGATGCGTGTCGCTTTTTTCGCAGCCGAGGCGATCCCTTTTCGTTTCAGGTACTCGATCGCCTTCTCCATGTCGGCGGCGCATTCGGACAGCGCCTTCTTGCAGTCGGACATCCCGGCGCCGGTGCGCTCGCGGAGGTCTTTGATCATCTGTGCACTAATTTCAGCCATGGACGTATCCCTTCACTCATTCACGAATTCACGAAAACGCGCCAGCGCGCCGGTTTACCTCGCCCGGCGCGCTGCAAAAAAAAGTGGTCCCTCAGGAGTTGTTTTCTTCCGGGGTCGCGGCGGCCTCGGGCACCGGCAGGTCGGTGCGCCGGCGCGACACCACCTCGACGCGCGGACCTTCGCCGCCCGACGAGACGCGGATGGTCTGCTGTTCGTCGCCGCCGCCCTCGCTGCGGTTGGCGCGCTGCTGGGTGGCGCGTTCGCGGCCCACCTTCTGGCCCAGGACGCACGCGTCGGCGATCTTGCCGGCGAACAGCTTCAGCGAACGGATGGCGTCGTCGTTGCCCGGGATCGGGTAGTCGATGAGATCGGGATCGCAATTGGTGTCGACCACAGCCACGATCGGGATCTCCAGCTTGCGCGCCTCGGTGACGGCGATGTGCTCCTTGACGACGTCGACGATGAACACCGCCCCGGGCAGCTCGGTCATGCTCTTGATGCCGCCCAGCGCCTTCTCCAGCTTCTCGCGCTCGCGCGTGATGCCCAGAACCTCCTTCTTGGTCATCCGCTCGAAGGTGCCGTCGGTCGACATCTTCTCGATCGCGTGCAGGCGGTCGATCGACCCCTTGACGGTGTGGAAGTTGGTCAGGGTGCCGCCCAGCCAGCGGTTGGTGACGCAGAACTGACCGCCGCGCGCCGCTTCCTCGCGGATGACGTCCTGCGCCTGCTTCTTGGTGCCGACGAACAGCACCGAACGGCCGCCGGCGACCGTCGAGACCAGGAAGTTGAACGCGCGCTTGAAGGCGCGGACGGTCTGCTGCAGGTCGATGATGTGGATGCCGTTACGGGCGCCGAAGATGAAGGTCTTCATCTTGGGGTTCCAGCGTTTGGTCTGGTGCCCGAAGTGAACACCCGCCTCCATCATCTCGCGGATGGTGATGGGTGAATCGGGGGACGGTTGAGCGTCTTCGCGGTTGAGGTCGGCAACGGTCGAGGATTCGGATTCGGTCTCGGTGCCAGTTTCCATCGGTCACTCCTTTGCGTTATTTCCGCCGCCCGCGTCATCGAGGACCGAAACCCGGGGCGAACCCCGGGCACGCACGATCCCCTCGACGGACGTGTGGTGTTGAAGAGGGTGCGTTTTCTACCACATTTTCAACACCCGGGCTTGAAAAAACGCGGGCTTAGGTTTGCCGAGGGTGAGGCACACGGGTTGCACCATGCGCGTGCGATCGATCGCGTAGGAACGAAGGCGGCTTTGCCGCGGAAGTTCCATCGCGGGAGGTCTGGAACCCTTTGAGGGTTCCAGGTTTGAAGAAGGAGCGACCATGCCTGCTACGTTGACTGGAAAGAACGCTGATATCCGCCCCGCCACCGGGAAGCTGGGAATCCTGACTCCCGGGATGGGCGCCGTCGCCACCACGTTCATGGCCGGCGTCGAGGCGATACGGCGCGGGATATCAAAGCCGATCGGATCGCTGACCCAGATGGGGACCATCCGCCTCGGCAAGCGGACCGATGCGCGGACCCCGCTGGTGCGCGAGTTCGTGCCCCTGACCAAGCTCGAGGATGTGGTGTTCGGCGGCTGGGACCTTTTTCCCGACGACGCCTATCAGGCGGCGGTCAAGGCCGGCGTCCTTTCGAAGGAGCACCTGGATGAGCTGAAGGATTTCCTGTCGGGGATCAAACCGATGACGTCGGTGTTCGATCAGGACTACGTCAAGAAGCTGACCGCGACCCACGCCAAGAAGGGGAAGTCCAAGGCCGATCTCGCCGAGCAGGTGATCGACGACATCAAGAACTTCAAGAAGCAGCACGGTCTGGAACGGCTGGTCATGATCTGGTGCGGGTCGACCGAGGTCTATCGCAGCCCCAGCGCCGTGCACGCGTCGGTGGCCGCCTTTGAAAAGGGGCTGGCCGAGAGCGATCCGGAAATAGCGCCGTCACAGATCTACGCCTACGCGGCCCTCAAGTGCGGCGTTCCGTACGCCAACGGCGCCCCCAACCTGACCGTGGATACGCCGGCGCTGCTGGAGCTGGCCAAGAAGAACGGCGTGCCGATCTCGGGCAAGGACTTCAAGACCGGCCAGACGATGATGAAGACGGTGCTGGCGCCGGCGTTCAAGGCGCGCCTGCTCGGCCTCGAGGGCTGGTATTCGACCAACATCCTCGGTAACCGCGACGGCGAGGTGCTGGACGATCCCGAGTCGTTCAAG
>DASRQT010000025.1:0-11965 GCA_035696485.1 Polyangia bacterium | reverse complement strand
CTGTAAAAGTCCATGGGGGTTCCCTTGACCGGGCGAATCTCGCCGGTGGGAATCAGCGTGGCGTCGATGGGCGTGAAGGCCTCGGCGTTCAGCCAGACCAGGTGGTTGAGGATGTCGCCCTTGTCCTGGCCCGCCAGGTTGAAGAACCCGTGCGAGGTAAAGTTCACGACGGTCTTCTTGTCGGTGGTGGCGTCGTAGGTGACGACCAGCTCGTTCTGCGGCGTCACCGAGTAGATCACGCGCAGGGGGACGTTCCCGGGAAAGTTCTCCTCGCCGTCCTTGAACACATAGCTCATCTCCACGCTGGTGGGTTCGCTCTGCTTGGCGTCGAAGACGACAAAGCGCGAACCTTTCTTCCCGCCGTGCAGCGTGTTGGGGCCGTTGTTGATGGCCAGCTGATAGTCGACGCCGTCGATGTTCAGCTTGCCCTTGCCGATGCGGTTGGCGTACCGGCCGATGAAGGCGCCCATGGACATCTGGCCGTCCATCACCTGCCCGATCGTTTCGTATCCCAGCAGGACGTCGCCGATGGCCCCTTTCTTGTCGGGCACCAGGATCTGCTGCAGCCGGGCGCCATAGTTGGTCACCTTGACGACCATGCCGTTCTTGTTCTGGATCGTGTAGAGGCTGACCTTCTTCCCGTCGACCTCCTTCTCGAAGTTTTCCACCTTTAGTTCGACGAAGTTGCCCTTCGCCGCCAGTCCAGCACGACAAAGGTTGACCGAAATCGCCACGCACAGAACGAAAAGCAAGAGGTTTTTCATCGCTGACTCCTCGAAGAATGGATCGCCGAACGCGATCGACGACGAGGGAAGATATCCGTAAAGATCCCGCCCGACAACGACGGTCGTGGCGCCTGTCCCGTCGTGGTCGCTGGGTTCGCGGACGGCTAGTTTTCACTACGGCAGCGTGTGGCGGGCGAAGGCCTCCCACGCCACGTCGGGGATGTTGGCCATCTGGCCGGTCGCCGCGCCGTAGGGGATGTGACCGCCGTTGATCGTGCACAGCGTCACCTCGACGCCAGCCGCACACTGAGTGCGTGTGATGCAGATCCCGTGCGTCGTCATGGGCGTGCCGGTGCAGCCGTTGGCCGTGCTCCACTTTTCAAAGTCGGGCATGGCGGTGTTGTACGCCACCAGGTTGTCATTCTGGCCTCTGAAGTTGATCACGGTGATGGGTCGAGCCGGCGTGCACGGCATGACCCTGTTGACACCCGACACCGGCGCCACCGCCGCGAAGAAATCGGCGGCCGCGCAGCCCAGGTAGTGCGACATGAAGCCGCCGTTCGAAAGGCCGCTGGCGTAGACGCGCTTGAGATCGACGCAGCCGTCTTGCGCGGTCCTGGTCACCGCCGCCTTCAGGAACCCGACGTCGTCCACGTTCATCATCTGCGAGGGACCGCAGCAGTTGCCACCGTTCCATGAGTTACTCAGCCCCTGGGGGTACATCATGATGAAACCAGACGCGTCGGCCCTGCGATTCCAGCCCGACTGCGCGGGTTGCCCGGCGGCGGTCTGACCAAGACCGTGCATGTCGACGACGACCGCCATGCGCGTCTTGCCATCGTACTGCGGCGGCACGTGCAGGATGTACGACCGCATGGCGCCCGCGTGGGTAATCATCCGCGTGCTGTTGCCAGGCATCAAAGTGCCAGCGGCCGTACACGGAGCCTGTGGGGCGGCGTCCGAAGGCACCGGCCCGCCGTCGCTGGCCGGCCCGGCGTCGGGCGCCGCGCCGCCGCTGCCGGATGCGCCGCCGCTGCCGGGAACGCCGCCGCTGCCGGGAGCGCCACCGCTGCCGGTGGACGCACCACCGCTGCCGGATGCGCCACCGCTGCCGGGAGCGCCGCCGCTGCCGGGAGCGCCGCCGCTGCCGGATGCGCCGCCGCTGCCGGCGGACCCGCCGCCCCCAGGACTATTGCCTGAGCAGCCGACAAACAAGAGACCGCTAACGGAGATCGCGATCCGGACGAACGCTTTCATGCTGGACCTCCTGTCAGGTGGCCGCGCGCCAGAACCAAGAGACGGCCGCTCGACACATATAGGTACCCGCGGCGATCAACTGTGGGTCACAAGAAAGAAGCACCGCGGCTAATTCTTGCGGTGGGTGGGGAGAAACCGGGTAACGTGGGGTCGTTGGGCACGATCAACAGGTGGCCAGCGGGTCCAGATCGAACCACTACGGGAAGGTAATTGACCCGGAGACACGCACCTACCTGGCTCCGATGTTCACGAGGGCAGGCCGAAGATGGCCAGCAGCCCCGCGACCCACACAATCAACATGACCACAATCCCCGGGCGCGACTCCGTATCGAGATCAACCTGCGTGAACGCCGACGCTCCACCCCCGAGAAGGCCTAGGGTGAAGAGCGCAAGAGGTGCGCTGACACCGGAATGTGACGAGTCTCCCAGGCTGTAGGCGACCCTATCGACTACGCTCATCAGAGCTCCACTGACGGCGCCGACGCCGATGGCGTCTGCGCGCCGGCGTATTGTGGACCGTTCGAGGCTGTCCGAGGAACCGTATCCAAGGAGGACGAGTAACAGCAAGGATACCGAGCACCCGATCGCGGCGCCTACCACGGGACCAAACAGCATCCCCAGGATGGTAGGGACCTGACCCATAACCTGTGGATCTAGACTCACGATCACCTCCTAAGCGATTGCGCTAGGATGAGATTGGTTCACGACCCGGCGACGCTATCGTACTCTCGCTCGTGACCTCAAGGTCCTTGAAGAGCGTCTCATGATCGCAAGCTTTCCGGTCTTCATCAGCCACTCCAGTCGGGACACATCGAGCTCGGCACGCGATATCGCCGATTGGCTCGGGCGCGCTCTGTCCGAACTGGGCGTACGAGTTTGGAGCTACCGGCGGAACAGCGTTCCCGGCGCCCTACTAGTTCAGGAATATCTGGAGGCTGTCCGAAAATCACAGGGCTTCATCATTTTATGGGACGCCCAGTCCGCACAATCTCCTTATGTGAAAGACGAATTGAAGAGCGCGCTTACCGGGGGCAAGACCATCGTGTTGGTAGCACTTGACGACACGGCCCTTCCCGAGGAACTTGGCGGCAGAGTTTTCTTGCGATGGAGCTCGCCCGCCCAGGTTCTTTCCGGGCTCAGCCGCGCATTCGGGCTGATGGCGAATGGCGACGCGCCCGACCACTTCACCGCATTCGGCCGGAGGTGGAGAGTCTACAAGCGCGATAGGCAGCGCTACCCTTTGTTCGGACCGAGCTTGCTGGCGCTGGAAGGGACTCCTCAATCTCGAATGGATGTGCAAACAGAGGAAGATTTTGACGAAGGCCGGCTGGATGTCCGGTTGGCTGCACGCTGGCGTGAAGAAACCAGCGTAGGTTTCGAAAAATGGTATGGCGGTCGCCGCTTCTCGATCAGACTGCAAGGCCCCGGTAGGATCTGCATCGAGCGCCCACGCCTGCGCGGTTCGGAGATCGTCGTCTACCAGGCGCGGCCTTGGTCCACCAGTGAAAGGGATGAGGTCGAAATCGCGCTCTCCATTGATAGGAATCGCGACCGCACAACCATTGTGGTAGATGGGAAACCCGTATTCAGCCAGAACATCAGTATCCCTCGCCCCCTCAAGGTCCGGCTCAACGCCGATTTCGAAGATCATCTGCGAGTGATGGCCCTCGACGTCCTTCCGCTTTAGTTGTTGCCAACGTCCGAGCCAGCAGAAGAGTAGCTGGTCTCGCAGCAGGGCGTGTTGCCTTGACGCGAAATTTGCGCGTACCAAGGCCTCGTCAAGGAAGCGACAGGATGCCAACGTAGGTTGGACGCATGGGCACCGAGACCGGCATGCCCAGCGGTTGCAGCGTGCCGGTATTCTGGTCAATGCGGTGGACCAGCACCGTGCCGGTGGGGTCGTTGGGCACGATCAAGAGCTGACCGGCGGGATCCAGATCGAACCACCACGGGAAGGCAATCCTGTCGCGCTGCTGGCCCACCCGCGTGAGGCGCCCGGTGGCGGTGTCGACGCTGAAGATAGAGATGCTGTTGTCCAGGCGGTTCGACGCGTAGACAAATTTACCCGTCGGGTGAACCGCGATGTGGGCGCTGATGCTTCCGTTGGGCGCGGAGGTAACCGTCTCGAGCACGGTCAAGCGGCCGTTGGGCTTGTCGTGCGCCAGGACCACGACGGTGCTCTGCAGTTGCGTCAAGACGTAAGCGAACCGTTCGTCGGGCGAGAACGCGATATGGCGCGGTCCCCCCGGCACCGGGACGGTGGGCGGCGTGTTGGGCGTCAGCACCCCGTCGGCAAAGCGGTACATCGCGATGTAGTTCGAGGCCAGGCACGGGACGAAAAGGAATGTCCCCGTCGAATCGAACAGGATGTAGTGCGCTTGCCCGCCGGCCGGAACCGGTGTCATCGCGGGACCCAAACCGCCGTCAGCGCGTAACGGGAAGACCGTCACGTCGCCGCTGCCATAGTTGGCGGCCAGCAGCCACTTGCCGCTGCGGTGAACGCTGGTGTGCGCGGTTATGGTGGCACGGGTCCCCTCGCGGTTGATCTCCTGCAAGGCGCCGGTGGTGTGATTGATGGCGTAGGCGATCACGCGCCCCATCGGGGCGTAATGCTGTTCATCGCCCGCGTAGAGGACTTTTTTGTCGGGCGAGAACCCCATCGACGTCGGTTCGCCGTCGGCGCTGGTGCTGGCGGTTCCAGCGCGCGTCAGCGCGCCGGTGGCGGTGTTGAGTGTGAAGATGGTGATCGGCTCGCCGTAGCCGCTGACGTAGACAAACGATCGCGCCGGCCCACCACCGCCGCCGCCGCCGTCGCTACCGGCCGTGGCGTCGCCGCCGCCGGCACCGACGTCCAGCGCGCCGGCTTCGGTAGTGGAACCGCCCGACGATGAATCCGGCGACGAACCGGCGTCGAGCGTGCCCCCGGTTCCTGAAGCGCCGCCGCCCGGGCCGCCGCCGCTGCCAGACGACGGCGCTGCGCCACCGCCGCCTGCGCCGGCGCGGCCACCGGTGCCACCCCCGCCTTGACACGCGCCCACACCGATCGCGGCGGAGATTGCGAGAAAAGGCGCGATTGGGAACCTGGATGCCATTTTGCCTTGGCATCGATATAAGCACACCGGCGCGGCGGCGCGTGCAGGCGCGCGCCAGCATGCCATTTCAATCTAGCCAGAATGTTACAGCGGCTAGCACGGTGAGCCGTTCGCGGATGTCGAGGTCACTCAGTTGTGGTGAAACCTGCGCCTTGGCCTCTCGTGGCGGCGCGGTGCAACTCCGACACATCTGGTGACCTCATGCCCATGCGCCAAAGCTCCTCAATCCGAATCGTTGGTGTTCTCGCTTGTTTTCTCGCCGGGCCCATCGCGGGCATTGCTTGCAGCAACCCGACGCCGACGCCCTCAGTCGGTAGCGGCAGCGGCGGCTCCTCGGGCAGCGGCAGCGGCGGCTCCTCGGGTAACGCCAGCGGTGGATCCTCGGGCAACCCCGACCCCACCGGGAGCGGCGGCGGTGGTCAATCCGGGTCAGGCCCGGTCGATTCGGGCGCCGACACGCCATCCACGCGCGACGCTCCGGTGCTTCCACCTGGCGAGGGCGGCCCTGCCAACTGGCCGCAGGCCAGCGGTCCCGCAGGGACCTGGCGGGTGGACGGGGCGAACGGGCCCACGTCATGGAGCGTGGCAGCCAACAAGAACATCCTCTGGCACCAGCCGCTGCCAAACGAGGGCCAAGGCGGCATTGCCGTCTGGGGCGACCTCCTGTTCCTGGAGACGTTCCCGGCTGGTGTCTCGAAGGACAGCCTGGATGTCGTAGGCCACGCGATCGACAGAAACACGGGGATGATCAAGTGGTCGACCCCCGTCTTACACGGAAATGGGTTGGCCGCCCCCGTCGCCTATCAGTACAGCGACGCCACGTCATGGTCGCCGATCACGGACGGCCAGTACGTCTGGTTCTTCAATGCAGCCGGTGTCATGGGCTGCTGGCCGGTGGCCGGCGGAAACGCGGTCTGGCAGAGGGATTTCCCCGGCCAGCGCGGCCAGTACCCGTTCAACCGCCAGCATGAGCCCATCCTCTACGGCAACACCATCATCATCTTGTCGGAGCTGGGCATGGGCGATCCCGCTCCCAAGAACGTGGGCTGGGAGTACCTGCACGGCGTCGACAAGATGACGGGAAAGACCCTGTGGGTCGCGGACGACGCGTCGACCTTCTACAACACGGCCATCATGGGAACGCTCCCCGACGGCACGCCGGCCGTGCTGCACGGTCGTAATCCCGGAATGCACGGCGCGGTCGAGACGCCCACGGGGCTCAGCATGACCAGCCTCGCCCCCGGCAGCGAGGGAAAGATGCGTTGGCAATACGCGGTCCCGGGCGGGGCGGCCACGTGCACGGGCGGGAGCGCCACCACACCGCAGTTGTGTACCGGCGGTGGCGGCGTAGGTCTTTACAACATGGCGTGGGACAACAAGTACGCCTACTGGTTCACGGTCTCGCCCAATGAGGTGATGCAGGTCGTAGACGCCGCCACTGGAAAGCTTGCGCATAGCTGGTCTCTGTACAACCCCGCCGACGTGCGCTTCTTCGATACGGCGATGCAGAAATACGTGCTGCACGCGGCCGTGAACATCCACACCCTGGCGGACCCGACCTACGGCGGCGCGGCCATGCACGTCATGCCGGAGTGGGCGACCAACATGGTCGCGAACGGCTACCACTGGTTTCTCACCTCCACCAACAACATGCGCACCGGCCCGCCCGGCCACAGCGGTCCGGCGCACGCCGTGGGGCGCGTGAACGTCACGACCGGAAAGGCGGAGTACCTGGAACTGCCCGTGGGGGTCTCGCGGTCCCCGAACATGCCCGAGCAGCTGATCTATGGAAAATCGCTGAAGACGACCTGCCAGGACTCCAAGGGCAACGACCTGCCATCGGATTCACGCTCCTACACCGACGGCTGGGAGATCCCGGCATTCTTCCCGACGCCGATCGTGCTGGGAAACAAGATCTACTTCTCGGTGACGCTGGGGATCACCTACGTCCTCGACGCGAGCGCAGCGGTCCTCGACGAGAAGGCCATCCTGGGATACGGCGATCTGGGCCCGCTGGGGCAGACCTTCAGCCTCGGCGGTCCGAGCTTCGCCGGCGGAGTCCTCTACCACCACAGCAGCAAGGAAATCGTCGCCATCCGTCAGTAAGGGCTTGCCCTGAGGGCTTGCGCGGGGCGGGATGTTGGCGGGCCGCAATGTATCGGCGGCGACCCGGCGGACGGGGTCGTCGCGGCCGGGAATGAAGCGGTAGAAATGGTGCGCGTCCTTGCAGAACGCGAGCGTGGCGTCGCTGCGTAGCTGCTCTGTGATGGACGGACGGTTGAATCCGAACAGCGGCGAGACTAAGTTTCCGATGTCGTGAGCTGTCGATTCGTTCTCGTGGCCATGGCGTTTGCGTACGTGTCGGGAGTCGCCGGATGTGGCGGCATCGGCAGTGGGGATGGAACCGGTGGCCGTGGGGGTTCTGCGGGAACGGACGCCGCAGCAGGATCCGCCGGCAGCGGCGGTTCCGCCGGTAGCGGTGGCGACGCTGGTAGCGGTGGCGACGCCGGTAGCGGCGGCGCGTCTGGCGGCGCAGGGATGGACGGAGGGGCCGACGCGGCCGTGGACACCCCACCAGACGTCGCCGGCGACGGAAGCACACGGGAAGCCGCGGATACCGCCGACGGCAGCGCCGACGTGGGTTCGAACAGCGATCTCCGGAGAGACGGCGACAGCGGCACCGGCACCGATAGAGAATCGAACGATACCGGCGCGAACGACACCGGAAGCATGGACGGTGGCTTCGAGACCGCGGACGCGGGTTGCGCCGGGTCGGTTCCCTTGCCACCCGAATCGGGCGGCAACGCCGCCAACGTTGCCCAGGCGGGCAGCGTCTTGATGGGCAGCAACTGCGCCTCCCCCGCCAACGAAACGCCGGCGAACGCTTTCGACAACAATGTCCAGTCGAAATGGTTCTGCTTCTTGCAAGGATCGGAAGGGTTCACCGCGCCTACGATCGCGTACCGCCTCGCCGGAGGGTCCACTCGCGCGGTCAATGGGTACACCGTCACATCCGCCAACGACGCGCCCGAGCGCGATCCGGCCGGGTGGATCCTGCAGGGTTCGGGCGACGAGGGCGCAACCTGGGACACCATCGACACCCAGGAAAACCAAACCTTCGCCAGTCGGTTGCAGACCAACTCCTACGTCATTCCGAACTGTGTGGCGTACGGGCGCTATCGCTTCCTATTCACCTCGATCGCCGGCAATCCGGCCACCGTCCAGGCATTCCAGGTGGCAGAGGTTCAGCTCTTCGGCCCGCTGGGCCACGGACCGACCGATCTCGTGAACCGAGCGATCGGCGGAACCGTCACCACTACCTCGACCTGCGGCGGCAGCAACGTGAACGAGACGCCGCCCCACGCGTTCGACGGCGACCTCGCTTCCAAATGGTTCTGCGCGGCCAACGCCGAACCGTCCGTCGATATCGCGCTCGTTACCCCTCGCGCCATCACGTCCTATTCCGTGACCACTGCAAACGATCTCTCGGATCGCGACCCGAGGAACTGGATGCTCCAGGGCTCCAACGATCCCGGTGGGGCAGCGGATGGGGGAGCGGATGCGGGCTCCTGGGTCACGCTGGATACGCAGATCTACCAGGATTTTCAAAATCGATTCCAGACCCGCAGCTATTCGTTTGCGAACACCACAAGCTATTCGCGCTACCGGTTCGTGGTCACCGCCAACAGTGGAAGCGTCGACTTCCAGGTCGGCGAGATCATGCTCTTCGGTAACTGACGGCCAGCAGCGCCACCGCGGCGGCGGCAATCACGATGGACCCGAACGCGGCGTAGGCGAGAGCCGGCCCGGCCGCCAGCCAGTCGGGGCGGCAGGAGAAGCGCGGGGTCACGATGCCCGCCACGACGAACGCCGCCGCTGCGGGCGGCGAAGCGCCGAGCACGAACCCCAGTGAGAAGCGCCAGGCCTCGGCCGGCGCCAGCCGCCCCGTGAGCGTCATCCGAAGGGGCGCGGCCAGCACCGCCAGGCCGGCGAGGAGGCCGGTGACCGCCGTCGTGACGCCCAGATTCGCGAGGCTACGGAAGGCACTGAAGCTCGGCCCACCGACGACGAACAGGATCGCGCCCGCGGCCAGCGCCATGGCCAGCGCGCCCAGCAGGAGCCCACGCCGGGCCGGTGGCCCGAGGCGGCGCACGACCACCGCCGCCAGCGCCAGCGCCAGCAGCAACGCTCCACCACGGAGGAACCGTCCCTGCCGCTCACGGGCGGCCAGCGTCTCGCGTCCCCTTCCCATGAGCGCTTGCACCTCGGCCACCCGCCGCTCGTCGGCGGCCACGAGTGTGGCCACGGTTTGCGCGTCGGCCGCCAGCAGTTCGACCATCGTCCGCCCTTCCGCCTCGGTCGGGGCGCCTACCCCCAGCAGCGCAGCCAGCGTGGGCGCGACGTCGGAGGCTCGCGCCAGCCCAACGTGCGCGCCCGGCCGCACACCCGGACCGACGGCAACGAAAAACGCCCGCCGCACGGCGAGCTGGGATCCGCCGTGTCCGCCTCGGGGCATGTGCCCGTGATCCGACAGCACCACCAGCGGCCCGCGTTCGCCCCAGAGGGCGGCGAGAGCCGCCACCTGACCTGCCGCACGCGCGGCCTCCTCGCGGTAGCCGGGTGAGGCCGCGCCGGTGGCGTGACCGGCGGTGTCCACGCCCCCGATGTGCACCAGCACAAGCTGGTTACCCGGGTCAGCCGTCAACCGCGACGCCTCGTCGACCAGGCGCGCGCGCGGCACCACCAGCGCCTGGTCCCAGACGAACAGCCGTCCCCACCAGTCGACCGAGTCGCCCACCACTGCTGCGTGCCCACCCTTGCTCCGCACCGCGTCCATGATCGAATCGAGCGGCGAGCGCCGAATGCCCAGGTTGGTCCTCACGCCCGAGTCGACCGGACCGACGCCGGTCAGGAAGGCGACATATTGCGGGCTGGAGAACGTGGGGGCCTCGGCCTGCAGCCGGGCCGAGGCCCCCCGCCGCACCAGGGCAGCCAGGTGGGGCTGCGCGGCGGCCGCGTCCGCCCCGAGGCCGTCCACCAGGATCACCAGCAACGGACGTCGCCGGGTCACGGACGGAGCGCGGACGAAGCGCGCGCGCGCCACCGCGACGTCGATGGTGGGCTGGGCCAGATCGAGCATCGCCAGCGACGAGGAGGTGGCCAGCGCCAGCGCGCCGGCCAGCGACA
The DNA here is from genome assembly GCA_035696485.1 of Polyangia bacterium. Classification (GTDB taxonomy): domain Bacteria; phylum Myxococcota_A; class Polyangia; order Fen-1088; family Fen-1088; genus DASRQT01. The sequence goes on along the minus strand of DASRQT010000025.1, from coordinate 1,704 downwards.
GCAACGCGCACCCCACCGCCGCAGCGCCACGCCGGCCGGTAACGCCGGGACCCGCCCTGGATGTGAACATGCCGTTACTCGCCGAAATTTCTGATTCTGTCGGCCTCGAAATCCAGGCCCAGCCCACCCAGTGTGTCGGCGACGAGGTGGCGGACGGGATCGTCGCGGCCCGGAATGAAGGAGTGGTAATACTGCGTGTCCTTGCAGAAGGCGAGCGTCGCGTCGCGGCCCGAACGCTTGATGAAGGCGCGCATCAAACGCGTGTGGCTGTCCATCGCCTCTTCATAACGCGAAATCCAATTTCACCGAGGGTTCGTTGCCGGGTTCATGAGTAGCTCGTGCCATCGATTGTGCAATCGATTGTGCAATCGATAGGTAGCGCGATGATCGCAGCCTGTAACTGAATCGTTACGGGCTCGCCGCAATCTCAGCCGCAAAGCTCATGCGCCTGCGACGTTGGCACCCTGGGTAACTGCCAGTGATTTCAACGTTCGCGGCGCTTCGCCAGCCGAATCGACGACTCGGCATTGCGATTGCTTGATTCGGTGGGCTGCCTGACACGGGCGACGGAGGAAGCTATGGCCTCACTTGGATGTTTTTGCGCACCTGCATGCGCGCGGCGTGAACATTGAGATTCGCCGGCGTGCCCTTCTGGGCTGCCGTGCTGGTGCCAGCCGGGTGCGCGTGCCTCGTCGGCTGTGACGGGGCCAGTCAGGACCCGACCACCATGTCTTCGACAGCCAGCGCGGCATCCAGCGATGATCGATTGATTGACGCGCGGCTGCTGGTGCTGGCGGGCAGCGCCGACGATCGCGCGCTGGCGCCGCTGCGTCGCGAGCTGGACGGGGCCGGCATGCCGTATTCGGTGCTGGTCAGCACCGCCGTGCCTCTGCCCCCGCAGACCTTCGGCCGCGACGGCCACGGCCTCTACAACGGTGTCGTCTTCACGGGCTGCGGTCCGGGTGGAGGCCCCAGCGATGCCGATCGGACCGCCGCCGAGTTGTACGCCGCGTCGTTTGGCGTGCGCACCGCCTGCCTCTTCGCCGGGCCGGGAGCGAAATCGGGCATCGAAGGCGCGATGGCGGTGTCGACGCCGCTGACGCTGTCATTCGCGCCCGCCGCGCGTCAGCTCTTCGGCGGCTACCTCAATCTTGCCACGCCGCTCGTCGTCGATGCCGTGTCGGCGTTCGTGGCCCGCCCTGCCGCGCCCGCGCCGGGCAGCACCATCACGCCGCTGCTAACAGATGGCGCCGGCAATCTTGCCGGGGCGCTGGTGCGCAAGGAGGGCGGCGCCGAGCAGCTCGTGCTCACCTTCGAGCAAGCCTCGGGCGCCAGCCACAGCGGCCAGCTCCTGTTCGGGGTTCTGGTCTGGGTGTCACGCGGCGTCTTCATTGGCGAGAAGCGCGCTTACTTTGGCCCGCAGGTTGACGACATGTTCATGGGTACGCGGTTGCGTGGCGGTGTCATCTACAGAATGTCGGGCGACGATCTGCGCAATGCCAGGCGCTGGCAGGAGCAGGCGCGCGCGACGGCGTCCGACGACCTGCGCCTGACCCTTGCGTTCAATGGTTCGGAGGTCGATGACACAGACGATCTGACCAAGGTCGCGCGCGACGTCGGTCGGAATTTTCTCTTCGTCTCGCACACCTTCGACCACCGCCGGCTGGACGACGCGACCTATCCGGAGATGACGCAAGAGCTGAC
>DASRQT010000024.1:0-36571 GCA_035696485.1 Polyangia bacterium | reverse complement strand
TATCCGGTCTCGGTGATCCCGCGCGAATATCGCAAGCCGGCCAGCGCGGCCGCCGAGCGGGTCGAGCTGCGCGCCGCCTCGGGCGCTTGCTTGATGGTGCGCGCCGCCACTTTCAACCAGGTTGACCGTTTCGACGAGGGGTTCGTCAACGGCTACGAAGACGTCGACCTCTGCTTCCGCCTGGGCGAGGCCGGCGCACGCATCATTTACACCCCCGACGCCGTCCTCATGCATCACGAAGCCGTGAGCGGCGGTCGTTTCAAGAACGAGGCCGCCAATATTGACCGGTTGCAGGGCCGGTGGATGCAGCGCTGGACGCGTTTTGACTACGACTATCGCCAGCAGATGGCGCCGGCTGCCAGCCCGGACGCGACATCGCGGCCCGCGGTCAGCGTCGTGGTGGTCGCGCACAACGCCCTGGCGACGGCCATCCCTTGCCTTGAAAACATTCGTGGCAGCCTGCGCGCGGCCGACGAGATCGTGATCGTCGACAATGGCTCGCGCCGGGCCTCGGTGGCGGCGCTGGAGCACTTCGCCGCTGCCTACCCCGCGATCACCCGCATCATCAGGACGTCCGCGCGCCTGGAATTCGGCCCGGCAGCGCGCCTTGGCCTGCAGGCGGCTTCGCACGCGCTCTGCGCCGTGATGCCGGCGAATATCAAGGTTCCGCCGCGATGGCTGGATCGACTGGCGGGACATCTTGGCGAGGATCCCGCGCTGGCGATCATCACGCCGTCGGGCAGCGGAAATCCCGTGCGCGAGATCCAGTCGTCCTATGCGCCGCCTGATCCCCGCGCCCGATCGTCGGTGCTGGACAAGCTGATCACCGCCGGGCCGCGTCCCACGCCGGTCCCGGCGACAAGCTGCCTCATGGGGTGGCGCCAGGAGCTGCTGGGTCTGGCCGAGGATCCGGCGCTGCTGCTCGGCCAACAGCCGACGGCCCTCGGCGATAAACTGGCTGGGCAGGGGCGGAAGCTGGCGGCTGCCCTGGACGTATTCGCGACACGCATCAACCAGCAGGCGACGGAACCCCACGTTCCCGACCGCGAGCGGTATCTGACCCGGCAGGGCGCGAAGCTGGTCGCGCAGCGGCTTCCCAGGACCAGCATCATCATCCTGGTTCGGGACAACCTGCCCTTGACGGCCGCTTGCATCGAATCCATCTACCGGAATACGCAGCCCGATTTCGAGCTGCTACTGGTGGACAACGGCTCCGGGCCCGATGTGGCCCAGTACGCGGCCGGGCTGCAAACGCGCCACGGCAACGTCATCTACCTGCGCAACCCCGAGAACGAAGGATTCCCCTTCGGCGTGAACCAGGGGCTGGCGGCCGCTCGCGGTGAATTCTTGGTGGTGCTGAACAACGACGTGGTGGTGACAGCGGGTTGGCTGGCCAAGCAACTTGCGCTGCTGGAGGTTGATTCGCGGCTGGCGCTGGTGGGTCCCACGACCAACGCCACCAGTGGACCGCAGCTGGTCGGCACCGCGATCTACGGCGGGCTGGCCGAGCTGGAACCGTTCAGTCAGCAGTGGGCGCTGGAGCACGCCGGCGAATTTGCCTTCGTCGAACGTCTGGTCGGGCTGTGCCTGGTCATGCGCCGCGACCTGGTGTCCCAGATTGGCGGCTTCGACACGGCGTTCGGCTACGGCAACTGCGAGGACGATGACTTCTGCCTGCGCGTGCTGCGCGCCGGGCACCAGATCGCCATCGCCTACGACGTGTTCATCCACCACCACGGCAGCGCGACCTTCAAGGCGCTGAGCCTGAGTACCAGCGGGCTGGTCGGCGAGAACTGGGAGATCTTCTGCGACAAGTGGCAACACGCCAGCAAGACGCACTCGCAGGAGGCCCTGCGCGCGCTGGCCGCCAGCCGTCCGTGGAACCCCGCCATCGACCGGATCCCGGTTGAATATGGCGCAATCTTCCACGCCGGCGCGCCGCCGGTGGCGCTGGACTGCGCGAAGCCGAACCGCCTGCTGTGCATCCCCGACTGGCGCGGCGACGGCTGGGTCGCGCCGCTGACGCAGTTCTTCCGGACGTTCAAGAACGAGGATCCGGTGGCGCTGGTGGTGCGCGTCGAACCGCCCACGCCGGAGGCGCTGGAACGCACGGTGCGTCGCGTCCAGTCATTGCTCGCGTCGCTGGGCATTGCCATGGACGCGGCGCCCGACATCGTGGTCGAGGCGAGCGCGATCGCACCCGTCAATCGTGGCGGGCTCTACACGGCGGTGACCGCCTATCTGCGCTGTCCCGGCAGCCGCGACCGATTCTACGCTCGCGAGGCCGCCGCCTGCGGTCTGCCTGTGCTCAAGGATGGGGCGGAGCTCCGGCCGTTGCTGATGCGTGGCTAGCTCGCGGGACCAACCGTGCCCGGGGACGGCAGCTCACGGATCCAGGGGGAGGTATTTACCCAGGACCGGAGTGAACGTGATTCGAAGTTGACGAGGGTCGTTGGTGAACTTGGGAGCGTCCGTCAGGACGTCATTGAGCATCATCACGGGGCGTGTGAGGACGTTCCCAAAGAAGTGATCAATATCTCCGACTGGATAGAACGCCCACTTGCCGACAAAGTCGATACCCGTCCGGCGTACGACAAACCCTTGGTTATTGGCCGTAAGAGGGTAGAAGAAGCCGTCGGCCGTGAACTCGACGCCGACGGTTTCGCCGGCGAGCTGCGGCGTGATGCACCTCTTCCAGCGGCGGATCAGCAGCGTCTCCAACTCGGCGTGCGTGACATAGTCCTGAAACGAACCGGGCGAACCCTGGCAGCTCGGATCCGAGGTGGGATCCCCGGGCGCGAGCGTGGCGACACCTCCCAGCTGGCCCCCATCGCCGCCCTCGATGGGCCTGCCGCCCGAGCATCCAGCCGTCAGCGAAAGCGTCGCGAGGCCCAGGATAGCTGCCAGCAGGGAGGTTGTTCGGTGATGTTCAGTTGGCATCGTTCGTCCTACCGACCCAACGCGATCATACACCTGGGCCGCTCCTGTGGCGCAGACTGCGCTCAGGTCAGAACGTGGCGTCGTAGCGGGGCGGCGGGGGCGCCGTGGTGGCCAGCTTGACGGCCGCGCGCGCGCAGGACGGGTCGACCACCATGGCCCGCTTGTAGAAGGGGCGCGCGTCGGCGACCGAGCCGATCGCCAGGCTCAGATCGCCGGCGAGGATCAGGGCGTCCACGTCGCGCGGATTCGCCGTCAACACCGGATCGATGGTGTGCAGCGCCTCTTGCAACCGACCGTCCTCCAGAAGGAGGGCGGCGCGCGTGTGGCGGTAGTGGGGATTGTCGCCCTCGATTTCCAGGGCGATCCGCGAGGCGATCAGCGCCGGCTCCATGTTGCCCTGCGCGTGATGAAGCACGGCGATGTCGTTCCAGGCCTCCGCGTGCGTGGGATGGCGGTCCACGAAGGCTTCGATTTCACAGATGGCCTTGGTCGGCTGCCCCGCGTTCATCAACGCCTCGACCACGACCGTGCACGCATCGTAGGAGTGGGCGGGCGAGGCGACCGCGGCGACAGGCGCCGGGGTCGCGGCCGCAGCCAGCGGCTGTCCCGCCGGAGGTTGCGCCACCGCCGCGGTCATGGCCTCCAGGTTCCGTCGGATCGCGGGATCGCCGGGGCCGAGCTCGGCGGCCCGGCGGATACTGCGGTGGGCGTCGGCGAAGCGACCCGCCTCGTAATAGAGCACCGCCAGGTCGTTATTGGCGTCGGCATAGTCGGGATCGCGGGCCACCAGCTCTTCCATCCGCTGCAGAGCCTGTTCCTGATGTCCGCCCTTGAGCAGGATCTCGACGACCCCAAACCGAGCCCGGTAGATCATCGCGCGCGCGTCTTGGTTCTCCATGGCCTGGTGTTGTGCAAAGGAGGTGCCAGCGCGACGGCGGAAAATCAGCCCGGCCGGCCGGCAACCCGCGTCAGGCTCATGACGCACGACGGATTCATGACAGCTAGTGCGGGCGACCGCCGGTGGCGCCCAGGCGCTTGATCTCCTCCATGGCGGCACGGGCGGCATCGACGTTGCCCAGGCCGATCTCGGCTTTTGCCAGCTGCGCCAGCACTGCCGCTCGGTCCTCGGCGGTCTCAAGGGCGCGTTGCAAGTGAACGCGCGCCTGGTGAAAACGCTTCAGCTCGACGTACGCGCGCCCGACCAGGAAATTCGTCAGCCACAACCCGGGATCCTGCTGCAGGCTCTGCTCCAGCATCGCGACGGCCTTCTCGAAACGCCCGTCACGCAGCGCGATCACCGCCAGACGCGCGACCGGAAGGGCAAAACCACCGTTGGCCAGCGCTGACTCTTCGTACAATGCGCACGCTTCGTCCAGTCGCCCGGCCGCCTCCGCCATTTCAGCGAGCCGCGCCTGCGGTGCACCGAATCCCGGCGCCAGATCGCGGCAGCGCCGGAAGGCGCTGACTGCGCCGTCCTTGTCCCCCGACGCCTGCAGGTGCGCGCCGATCATGAAGGCCGCGTTGCACGACCGCGGGTTCAGCGCCAGCGCGCGCTGCAGGCAGGCCAGCGCCTGCCCGGGATCGGGTTCCACGCCGCCGAGAAACAGCTCGGGGATGTAAAAGCGCGGCGCCCGGCTGCGCGCCTCCAGGAAGCAACGCCGCGCTTCGATGGGGTCGCCGGACTGCTGCAGCCGCAGGCCGTCGTACAGCAGGCGTTCCGTCTCGCCTTCTCCCAGGGCGAAATAGTGCGACCCCGCGAACGTCCGCGCGCCGTCGGGCAGCTCGTCCAGCGCCTGGAGATCGACCGGCGACCAGCGCGTCCTGGCCACGAACCCCAGCTGCGTGGCGGTGGCCAGATAGAAGGCCAGGCGATCGCGCGCGTGCGGCCGCTCCAGCCGTCCGGCTGCGACGGTGCGCAGCGCCCGTTCCGCAATGGCGCGACGTTCTTCCGGATGGCCAATGGCCCGGTCCAGCGCGGCTTCCAGCGACGCCGCGCCGTCCACCAGGAACCCGGTCACGTTGTTTTCGACCGCGCCCCGGTACGGTTCAAGATCGGAGCAGATGGCCAGCACACCGTGCGCCGCGTATTCGAGAAACTTGATGTCGGAGCGGCAGCGGTTGAAGTCGGTCGGCAGCAGCGGCGCCAACCCGATGTCGACCTGGCGCAGGAAGTTGTAGTAGGCGTCGATGTTGCCAGCTGGCGTGAAGGCAAAGCGTTCTTGGGGAACCCATGCGAACATCTCGCAAAAGGTGGGGTCGCCCATGATGGCCAGCCTGGCTTCGGGGTGGCGGCCGATCACGGCGCGCAAAGCGGGCACGCTCCACTTGAGATCGTCGCGATGGCCGAACGACCCGCCCCAGCCGATGGTGACCGGGGCGCCCGCGGCCGCGGCCGGGCGCGCGATCGGCGCCGGCATCTCCCAGAGCTGGTTCGGAAACACCACCCGCCGCGGGTTGAGGTGCGCGAACCGGCGATCCAGCTCGGCGACCGTTGACTGCAGAAAATCCGACTGACGCGCCAGCTGCGACGACAGGCTGCGTGAGACCAGATTGCTGGCCAGGTACGCGGTCGGGTTCCACGACTGCGGCGCCAGGAAGTTGTCGTTGACCTCGTAACCGGAGAGACGCCGCTGCCGCCGGCGCGCGTCGATCACCGGAAGGAAGTCGGCGTCCACGACGTCGCACATGACCAGCACATCCGCGTTGTCCAGCAGCCCCGACGCCGCGATCGCCGGCGACAGCAGCGATCCGCTGACGACGGTGACGTTGTCGACCCCGCCCAGGGCGCGGCACGGCTGGGACGTACGATAGATGTGATCGCCCTGGCGGCCGCGATTGGGCGATTCCAGGTGCAACACGACGATGCGCTCGCCGCTGCTGCCGCCGCCGGCCGCCGCCGGCGTGTCTTCTCGCGCGGTGGTCACGATCGGCGCGAGCCGAACGCTTGCGTCCCGGGCCCCGGGGTCTCGGCGACTTTCTCGCTGGTGGGGGCGGCGGCCGCGAACCGAAGCTCCTGCTGCTGGAAGTCGGTGGCGAACAGCGTGCGCATCAGCGCCGACGTCTCGGCGGCGGCGCCGGCGATGAACGGCGCCAGCGCGACCGCGAACTCGGCCGCGGTCTGGTAGCGCTCCGCGGGCGAGACCTTGAGCGCCTTGTCCAGGATCGTCGCGCACGGGGCGGGGAGGGCGGCGATACGTGCCAGCTCGTCGGGGCCGGGGCCGGTCGCGGCCTTGACCAGCAGCTCGTACGTCGTGTTGCCGTGGTACAGGACCTCGCCCGTGAGGCAGTAGTACATCACCAAACCCAGCGAAAAAAGATCCGCGCGGCCGTCGATGTCGATGCCGCGGGCTTGCTCTGGCGACATGAAGCTGACGTTGCCCTTCACGACGCCGTGCTGGGTCTTGGTCACGCGCCCTTCGGCCTTGACGATGCCAAAGTCGAACAGCTTGACCTCACCACGGGCCGAGACCAGCACGTTGGACGGCGAAACGTCGCGGTGCACGATCCCCAGCGGTCTGCCGCTATCACCCAGTTTGCTGTGCGCGTACTCCAGCGCCTTGAGGGTTTCGTGCGTGACGAAGCAGACCACCGGAATCGGGATGGCGTGCCCGGTGCGTTCGATGATCCGCGCCGTGAGAAGCCCGAGGTCGCGCCCCAGGATGTACTCCTGTGCCAGGAAGTACTCCTCGCCGACCTTGCCGAAGTCGAACACCGGGATGATGTTCGAATGCACCAGGGTCGAACCCATATTCGCCTCGTCGATGAACTGCGCCACCACCGTCGCGTCGCGCGCCAGCTCCGGCCGCAGCCGCTTGACCACGAAGGTCCGGCGGAAGCCTTCGGCGCCGAAGGTCACGGCCGTGTACACCTCGGCCATCCCACCTTCGCCCAGACGATCCAGCAGCCGGTAGCGGCCGAACGTCACCGTGTTGACTGGCCCCGGCGTGCCGGTCGCGGGCAGTGTCGGCTGACTCTGGTGATAAGCCGTCGCCGCCGACCCGAGCGCAGCGGCGTCGTCCCCGGCGCCAGTGACGCCAGCGCTGGTCACGCTGTGACGAGCGCCGGTCGCGGATCCGCCTGGTGCCTCGAGGCCCTCGACCTGATTTTCAATCGGCGCGCGCACCGCGCCCGCGCCACGGAATCCGAACACCAGCGCCAGCAGGGCCAGCAGCACGCCGACCGACCACAGCACCGCCTTGGTCGTCGCCGCCGAGGTCTCGGTCTCGCGCGCCGCCTCAGCGCCGCTGGCGAAGGTCCACATCCAAAGCCCGGGCGCTACCTGCGCCACCGCCGCGGCCCACGACCCTTGCGCCGGCTGATACAGGGGGCCGGGCTCCTTGCCCAGCACCGCCTTGCGAAGCAGGTCGCGCTCGGCCTCCGCGCCGGTCTCGATCACCGGCTGTTTTCCGTCGCTGAGCAGGACCGCGCCGCGCGCCTTCTCCGACAGCTTCCGGACCGCCGCCTCGTCGATCGGCTTGGCCAGCACCAGCACCACCGGCTGCTTGCGCTCCGGCGTGTTGACCACGACGGCCGCCGCCGCGTACGGCCAACCCTTGCCCATGACGATCTCGGCTACCGGTTCGCGCCGTTCGCGCGCCCCGCGAACCAAGAGGTCGGCGGCGAACTCGGCGCTGCGCATTCCCTCGACGACGTCGAGGCGTTCGCTCTCGAAGGCCACCGCGTACACCTTGAATTCACTGCGGTAGGGCTGCCACCATTCCTCGCTCTTGAAGAGGTCGCGCAGCGTCGCCGCGTCGACGTTGCCCCGCAACGCCGCAGCCAGGCGCGGGTTACTGGCGGCGTTGTGCGCCTGCAGCTTCAGCTCGTCGACGTGCGCCGACAACGCATCGCTGGCCCGCAAGCCGGCCGACTCCGCCGCGCGCGCGGCTTCACGCCGGACCGTCTTGTCACGGTTGCTGTCGATGGTATGCGAGCCGGCCGCCGCCCCGCCCAGCACCGCTCCCGCGATAAGCAACGCGATAAGTCGCTTCACCGGCCTGATTCTTGTCCCCCGACGCCCGTAGGTCAACACGATGATCTGACGGGGGCATGGCTCGCTGCCGCTCGCACGCCCCCGGTCCCCCCTCGCTCCGCGCGGCGAAGCCGCGCTACGCTCGCGCTCTCAGTTGTCGCTACTGAGCCGCGACGACCTTCTCGGCGTCGCTCAGGATCTGCGCGCTGGCGTGAAGACGCAGCCAGCCGGCGCTGTACTCGGTCCGGGCCAGCAGCTCGCCGCTGGCGCTGGAGCCGGGGTTCGCGCCCGTCACCGTGACCTTGCCCAGCTCCATCCAGCCCACGTTCTTCTTGCCGTCGAAGTAGTCGACGCGCACCACGATCTTGGGTGTCCCTTCCTTGGGAACCTCGCCCTTGCCCAGGATCTCCATGGGAAACGCGCGCCAGATCGTGTCGTGCCAGCTCTTGGCCATGCTGTCCGGTTTGTCCAGCTTGTCGGGCGGAGCGAACTGCGCAGCGGCCCCCTTCTCCTTGCCCAGCTGAACGAACTCCTTCTTCTTGCCGTTGGCGCTGATGGCGATGCGGTCAAAGTCGGTCTGCGCAAAGGTATGAAAGCGCCGATCGACCATGCGGCCCATGATCGCTTGCAGGTCGGCGAACAGCCCGCGCGGCATCAGGTAGACGCGGCCGTCCTTGGTGTCGCGCATGAATGCCTCGCCGCCCGGGGCGCCGAAGGGTTGGCCAATGACGTAGTTCCGCGTATCACCCTTGGCGGTGACCGACAGCTTCTTGGTGCTCCCGTCCAGTCCCAGCTCCTTGAGCTTGGTCGCGTCCAGAACGCCAAACGCGCGCGGCGATCGAAACGGCGCGAACTGCTCCAGGGCCTTGCCGGCCGCGTCGTTGCCGCGGATGTCGCGTGGCGGCGGGGTCTCAGGCGGCGGAGGTTCGGTCGTTATCTTTCCTGCCGCCGGATCCTTCGAATCCTTGGGCGGCTCCGGCTTGGCGGGCGGCTTCTCCACCACGTGCAGCCAGACGCCGTCGTCGCCGGCCTCGCGCCGGCGCTGAACGTCGACGGCCAGCTTTTCGTCTTCATAGCGCACCGACCCCAAGTCATTTTTCCCGACGTCGATCACGGTGACGTCGCCGGGCGCCCGTTCGGGTTCGCGTTGCCAGGTGAAATGGGCGGCGAGCAGGCCCAATGCGGCCAATCCCCCCTGCAGGGCAGCGGCTCTGCCAGTCACGGCTGTGCTCCTTCCTTGGCGGCGGGGGCGGCGGGCGGCGGCGCCGACCTCTTCCTGCTGCGCGTCCGGCGCGTGACAACCAGCCCGAGGCCAATCAGCAGCGCCGGCGTCAGGAAGATGCTGGAGTAAAACCACGCCACGTCTTGTTTGCGGGTGTGCGAGATGGGGACGTCGGCCTCGTCGGACGTGGTCCCGATGTACCCCTCCTCGCCCAGCAGCCAGCGCACAACGTCCAGCACCATCAGCCCGTTGCCCCCGAACCGCAGCACTGCGTCCGAGAGGCAGTCCGAGTCGGCGAGAACGAACAGGCGCGACATGCTCTTGACCCCGGCCGCGGCCAGCTCCCAGGTGCGCCGATCTTCACCCTGGTCAGGTTCGTAGTTGCCGTTCTTGTCTTCGAACGTCTGGGGGTGCGCGGTGATGGGCGAATCGATCGAGATGTCCTTGGCGCGGTCCTTGATCGGTTCCAGCCAGCCCGCGGTCGGCATGATGACCGGCGCCCGCATCCCCATCTTCTGCAGCGACGTCACCGACGGGTGTACCGAATACTGCGCGGTCACCAGGTTGTTGCGATCGCTGAGCTGGTGCGTGCGGCGCGCGAACGCCTGATCGTTGGCCAGCAGCACCGGATGATATTTCAGCCCAAAAGGCTGCAGCAGCTCTTTTTCTTCCAGTCGCGCCTCCGGATCCAGGGCCAGCAGCATTCGCCCGCCCTTGTCCATGTACCGGTTGATGGCCGCCACCTCTTCGGGCTGGAATGGCTTCTGCGGCCCGGCCACGACCACCAGCGTGGCGTCCTTGGGGATGTCCGCCATCAACCCTTCGGACGGGCCCAGCTGGCGCACGTCGTGTCCCTGGTCCAGCAATAGATCACGCAGATCTTTGATCCCGGCGCGCTTGTCGGTCTCGGCCGCGGTCTCGTACGAACGTTCTCCGTGCCCGGTGACGATGAAGGTGACGCGATTGGGTTTGACCACCATCAGCAGGCGCTGTTGCACCTCACGGTCCAGCATTCGCAACGGACTGCGCGCCGCTTCGAACTGGACTGGAATGCCGAGCTGCTCCTTGCGGCCGCCGCGCGCGAAGACCAGGATGCCGTTGCCGGAGACACCCATCTCCTTGGCCTTGAGCGGATTGATGTCGAAGTCGTAGTAGGCGACCTTGAGCTGCGCCGATTCCTTGGCCAGGTCGGTCAGGTAGTCCGCGATCTCCTCCTTCACCTCGTTCGACGACGGGAAGAACACGTCGACCTCTATCGCCTGATCCAGCGACTTGACGATCTTGCGCGTCGCCTCGCCGGGGCGCGTGGTCTTGAAGTACGCGAAGTCGAACTTCTTGTCGCGCTCGGACGACACGTAGGCCGCCGTGAAGGCGAAAACCAGCGCCCCCGCCAGTCCCAACCCGGAGAACATCGCGTCGACGACGCGACCCGTCTCCAGCCGTGGCGCACGCGCCATCTGCGCGTAGGCCATCTCGACCAGCAGAATCGGCCAAGCCGCCAGCACCAAGACCACCGGCCACAGCGCCGCAAGCGCGACCGCCAGCTTGGGGAACGAGTGCTCCAGCGGCTTGCCCCCGCGCAGCGTCGGCAGATCCGACTGCATGAAATAGAACAGCAGCGCCAGCATCCCAAGGCCGTAGAGCCAGAACAGCGACCGTTCGACCATCCGGCGATCCGGCGCCGCCACCCCGGAACGCGCCAGCCGCACGACCATGGCCGCGATCAGCGCCACCAGGCCCACAACTGTCGTCGCGGTCCGGGCGCCGCCCGCGCCGATGATCCGCTCACCGGCGAACACCAGCGCCATGCCGGCGCCGTACAGCGCCGACCAGCGCGCGCTGCCGCCCAATCGCGTCGCCGTCGCTATTTCCATCGCCGAGCCTCCATCACGCGCGTGGCCGAGAACAGCGCCACATAGGTGACCATCAAGTAATAGACAACGTCCCGCACGTGCACCGCCCCGGCCTGAAACGGCGGGAAGTGCCGGCCGTGCAGCGCCAGCGCCAGGAACACCTCGGACAGCGGCCGCTCGGTCACCTTGGCCACCATCCAGCAGACGATCATCGCCACGACAATGAGGCCGCTGAAGATCGCCGCCAGCACCTGCGTCTTGGCCAGCGCCGATCCGAAGGTGCCGATGGCCAGCACCGCGCTGCCCAGCAGGATCAGGCCGAGGTATCCCGCGGCCATGTGTCCCAGCGAGATCTTGCCGTTGACGAAGATCAGCGCCGGCATGAACACCGTCACCGCCGTGATCAACGTCAGGAAGATCAGCGCCGACAGAAACTTCCCGAAGACAATCTCCCAGTCGGCAACCGGCGAGGACGTCAGCAGCACCAAAGTCCCGGTCTGTCGCTCCTCGGCGAGGAGGCGCATCGAGATGAAGACACTGGCGATGATGGTCGTCCCGCTGGAGAAGTAGAAGAACAGGCTCAGCACCTCGGACGACAGCTTGTCAGGCCCGCCCAGCGCAAACGCGTTGAACAGGAGGCCATCGACGACCAGTACCGCCGCGGCGATGATGTAGCCGGTCATTGACCGCAGGTACGCCGACAGCTCGCGGCGCGCGATGAGGGTGGTCGCGCTCATTGAGTCAGCTCCTTCTCGGGACGGATCTGCGTGAGCTGCAGGAAGATCGATTCCAGCTGGGCCGCGCCACGATCGATACGCAGCAGATCGATGCCGTTCTGGACGAACGCGCGCGCGATCTTGGGACGCAGCTCCGGCGCCGCCTGCAGCCGCAATATCACCACGCCGTCCGCCTCGCGCAGCACGGTCGCGGTTCCGACGCCCGGCACCGTGGCCGCGATGTCGATGGCCCGCCGCGATGTCCCCGCCACCTCGACCTCGACGGTGCCGCCGGCGCCCATTCGCGTCGCCAGCTCCTGCTCGCTGCCCTGGGCGACGATCTTTCCCTCCTGGATCACCAGCAGCCGATCACAGGTCTGGCTAATCTCCGACAGGATGTGGCTGGACAGCAAGACGGTGTGCGATCCGCGCAGGCCGCGGATCATGCTGCGCATCTCCACGATCTGCACCGGATCGAGGCCGCTGGTCGGCTCGTCCAGCACCAGGAGCTTCGGTTTGTGAACCAGCGCCTGCGCCACGCCCACGCGCTGCCGGTAGCCATGCGACAGGCTGCCGATCAGGTCCTGGTGCTTGTCGCGCGTGCCGGTCTTGTCCTCGGCCTCCGCGACATGGGCATCGGTCTCGCTGGCCGGGACGCCGCGCAGCTGCGCTGCGAAGGCCAGATATCGCCCGACCGTCATCTCGGTGTAGAGCGGCGGCGTGTCGGGCAGAAAGCCGATGCGGCGGCGGATCTCGTGGGGGTTCTTGGCGATGTCGATGCCGTCGACGGTGACTTCCCCCGCCGTCGGTATCAGCACGCACCCCAGCACCTTCAGCGTGGTCGTCTTTCCGGCGCCGTTGAGCCCCAGAAATCCGATGACCTCGCCTCGTTCGATGTTGAAGTGCAGGTCCTGGATGGCCGCGTGCTCGCCGTAGTACTTGGTCAGACCTTTGACTTGAATCATGTCTTTTTGTCCGGGCGCAGTATGCCTGAATGACTGCCCTAAAATGACGGCGTGATCAACTTCGCAAATTTGTGGGTGCCATCGGCGGTCCGAATGGAGCCATCAACTGGCCTATCTGCGGTCCTATTCCCGGCGCCCCCGCTTTTTCTGGGCCGCCTTTTCCCCGGCGCATGAGTAGGGGCGCTCACAGGCCGGCTCCAGTGTGGTAGCCTTCCGCGCGCAATGTGCGGGGTTGTTGGCATCTATGGTCATCCCGAGGCCGCCAATCTGGCCTACCTCGGTCTTTATGCTTTGCAGCATCGCGGACAGGAATCGGCCGGCATCGTCTCCAGCGACGGAGAACGGCTGCGCTGGGTGCGCGAGATGGGGCACGTCGGCGACATCTTTACCCACGATCGACTGAAGCACCTGGATGGTTTCGCCGCCATCGGCCACGTCCGCTATTCGACCGCTGGCGACTCGACCCTGAAGAACGCCCAGCCGATCGCCGTGGACTATTCGGGCGGCTCGGTCGCCGTCGGCCACAACGGCAATCTCGTCAACGCTGACGAGCTGCGCGAACGCCTGGAGGCCGAGGGGTCGATCTTCCAGACCACCTCCGACACCGAGGTCATCGTCCACCTCATCGCCCGCTCGCGCGAGCGCAGCCTGCCCGAACGCACCGCCGATGCCCTGCGCCAGGTGCGAGGGGCGTTTTCTCTGGTCTTCCTGTCGGAGGGGATGCTGATCGCCGTGCGCGACGCCATGGGGTTCCGGCCGCTGGCGCTGGGCAAGCTGAACGACGCGTGGGTGGTCTCGTCGGAGACCTGCGCCTTCGAGCTGATCGGCGCCGAGTTCGTCCGCGACATCGAACCGGGTGAGATGGTGATCATCGACAAGGGGGGCCTCAAGACCGTCAACGCGTTCGGGCCGCAGCGCCCGCACCGCTGCGTCTTCGAGTGGGTCTATTTCGCCCGTCCCGACTCGACCATCGACGGGCGATCGGTCTATCGCTCGCGCGAGCGCATGGGGCGGCGCCTGGCCATCGAGCATCCCGCCGAGGCCGACGTCGTGATTCCGGTGCCCGATTCGGGCATGGCGGCCGCGATCGGATACGCCCGACAAAGCGGCATCCCGTACGACCAGGGGTTGATGCGGTCTCACTTCGTGGGACGCACTTTCATCGAACCGTCGCAGCAGATCCGGCACTTCGGCGTCAAGCTCAAGCTCAGCCCGGTGCGCGAGGTGCTCAAGGGCAATCGCGTGGTGGTGGTCGACGACTCCATCGTTCGCGGAACCACGTCACGCAAGATCGTCGGGATGATCCGCTCCGCCGGCGCGCGCGAGGTGCACATGCGTATCAGCTCGCCGCCCACCATTGGTCCCTGCCGCTACGGGATCGATACCCCGACGCGCGAGGAGCTCATCGGCTCGAACCATTCGGTGGAGGACATCCGCGCCTTCGTGGGCGCCGATTCGCTTGGCTACCTGTCACCGGAGGGCTTATTCCAGTCGGTGGAGGGGACGCGCCCGGTCGGCGAACCGCGCGGCGACAGCCCCGACGGCGCGCGCGACGGGTTCTGCGACGCCTGTTTCTCCAACAAATACCCGATCGCCGCCGAACCGCCGTTGCGCCACCGTCAGCTCCGGCTGATCAGCGCCTGACGCCCGCCCGCCGGCGTGCCGCCGCGCGGCGGCATCGGGTTTTGCCTTTTGGGGCTCTGGCGTGTCCATAATCTGTGGATGGCCACCATCACGACCTCAGTCGAGGTGATCTCGGGCCCCGTGCCCGACGCCGAGGCGCTGGATGGGCAGGTGGCCGAGCTGCGCCGGCGGTTCGGTCGCGCGATCATCGATCGGTATCTGCGCGGCATCCCGCGGGCCGGCGCCCGCGTGCTGGTGGCGCCCGGGGCGGCGCTGGTCGGTGACGTGCGCCTTGGAGACGACGTCTCGATCTGGTACGGCGCCGTGCTGCGCGGCGATCTGGCGCCGGTCATCGTGGGCCCGCGCAGCAACATCCAGGACGGCGCCGTGCTGCACGTGGCCGACGACACCCCCTGCCATGTCGGTGCCGAGACCGTGGTCGGCCACCGGGCCATGCTTCACGCCTGCCGCGTCGAGGACGGATGCCTGATCGGCATGCAGGCCACCATCCTGGACGACGCGGTGATAGGGCAGGGGTCGGTGGTGGGGGCAGGAGCGCTGGTGACGCAGCGGACGGTGATCCCGCCGCGGAGCCTGGTCCTGGGGGCGCCGGCGCGCGTGGTCAAGACCCTGACCGAAGCCGACGAGAACTTCCACAGGGCAGCCGCCAGCAAATACGTCCGCCTCAAGGAGAACTACCTATGCGACTCACTCCGCAACGACATCACGCGCTGACCGCGTCGCTGGCGATTGCGCTGACGGCGACGGGGCTGGGGGCTTGTGGCAACGTCAGCAACGTCGGCGCGGACGGTGGGGCGGCCAGCGCGGGTACGGGCGGTGGAGCGGGCGGCGCGGTCAGCTCGGGAAGCGGCGGCAGCGCGACCGGAAGCGGCGGCGCGATGGGCGGCAAAGGCGGTAGCGCCGGCGGGACGGGGGGCGCGCTGGCGGGCGCGACCGTTTACTACCGCGACGTGCAGCCGATCGTCGAACGCGCCTGTCAGAGCTGTCACGTCGACGGCGGCATCGCCCCATTCGTGCTTGCAAGCTACGAAGACGCGCGTACGCACGCCCTGCCGATGGCGGCCGCGACCAAGGCGCGCCAGATGCCGCCGTGGCTGCCCGAGGCCGGTTGCGGCGATTTCCGCGACTCCCGCGCGCTGACCGACGCCGAGATCGCGACCATCAACAACTGGGCCGCGACCGGGGCGCCGGCGGGCGATCCCAGGGACGCGCGCACCGGGACGCCGCCGACGCCGCCGCAGCTGGGGACGCCCGGCGCCAGCCTCGACCCGGGCGCAAGCTATCCAGCGAAGGCCGGGCTCACCGACGACTACCACTGTTTCCTGTTTGATCCGGCGCTGGCGGCGCAGCGCGATCTCATTGGCTTCAACATCCACCCGGGGGCCAAGACCAGCGTTCACCACGTGTTGCTGTTTGCGATTCCACCGGCATCGGTAGCGGTCGCCAAGGCCAAAGACGACGCCGAGGCCGGCGCGGGCTGGACCTGCTTCGGCGGCGCGGGCGTCATGGGCGCGCAGACCATCGCCGGGTGGGTGCCGGGATCGGGCCCGGGCGTGTTCCCTCCGCCCACCGGCATCCGGCTGGCGGCCGGCACGCAGATCGTGATGCAGATGCACTACAACCTTCTGTCGCTGCGCGAGAAGAGCGATCGCACCACGGCCGATTTGTTTTATTCGACGACGCCTGTCAGCAAGCCGGCGGTCATCACCGGCGTCGCGAACCAGAGCTTCGTTGTCCCGGCCGGCACGCGCGAGATGACCGTCACCGGCGTGCTCGACGTCAAGACCCAGGCGGCGCTGTGGGGCGTGGTGCCGCACATGCACCTGCACGGCCGGCGCATCAAGGTCGAGATCATTCATCCCGACGGCAGCACCGACTGCAGCGTGAACATCCCCGGCTGGGACTTTCACTGGCAGCAGTTCTACTACTACAAGCAACCGCTGCGGGCGATGCCGGGCGACAAGGTGCAACTCTCGTGCACCTACGACAACTCGCCCGAGAGCTATCCCGTCACGGCTGGCGCGCGCCCACCGCCCGCCGATCTGCGCTGGGGCGAAAAGACCACCGACGAGATGTGCCTCAACTACCTCTACGTCTCGGCCCCCTGATCAAACCCGCCTCCGCCAGCCAATGTCCTTTGTGAGCCTACCAAGCGGCAGGCCAATGCGAATGGTGTTCATCTAGCGCGGCGCTCCGCGGTATTTGCTACCGTTCCGGGCCATTGCCTGAACGGCGGCCAGCCGGTCATTTGCAGATGGCCGGGGCCAGGCAATATCCGAGGTTGCTAGGGGCCGGGTTGGGCGTATTCTCCGCGCCATGGACTCTTTTGTTAAGGGTCTGGGACCGGTTTCGATGGTCATTGCCATCGGTGTGTCCGCAGTCGGTTGCAATGGCGCCGAGCCATTTCGTAGCCGTCTCCCGGTCTATGGATCGGGCGGAAGTGGGGGCGGCGTGGGCTCCGGTTTTGCCGGCAGCGGTGGCGGATTCGACGCGGGCTCATTGAAGGGCACCGGCGGTGGGATCGGCGGCGTCACGCTGTCGGGCAGTGGCGGCGCCGGCGGGATGGTCGGCACCGGCGGCAGCGGTGGAACCGTCATGACCGGCTCGGGTGGCACCGGTGGCGCGGTAGCGCGGGACAGTGGTGCGGACGCCGACGGCCCCAGGGCGGACGCCGGCTCGGATGCCACGGACGTCAGCATGGACCTGCCGCCAGCCGCGGGGTGCATGCCGGCTAACTGGGTGTTCACCGCGAACCCCGCCTGCACGGGAGCGGCGTGTCGTTACGCGATCGATGGAAATCCGACCACGCGCTACGCTACGGGCAGGTCGCAGGGCAGCGCGGGTGCCGAATCCGTGACCCTGACCTTCTCCACCTCGGTCACCATCAGCGGTCTGCGGCTGACCACGTCCGCGCCCGGCGATGGGCCGGCTGCTTACCGGGTCGAGCGCTCCTTACTCGGCGCCATCAACTTCGTGGCGTTCATGCCCCCGGTGGCGGGCCCCGGCTCCGACAACCTGGTCATCACCTTTCCAGCGCAGACCATGCGAGCGATCCGCGTGACCCAGACCGGCACCAAAAACCCGTGGTGGTCGATCAACGAGATGACCATCACCGGCTGCCACTAAACGTACTAGACTGTCGCGCATGGAAATCAGCCCCCTGCGTGAACGCATCAGCAAGCTGGAGAGCCGCCTGGAGATTCTCCGGGGGCATCTTTGACATCGACGGCAAACGCAGGCGCATAGCGGAGCTGGATTCAGAGTCAGCCGTCCCGGGGTTCTGGAACGCCACCGACAAGGCTCAGGCCACGCTGCGCGAGCAGGCGCGTCTCAAGGCCGCGGTCGACGGCTACGACACTCATCGCAAGGCGATCGAGGACGCGCAGATCCTGGTCGATCTCGCGGACGAGGCCAAGGACGAAGCCACGGCCAACGAGGCCGCTGCCACCTTGACCGCCTCCGAGGAGGCGGTCGCCAAGATGGAGTTCGCGCGCATGCTGTCGGGCCCCTACGATCAGCAGGGGGCCCTGGTCAGCATCAACGCCGGCGCGGGCGGCACCGAATCGCAGGACTGGGCGCAGATGCTGCTGCGCATGTATAGCCGCTGGGCCGAACGCAAGGGCTACCGGCTGGAAGAGCTGGACATGCAGCCGGGCGACGAGGCCGGCATCAAGAGCGCGACCATCCTGGTCGACGGCGAGTGGGCGTACGGCTACCTGCGCGCCGAGGCCGGCGTGCACCGGCTGGTGCGCATCTCGCCGTTCGACTCGCAGGCGCGCCGCCACACGTCGTTCGCCAGCGTGTTCATCTACCCCGACATCGACGAGACCGTGAAGGTCGAGATCGACGACAAGGATCTGCGCATCGACGTGATGCGTTCATCCGGCGCCGGCGGCCAGCACGTCAACAAGACCGAATCGGCGGTGCGCATCACGCACATCCCGACCGGGATCGCGGTGCACTGCCAGTCGGAGCGATCGCAGCACAAGAACCGCGGCACGGCCATGCGCATCCTGCGGTCCAAGCTGTTCGAGGTCGAGCAGAAGAAGATGGAGGATAAGATGGGTGGCATCCACGCCCAGAAAAAAGCCATCGAGTGGGGGAACCAGATCCGTTCGTACGTGCTGGCGCCCTATCGGTTGGCCTCCGATCACCGCACGGGGATCAAGGTCAGCAACGTCGACGCGGTCCTGGACGGCGACCTGGATCAGTTCATGGTCGCGCAGCTTCTGCTGCTGGCTGGCGACCCCTCGGCGGCCCCTGTTACCAAACCGGCGGATGACGACATGTAGGTCAGTTACCGGACCGACGCAATTGGCTTTCCTGTGGATAATAAATTTGAAACCGAACAATAACAATTGCTTGTAGATGTGGAGTCTGTTGGTAAGTGGTGGATAACGATGGCTGACGAACGCGAGCTGATCGCCGAACGCGAGAAAAAAGCTGCCGAAATTCGGGAGTTGGGCGCCAACCCTTATGCCAACGGTTTCCGCCCCACGCACACCGTCGCCGAGATCCTGGCGCGGTTCGCGGGCGTCATGCCGCCGCCATCCGAACCCAAGGTGGAGGGGGAGAAGTCGGCGCCGCCAGCGCTGCTGTCCGAGGATCGCTTCACGGTGGCCGGGCGCATCGTCAGATACAACGGTTTCGGCAAGGCGGCGTTTGTGAAGATCCTTGATCGCACCGGCGAGATTCAGATCATGGTCAAGAAGGATCAGCTGAGCGACGCCGCGTTCGCGGTTTGGAAGAAACTCGAGCGCGGCGACTTCATCGGAGCCACCGGCGGCGCGATGTTCACCAAGACCGGCGAACTGACCATCATGGCCGACACGGTGGTGGCGCTGACCAAGGCGACGCGCTCGCTGCCGGAAAAATGGCACGGGCTGTCCGACGTCGAGATCCGCTATCGCCAGCGTTACGTCGACCTGATCGTGAACCCGGAGGTGCGCGAGGTCTTTCGCAAGCGGACCGCGATTGTGCGCCACATCCGCCAGTTCCTGGACAGCCGCGACTTCCTGGAGGTCGAGACGCCACTGATGCACAGCGTACTCGGGGGCGCGACCGCACGGCCGTTCTCCACCCACCACAACGCGCTGGACCTGGACCTCTACATGCGCATCGCGCCGGAGCTGTACCTCAAGCGCCTGGTGGTGGGCGGCTTTCACCGCGTCTACGAGATCGGCCGTACGTTTCGCAACGAGGGACTTTCGCGCCAGCACAACCCCGAGTTCACCATCCTGGAATTTTATCAGGCCTACGCGACGTACGACGATCTGATGGCGCTGACCGAAGAGCTCATTCGGGAGCTGGCGCGCGAGGTCGCCGGGGGGGAGACCATCAGCTACGGCGGCCAGTCGGTCGACCTGCGATCTCCGTGGCCCCGTATCCCGCTCAAGGACGCCATCGTGGCAGCGTCGGTGGCGGGGCTGCTTCCGGCGGGACTGGAACGCCCGATGCTGGACGACGAGGCCGCGCTGTCTTCCTGGCTGCAGAGGACTGACGCCGGCGCGGCCCATCCCGAGCTGGGCGCGGTGTTGCGCAAATCGGATGCTCATGGCGAACGGGTGGGGGCGCTGTTCGACTACGCGGGCGAGAAAGCGCTGCCAATGGACCGTCCGGTGTTCGTGACGGAATACCCGGCCGAGACGTCGCCGCTGTCGCGCCGCAACGACGCCGATCCGACCAAGGTCGACCGCTTCGAGCTGTTCATCGTCGGGCGTGAGTATGCCAACGCGTTCTCGGAGCTGAACGATCCCGCGGACCAGCGGGGGCGTTTCCAGCGTCAGGTCGACGCCAAGGCCAAGGGGCGGGAAGAGACCATGGACTATGACGAGGACTATTGCCGCGCCCTGGAATACGGCATGCCGCCGACGGCGGGGGAGGGGATCGGCATCGATCGGCTGGTCATGTTGCTGACCGACCAGCCGTCGATCCGCGACGTGATCTTGTTTCCGCTGATGCGCCCTGAACGGGGCGAGTAATCGTGCTGGCCCCGGGTTTCGAGTGGTTCGTCGCCTGGCGCCACCTGCGCGACCAGGGGCGCCAGTCACGGCGGACGTTGACCGTCGGCCTGGTCCTGCTGGTGCTGGGGGTCGGCGCTGTGGCGTTCGTACACGTGGCGCCGCACGTGGCACCGCGTCTGGCGGCGCGTCTGCTGGGGATTGGCGACCGATTCGCGGGCGGTGAGCTGCTGATCGGACGCCCGACCTTGCTGGCGGAGAACCTCAAGACGTTCGGCTTCATCGGCGCCATCGCCGGTCTGGTGCTGACCATTCTGGGGACGCTGTTCGCCAACTTCACGGTGTTCACGGCCATCTCCATCTTCGGCGTCTTCCTGGGCACCGGGGCGCCCGTCATCGCGCTGTCGGTGATGTCGGGCTTCGAGGCCGATCTGAAATCCAAGATCCGCGCGACCAAGGCCGACGTCGTCGTCAGCCGCGACGGCGAGCAGCCGTTCTCCGACTGGGAGGAGGTCGAAGCCAAGTTGAGGACGGTCGACGGCGTCATCGCCTCGATGGCCTACGTCGAATCGGAGGTGATCATCAAGCACATCTCCAACCCGGCGGGCATGGGGATCATCCTGCGCGGGATTGACGCCGCGCGCGCTCCCCAGGTGCTGGATCTGGCGCGAACACTCAAGGAGGGGAAGGTGGAGTATCTGCTGGCCCCCGAGCAGATTCCGGTTACCGAGACGGAGCTGCTTCCGGTCGAGCAACTGCCGCCGTCGGAAGGCGCCCGTGACGGCGAGGACGACGGCGCGCTGCCGGGGAAGCGCCTGCCTCCGCGTCCCAAGAAGCGGGTCAGCATCGACACGGTGCGGGCCCGTCAGGCAAAGCAAGCGGAGGAGCGCGCGGCGCAACAGGAAATGGATCGGCGCGTCCGCACGCCGCTGCCCGGGATCCTCCTCGGCGACGAGCTTTACGCACGCACGCTGCGCGTCTTCGTCGGCAGCGACGTCGATGTGGCGTGTCCGCTGTGCGGCGTGGGTCCCACCGGTCCGACGCCCAAGCTCAAGCCGTTTCGCGTCGCCGGCCACTTCTACACCGGCATGTACGAATTCGATTCCAAGCTGGCATACGTCTCATTGCAGGACGCCCAGAAATTTCTGGGCATGGCCGGCGAGGTGACCGGAATCGAGGTGCACACGCGCAACCCGGACCGGGCGCGCGACGTGGCCGACGCCATCGCCGCCAAGCTGGGCCCCGGCTACGAGGTCCGGTCGTGGGAAGAGCTGAATCGCGGCCTGTTCATGGCGCTGAAGCTGGAGAAGATCGCGATGTTCGTGGTCTTGACCTTCATCGCGCTGGTGGCGTCGTTCTCCATCGTCTCCAACCTCATCATGCTGGTCACCGAGAAGGGGCGGGAGATCGCCATCCTGAAATCGATGGGGGCGCGCGACGGCGCCATCCTGCGCGTCTTCTTCGCCGAGGGGCTCTACATCGGCCTGCTGGGGCTGGGGCTGGGGTTGGCGCTGGGCATCGGCGGCTGCCTGCTCATCTCGCGCTACGGCCTGCCGCTCGACCCCGACGTCTACTACATCCAGAAGCTGCCGGTGGTCATGCGCGGCATGGAGATCGCGTCGGTCGCCCTGGCGGCGCTGGGCCTTTGCTGCCTGGCCACGCTGTATCCGGCCTTCCTGGCATCACGGATGCGCCCGGTCGACGGCCTCCGGTACGAGTAGATTGGTCATACCGCCAGTTCAGCCAGGCAACCTCAGCTAAGTGGGCCAAGTCTCAAAGCTTGTCGTGAGACCACCGTCGTTGACACCTCGGGAGCCGGCGACTACTTTTGCGGCCCCGATGACCCCCATCGCTTCGCCTCGCGTCCCCACGCCGGTAGCGAGCCACAGCGATGTGGATCGCCGCAGCCGCGGGGGCGCGCACGTCGTGGTACGCGGCTTGACCAAGGAGTTTCACCTCGGCGGGCGCGTGATCCCGGTGCTGCGCGGCCTCAACTTCGAGCTGCGCCCCGGTGAGACCGCGTCGGTGGTCGGCGCCTCGGGGGTCGGCAAGTCGACGCTTCTTCAAGTTCTTGGGACCCTGGACGCGCCGACCTCGGGCGTGATCTCATTCGACGGCGTCGAGGTCACGGCGATGTCGCCGGCGCGGCTGGCGGAGTTCCGCAACCGGGAGATCGGCTTCGTATTCCAGTTCCACCACCTCCTGCCCGAGTTCACCGCGCTCGAGAACGCGATGATGCCGGGAATGATCCTGAGGCTTTCGCGGCAGGAGTGCGTCGAACGGTCGCGCGCGATGTTGACGCGACTGGGGCTGGGCGACCGCCTGGGGCACCGACCCGGCGAGCTGTCGGGCGGCGAGCCGCAGCGGGTGGCGCTGGCGCGCGCGCTGCTGCTGTCGCCGCGCCTGCTGCTGGCCGACGAGCCGACCGGGAACCTGGACACGAATACCGGCCGCGAGATGCACCGGCTGTTCTTCGAGCTGAACCGCGAGCTTGGCATGACGATCCTGATCGTCACCCACAACAACGAACTGGCTGGCCAGACCCCGCGCAGGTTGCGGATGGCGGACGGCGTGATTGTCGACGAGGCCTGACAGAAGCCCGATGTTGTCCCGTTCGATCTTCGTCGCCGGTCTGCTGGCGGGCCTGGTCTGGTTGTCGCTCGCGGCGCCGCCTGCCTGGGCGCAACCCGTCGCGCCCGAAGAGCAGCCGGAGCCGGCCGCGCCGACGGCGCCGGCCCAGGTCACCAAGCTGCAATTTCGCGGCAACCGGAAGGTCGAGGACGACGCCATCAAGGCCAACATCAAGGCCAAGCCCGGCGGCACGCTGACCCAGGAGATGTTGCGCGACGACGTGCGCGCGATCTGGAAGATGGGTTTCTTCGAGGACGTGCAGGTCGAGGCGACCGAGGCGAAGGATGGCCTGGCGATCGTCTTTGTGCTCAAGGAGAAGCCGTCGATCGGCAAGATCTACGTCGGCGGCAACGAAGAGGTCCCGCTGTCGAAGATCAACGAGGTCCTCGACGTCAAGAAGGAACAGATCCTCGATCTGTCCAAGCTGAAGAAGAACGTCGAAAAGATAAAACAGCTGTACGTCGAAAAAGGCTTCTACATGGCCGACGTCACGTACGAGCTGAAACGAAACACCCCGTCCGAGGTCGAGGTCTGGTTCCGCGTTCATGAGAACGCCAAGGTCGAAGTCCGGCGCGTCAACTTCGTCGGCAACAGGGCCGCCTCCGACAAGGAGCTGCGGGACGTCGTGGTCACGCGCGAGGGCAACGTGCTCTCGGTCCTGAACCAGTCCGGGACCTACCGCGAGGACGTCTTCCAGCGCGACCTCCTGCTGATCCAGGCGTTCTACTGGGACCGCGGCTACGTGCAGGTCAAGGTCGGCTCGCCGCTGCTGGAGCTGTCGCCGGACAAGCAGTCGATGTACATCACCATCAACATCGAAGAGGGGCCGCAGTACAAGCTGGGGACCGTTCACGTCGAGGGCGACCTGCTGGAATCGGAGGCGTTCTTCCTCAAACGCGTGTCGGTCAAGACCGGTGAGATCTTCAACCGATCCAAGCTGTCCGAGGATCTGCAGCGCCTCACCGACTTCTACAAGGACAGAGGCTACGCCTACGTGAACGCCAGCCCGTCGACGCCGGTCGACGAGAAGACGCGCACCGTGAACGTCGTGTTCGAGATCCAGAAGGGCGAGCTGGTCTTCTTCGACCGCATCAACATCAGGGGCAACAGCAAGACGCGCGACAAGGTCATCCGGCGCGAGCTGCGGATGATCGAGGGGGACTCCTACAACCAGTCGCTGATCGATTATTCGAAGAAGCGGGTCACGGCGCTGGGATATTTCGAGAAGGTCGAGGTCTCGACCAAGCGCGGCGCCTCCGACAACCAGATGGAGATCAACGTCGAGGTGGCCGAGCGCCCCACCGGCACCTTCCAGATCGGCGCCGGGTTCTCGTCGGTGGAGAACTTCATCGCGCAGGCGCAGATCTCGCAGAACAACCTGCTCGGGCGCGGTCAGCTGCTGACGCTGCAGGCGCAGCTGTCGGGCTTGCGGCAGCTGTTCCTGCTGCAGTTCCAGGATCTGTACTTTCTGGACACCAACTGGACCTTCGGCTTCAACCTGTTCAAGCAGGATCGCTACCTCTACTCGTTCGTTCGGTCTTCGAAGGGGGCCAGCCTGACCTGGGGCTACCTCCTGGCCGAGGACCTGCGGCTCATGCTGACTTACACGCTGGAGGACGTCAGCGTGACGACCGGCGGCTTTCGCGGGCTGTTCTCGGGCGGTCAGCGCGACCCGGTCCCGGCCGGCTCAATCGCGAATCTCCTGCGCTCGGGCCTGACATCGGCCGGCCGCGCGTTGCTGTCTTACGATTCGCGCGACAACCGCCTGTTTCCGACCAAGGGTTGGTACAACACCATCTCGGGCGAGATCGCCGACACCTTCTTGCTGTCGCAGAACGTCTTCACCCGCTACGAGGCGGTGATGCGTTTCTTTTATCCGATCTGGGGCCCGTTCGTGTTCAGGCTCAAGGTGGAAGGCGGGCTCATCGCCAGCCGCGATCCGCGCGGCGTGCCGATCTTCGAACGGTACTTCGTCGGCGGCATCTATGACGTGCGCGGGTATTCGCCGCGCTCGCTGGGGCCGGTGGTGCGCGCCCCCACCGAACAGGCTCAGGATTCGCCGCTGCGGAATTTTCTGGTGGGCGGCAACGTCCAGGTGTTGAGCAACGCGGAGATCGAGTTCCCGATCTTCGACAAGGTGGGCATCCGGGGGGTCGTATTCGCGGATATGGGTAACTCATTCAACCTGGAGGACCAGTACTGCAAGATCAAGCCCTTCGGGGTCGATGCCAGCAAGGATCCCTGTGTTGGCCCGTTCAGTTTCAGCGGCTATAGACAGAGCTGGGGATTCGGCTTCCGCTGGTTCTCGCCGATTGGCCCACTGCGTTTCGAATGGGGCATCCCCTTTAGGACCCTCCCCGGCGAGCAACCCATCGTCTTCGAGTTCACGATTGGGAACTTTTTCTAAAATCTGCTAAGCAAAGCCGCGGAAAAAGGAGATCACCATGTCACGTTGGCTGGCACTTGGAGCATTGTTGCTGGCCTCCTCGCCGATCGCGGCCTTTGCCGAGGAGGTAAAACTGGGGTACGTCGATCTTCAGCGCGCGCTGAATGAAACCGAGGATGGTCGCAAGGCGAAGGCCAACCTCAAGAAGGTCTTCGATCAGAAACAGAAGGAGCTGGACGAGCAGCAGCAAGAGCTGAAGAAGGCCATCGAGGATCTCGACAAGAAGCGGACGCTGCTGCCCGCCGACAAGGTGCGCGAGAAGGAGACGGAGCTGCAGGGTCGCATGCAGAAGGTGCAGCAGACCTACCTGCGCCACCAGCAGGACCTGTCGTCGAAGGAGCAGGAGGCGACGGCGAAGATTTTCGAGCGGATGAACCGCATCATCGGCAAGATCGCGACCGCCGAGAACTTCACCATGATCCTCGACAAGACGCAGTCCGCCGTCCTGTACGCCAAGCCGCACCTGGAGCTGACCAACGAGCTGATTCGCCGCTACAACGCCGGCGAAGGGGTCGACAAGTCCGCTGCTGCCGGCGCACCGGCGGCCCCCGGTGCCGCGGGGACGGCCGCCGCCCCGGCTGCCCCCAAGAAGAAGTAACGCTACGTAAGGGACGGCATGGCTGAAGACGGAGCGGTACCGGCGCGGGTGATGGACATCCGCGACATCGAGCGGATCTTGCCGCACCGGTACCCGTTCCTGCTGGTCGACTGCGTCGACGCGATCGACGACGACCACATCGTGGCGCGCAAGCTGGTGACGCGCAACGAGCCGCACTTCGAGGGCCACTTTCCCGGCCACCCGGTCATGCCGGGCGTCCTCATCATCGAGGCGCTGGCGCAGGCGGGGGCGCTCTACGCCGCGCGCCTGGTGAAGTTCGACCCCGCGAAACAGATCATCTATTTCATGGCCATCGACAAGGCGAAGTTCCGCAAGCCGGTGGTCCCTGGCGACAGCCTGCGGTTGGAGGTCGTCCCCCTGCGCAAGGGGGGCGCGATCTGGAAGATGCGCGGCGAGGCCAAGGTCGGCGATACGATTGTCGCCGAGGCCGAGTTCATGGCCAGCATCCAGCCGAGGCCGGCGGACGGGTAGGGCATGACCACCGGGGTCTGGCGGCTGACCGCGATCGGGGCGCTGATCGCCGCACTGCTCGGCCCCTCGATGGGGTGCCGCCGCAGCCGCTTGCCGCCGCGCGCGGATGGAGCGGCCGTGGTGGTCGCCGGTGACGTCGTCGCCGGCGAGACCGACGTGGTCTTCGCGGCCGAAAAAGAGCCGAACGACAACATCTCCGCGGCGCAGAAGCTGGACCTCGGCGCCGCACAACCGGGGCAAGCACCCGGGCTGGCGCCGGGAATCGACGGCCACATCAGCCCACCGCAAGGGAAAACCCGTGACGTCGACGTGTTCCGCGTGCTCGTGCCGGCGCCGCCGGGGACCGTCGCCGGGGACGCGGGCACCGCGCCGCTGCGGCGACGCCTCGACATCGAGGTCCGCCCGGAAGCGTCGCTGGCGGTCATCGTCGAGGCGCTGGACGATCTCGGGCAGCCGCTGCTATCGGCGGCGGGCGGCCAGCCGGGCGAGGCCGAGGCCATCCCCAACCTGTCGGTGACACCGGGGACCTACTTCGTGCGGGTTCGCGGCGCCGGGAACAGCGCCGCCGGGGCCTATCGCCTGGTGACGCGGCTTTTGCCGCTGGAGGTTGGCGAGGAGCTGGAGCCGAACGGAAAGGCGGCGCTGGCCACCGAGGCGCCGGCGAGCGGCGAGATGATCGGGTACCACGGCTGGCGGCACGACCAGGACTGGTATCGGGTTGCCCTGGCGGGGCTGGCGGAGGGAAGCGTCCTGTCGATTGACCTCGAGGCGGTGCCGGGCGTGACGGCATCGCTGCTGGTGCAGGACGCCGCCGAGCGCAAGCTGACCGAGGTGCGCGGCCGCAAGGAGGAACGAGTGGCGGTCCGCAACATCCGCCTGCCTGCCAGCGAGCCTCACGTCTTCCTCGCCGTTCGGACCGAGTCGGGCCGCAACGTCAAGGTTCGCTACAACCTGCGGCTGCGGACCGAGGTGCCGCGCGCAGGAGGAGAGCTCGAGCCCAATGACGAACCGGCGCGCGCCCAGGCCATCAGCGACGGCGTCACGATGGGATATCTCGGGCGCGGCGACGTCGACATGTATCGGCTGACCTCACCCGGCCCGGTGGAGCTGGACATCGAGGTCGCCCCTCCCGAACGGGTCGACGTGAAGCTGGAGGTGGTGCGCGAGTCCGACGGCGCCGTCCTGGCCAAGGCCGACGCCGGCAAACGGCAGGAGGCAGAAAGGCTGCCGAACCTGTACTCCGCCGGTGGCCCGGTCTTGATCAGGCTGTCCGGTAACAAGGGCGACGGAAATCCCGACGAACCCTACCGCCTGACCGTCAGCAGCCGGCCGCCCGACCCTGCTGGTGAGCGCGAGCCGAACGGATCGGCGGCGTCGCGCACGCCGCTGGCGGTCGGCGCCACCGGTACCGGGCTGCTGTTCCCGCGCGGCGACGTTGACCTCTGGCAGGTGACCGCGGCCGCAGACGCGGCCGGGACCGTGCCCGTCACCGTTACCGGGATCGCGGGGCTGGTGCTGGACGTTCGCGTGATGTCGCACGCGGATCAGGAGCTCGGCCGGTTCAAGGTGGCGGCGAACGCGCCGTCGAGCAATCGCATCGCCACCGGCGGCGCCCCCTGTTGCGTGATCGTCGTGCGCGAGTCCACCGGCAAGGTCGGAAACCCGCGCGACCGGTACACGCTGGTCGTCGGACCATGACCGCCATCTGGCTGGCGTTGGCCGTGGTCGTGGTCGGGGCCGGCGGGTGCGCGCGACGCGCGGCGGGACCGTCGGACACGGTGGCGACGTTCGTTGCCGCGGTCGAGCGGCAGGACTTCGACGCGGCCTACGGTTTGATGTCCAGTGACTACCGCAAGCGGGTGTCGGCCGAGACCTTTCGCGCCGAGCTGGCCGTCGCGGCGCGCGACAGCGACACCGCGGCGGTCGCGCGCCGGCTGCGCGAGCGCGCGGCGCGCGGGCCGCTGCGCGCCGAGGTGGAGGTCGATCTGGGGGAAAAGGTGGCGCTGGTCCAGCAGGACGGGGGGCAGTGGCGCATGGAGAGCCAGCCTTTTGCCGTCTACGGCCAGCAGACGCCGAGAGCCGCGCTGCGGTCGTTCGTGCGCGCCCTGGAGTTGCGGCGATACAGCGTCGCGTTGCGCCTGGTGCCGTCGCGTTTCCGCGCCACCGTCACCGTCGACAGCCTGCGCGAATACTGGGAGGGCGCCCGCAAGGCGGAGAACGCCAAGCTACTCGAGGCGCTGCGCGCCAACATGGGCGCACCCATCATCGAACTGGGTGACGAGGCGCACATGCCGTACGGCGATCGGGAGGTGCGGTTTGTCCGCGAGGACGGGTTGTGGAAGATCGAAGACCCCGATTGAGCCGGCGCGTCTTTTAATTCGCGTTGCTTTCAAACTCGGGGCAACCTGCGGGCATCCTTACAGATCTCACCTCTTTAAGGTTCGCCGCCATAACTGTCGAACTTGACTATAGAGCGGGGATATTGCACGCATTTGACTAGAGGTTGCGCTGATGCTCGAGCCCTGGATCATTGAGCAGATCCGACGCCGCGAAGAGGAAGAGCGGAGGCGCAACGAGCGACCGCAGCTGGAGGTCCCTGTCCGCGACGAGCGCTGGAAGCACCCAGCCAACGACGAGGGCGACCCCGACAAGGACAAGAACAAGGACGAAGACGGCAACGAACGCGGCGTCGCCATCATCGATTTTTGATCTGACGGGGTCCGGCTCGCTGCCGCTCGCGGACCCCGGTCCCCCTCGCTCCGCGCGGCAAGCCGCGCTGCGCTCGCCTGTGCAATTGGGGGGCGCGTGCCGGCTGTTTTCTGGACGTGCCTCGCAGGGCTGCTTAGATAGAGCGCATGCATGATGTGACAGCCAGGGGGATCGAGCGGGCGGCGTTTGCGGGGCGGGAGGAGGAGCGGGAGGCCCTGGACTCGGCCCTGGAGCGGGCGCTGCAGTTCAAGGCGCCGCAGCTGGTCACCGTCGTGGGAGCGCTGGGGATAGGCAAGACCCGCCTTGTGGGCAAGTGGCTCTCCAACCAGCGCGGTACGGCGCTGCGCGTTGTGCAGGCGGCTTCCCCCGGCGACGGCGTCGCGGATCGCGAGGAGTACGGCCTCCTGGCGGCCCTGTTGCGGGCGCGCTTTGGTCTGACGCCCGAGCTCGACGCCGACCAGGCGCTGGCACTGTTTCGTGGCGAGCTACAGCAGGTGTTCGGCGATCGGCGCGTGGCCGAGGTGGCGGCGCTGCTGGGCGGCTTTCTGGGCTTCGAGATGCCGGAGAGCCCGCTGTCGCGCGCGCTGGCGCACAAGCCGGAGCAGGGCACCGAGCTGGCGCGCGCCGTCCTGTGCCGCTTCTTCGAGCAGGACGCCGCGGCGACGCCGCTGGTCATCGTCTGTGAGGATCTGCAGAACGCCGACGACGCGTCGCTGGACGTGCTCGGCAGCCTGGCCGCCGAGCTGGGCGAATCGCCCATCGTGATCATCGCGACCGCTCGTCCCGATATCCTGGTGCGACGGCCGGGCTGGGGGCACCTCGACGGCAACCACACGCGCCTGGAGCTGGGACCGCTGCGGCGGCGCGACATCGAGACGATGATCCGGTCGATGCTGGACGAACCGCATCTGGCCGACGGCCTGCTCGACCGGGTCGCCTCGGAATCGGGCGGCAATCCGTTCCTCCTCGAGCAGCTTCTTCGCGTCTACCAGCAGCACGGAATCCTGGTCGCTGACGTCGGAACCGGCTGGACCTTCGATGCCGATCGCGCGGCCCGCGAATCGATGGCCATCACCCCCGAGGAGGCGGCCCACGCGCGCCTCGGGACGCTGAGCGCCGCGGAACGCGACGTGCTGGCGCGCGGCGCGACCTTTGGCGCCGTGTTCTGGACCGGCGGCGTCGTGGCGCTCGGGCGTTTCGCGGTCGAGATCACCGACGGGTTCGACGGCGGCGGCGTCTTTGGTCCCGACCCGGCCGTGGCGGAGATCCGGCAGATCCTCACCCAGCTGGCCCAGCGCGACTACCTGGTCGCGATGGCGAGCTCGTCATTGCCGGGCGAGAGCGAATGGGGGTTCAAACACGTCCTCGATCAGAACCTGGTCGAGGGATCGGTCTCGCCCGAGGTCATGCGGCGCCGCAAGGCCTTCGCCGCCCAGTGGCTGGAGAGCCGCGCCGTGCGCGGGCGCGACGCCGGGACGCAGGCCGAAGACCGCGCCACGCGCGAGAGCCGCCTCGAGACGCTGGGACACCTCTACGAACAGGCGGGCGACTCCCGGCGGGCGGCGTACTGCTTCATCACCGCCGCCAACCGGGCGCGCGATCACCTGCAGCTCGATCGCGCGCGCGTGCTGTACGTCGCGGGCATTGGCCTGCTGGGCGTGGACGACGCCATCGTTCAGATGGACGCGCTGTTCTCGGTCGGTGACGCGGCCGCGCGCCTGGGACGCACGCGCGAGGCGGTCGGGCACTTCCAGAAGATGCTGCACCTGGCCTGGCGCCTTGACCTGCCGGCGAAGGGTGGGGCGGCCCACGATCGAATCGGGCGCCTGCTGGGGATGCTGGGCGACCACCGCCGCGCCCTGGCGCACCTGGAACAGGCGCGCCAGCTTTTTCACGGCGCGGGCGACCTGCCCGGCATCGCTTCGGCGCTGGATGACATCGGGCGCATTCATTTCCTGGCCGGGTCGCCGGAGGCGTCGCTGAACTGCCACCGCGCGGCGCTCAGCGTGCGGGAAAGGTTGAAGGACGATCGCGGCCGGTCGCTGGCGCTGGCGCGTATGGGGCAGGTCGAACACGAGACCGGCGATCTGGCGGCCGCGATGGGGCATTTCCAGCAGGCGCTGGCGCTGCGGCGGCACGTCGGCGATCGGCAGGGGGTGGTCTGCTCGCTGCTGGATCTGGGCGGGCTGGAACGCGATCTCGGTCATCTTGACCGGGCACTGGAGGTCCTGGAGGAGGGGCGCACACTGGCGCGCGAGATCGGCGAGCGCCTGTTCGAGTGCAGCCTCGGGATCGAGATCGGCGATTGCCACCTGGCCGAGGGGCAGCCGCGGCGCGCGCTGGAAGAGTTCATGGCGGCGAAGCAGATCGCGCGGCAGTTCGGCGCCAAGCTGCTGTTCTCGGAGGCCGCGCGCGGCGTCGCCGAATCCGAGCTGACGCTGGGTGATCCGCAGCGCGCGCTGGACGAGGCGCGGGCGGCGTTTCAGATCGCCGACAAGATCGGTTCGCCGCCGCTGGCCGGCGCCGCCTTGCGCGTCGCCGCGGCCGCCGTTGGGCTGGGCGCGCCCGGCGAGGCGGAGCTGGGAGGAGCGCGCGAGATGTTCGACCGCGCCGTCGAGGTGCTGAGCAACGCCGGGGCCGAGCTGGAGTTGGGCCGGGCGCTCACCGCCTACGCCGACTTCGAAGAACGCAACGGCCGCCGCGACGCCGCCGACGAGCTGCGTCGCCAGGCCGACCTCATCCGCGACCGCGCCCGCCGCCCGCTCCGGACGCGCGCCCTCCCGACCGAGAGCATCGCGCTGCATTAGGCGGACCCCCCTCTGCCTAACCCTCTCCCGCAAGCGGGCGAGGGGACCGGATCGGGCGTACTTACTCCGTGGGGTGGCGTTCAGTCGCGGTGGGCGAGCGGGGGAGGAGGCGCAGGTGGCGGCGTCCCAGCTGGGCTTCCAGCTCGTCGAGCTGCTGGACCAGGTTCATGCCGAAGATGTCAGCGATCGGCGCGCGCGTCAGACGGTAGACGGTGGGGCCGCCATCGTTGGCACACGAGTAGCGGTTGAAGTCGGGGCTGAGGCCGAGGAGTCCCTCGCTCCACGATAGCGGGTAGAGGCGGCACACCTTCGGCTTTATCGACGCCGGTTCCAGGCCGTGTAGCAGCGCCGCGCGGTGCAGGCCGCAGCCGCGCGCGCCGGTGTGCTGCAAGAAAACACACCCCGAGCTGTCATCGTTGGGGTCCGCTGTCGCCGTGCGCAACACGATGCCGCCGGGCGCGTCCGGGTCGCGCTCGGGGTCGCGCTCGTCGAACCAGGCCGCCGGATCATGGCGACCTGGTTTCAAGATCGCGGCTATCGCGCCAGCGTGGCGCAAGATCGCCGCTTTTTCAGGGACCGATACGTCGGCGCCGTGCTGGCAGCAGGCGTCGTCTCGCTGGCGGCCGTCCTCGGCGACGCAGCGGCATTTGTGCGTCATGCAGTCGGCTGTGAACGTAAGTCTGAAGATGTCGCGATCGACGCGCTGGATGTCTGAGTGATTGACCTTGAGCGACACGGCGCCCTGCACAATGCCACGGATAGGGCCCGCGCGGGAGTACGCGCTCTATTTCTTGGCCAGGTTGGTGCCGGGCTTTTTCAGATCGTCGACCTTGACCAGCGCGCGATCGATGGCCCACTTGCCGATCAGGTAGACGTCGGGGGAAACGCCGGACTGGACGTAGTAGTTCTGTTTGTCGCTGGTCTCGTTGCCGATCTTCAGCGCGCACGTCGACGCCTTGCCCTTGGCCACGACAACCGCCTTGGGTTTGCCGAGGCCGGTCACCGCCGTCGACGAATCTTCCGCGAAGCTGGCAGCCTTGAGATCCTTGAAGCCACCGACGATGTTGGGCGTCTTGCTGGTGTCCAGCTCCATCTTGGGCGGCTTGGCCGCCTTCCAGGTCTTGTCCTTGGCGTCCTTGGCCAGCGTGTAGGAATCGGCGCCGTGCGTGACCGCGACCTCCGTGATGTCGGCTTCGGCGATGTCACAGATGGTCTTGTCGCGAAACTCGACCGGGCGCTTGTTGATCCGATCCAGGTTGAACTTCTTGACCATGAAGACCTGCGGCGCGTCCCCGCGCTTGACGTAGAAGTCCTCCTCACCCTTCTTGTTGCCAATGAGGACGACCGCGCTCTTGCCGCCCTTGAGGCCGACGGTCACCGTCAGCTGGGGATCGGTAAGCCCCGTCTCCTCCGGTTTGGCGGCGTCGGCGAAGTCGTTGGCCTTCCACGAGGCCATCGTCTGGACCAGCCCGCCGGCGATCGCCTTGTCCATCTTGTCGATCTTTGGCGTCGACTCGACGATCTTCCACTCGGCCTCGGCGCCTTCCTTCTTCTCGCCCTTTTTCAGGACGATCCGTCCGGCGGTCTTGCTCTTGATGTCGATGCTCTCCGCGTCGTCGGCGTTGTAGGTGGTGATGCTCTTGTCGCGCCAGTCCGCCGCCGCCTTGTCGACGACGTGCCTGGCCATCCCCTTGAGCATCCAGATTTCGTCCTTGTCGGGCCGGCGGCTGACGACGCCGCCGCCGACGCTCTTGCCGATCAGCAGGTCGGCCAGCACCTTGTCGCCCTTCTTGACGGCCAGCCGGACGGCCGCCTTGTCGTCCAGCTCGAACTCGGCCTGTTTCTCTTTCTTGTCGGTGACGACGTCGCCGAAGTCCATCTTCTCGACGGCCTCGAACGCCTGCTTGGCCGCCGCCTCGTCGGCGGGATAGCCGGCCGGATCGGCGACCGTGAACTTGTCACCAGCCTTCTTGATCACCGCGGTCTTGCCGCCCTTGGTGACGGCCAGCGTGTCGAAGTCGCCGGTCTTGAGGGTCGGGATGGGGCGCGGGCGTTCGCCCACCCGCTCGCCCTTTTCGGGCTGGCGCAGGGTGACCACCGTAACCAGGGCGAGGACGCCGAACACAGCGAGAGCGATCTGAGTCTTGCGATTCATGGATCAGTGTCCCCTTGTCTACAGTTTCTGTCCGAGGCGGGTCGAGCGACGCACACGCCAGCGCAGGATGCCGAACAGGCAGAACGCGACCGGCAGGCCGATGATGTTGATTCCCTTGAGCAGCGTCGCTCTCTCCTCGGATTCGAGGTGAATCGGCCGCGCGCCGACGGTCTTCGAACGAACCGGCGTCAGCGCCTCGTCCTCCATCGTCCAGCTGACGGCGTTGAACAGCAGCTGCGCGCCGCTCTGGTACAGCGGAATGTACCGTGCCATCTGGATGTATTCGTCGGAGGCAAAGTCCGAATCGCCGACCACCACCAGACGCACCGGCCGCTTTGACTCGGACCCCGGCGCGTTGGCCGGTTCCGCGCCCGACATCCCGGCCGCGGGAGGCGGCGCGGCCGCCGGGGGGAACGCGCTCTTGAGAGTTCCCTTGTAGGCGAATCCCAGGTCGAACGGCCCCTTGTCCTTGCTCTCCTCGACCTTGGCGCCGGGCGACATGAAGAAGAAGCCGGTCTGCTTCCAGCTATTCTTCGAGCTCTTCGCCAGCGGCCACACCTGGCCGCGATCAGTCTTGCCGTTCTTGTTCTCGGACAGCGGCGGGGTCAGCTCCACTGAGCTCGCGTACGGAAACACCGCCGCCTTGATCCCCGACAGGACCGAGAACTCCTTCTCGTCCTTCGCCTCTTTCATCTCGACGCCGACGAAGATGGCGTGGTTGGCCAGCATGCGCCGGCCGTTGTAGTCGACCGGCCCGGGGACGTTCTGGCGATCGAGGATGAAGTCCTGTCCGACCTTGAAGCCGTAACCACCCAGCAGCGTGCCCAGCCCCGATTCGTTGGGCTGGCCGATCTTGGGCATCGGCTGGTCGGGCGCGCCGCCGCGTGGCGAGTTCATCGCCATGCCGTCGACCAGGAACACGGCCCCCTTGCCCTTCATCAGGAACGCGTCGATTTCGCGCGCGCCTTTTTCGTCGAAGGCCTGCTTGGGACCGCCGACGACCAGGGCGTCGACGTCGTCCGGAATCGGCGCCGACGACGGGTTCAAGCTGGTGGTGTCGTATTCCTGCGACATCGCATGCTTGAGCGCCTGGAAGCCTTGATTGAGGTCCAGCTCGCCGTGCCCGGTGGTGAAGGCGACCTTGCGCTTCTTCTGCGTCATGCGCTTCACCAGTGACGACACCATGTATTCCAGACCCTCGGCCTGGCCAATCTCGGGGATGGCCTCGCTCTGGCCGGCATACTGGAAGCAGAGGCCCAGGTAATACGTCCCGACCTCGAACTTCTGCGACCGCATGACCTGGATCTGCAGCTTGTTGACCTTGCAGGTTGTGGCTTCTTCCTCGATCTTCTTGTCGGCGCCGGGATCAATCGCCTCGAAGCGCAGCTTGCCCTTGGAATACGTCCGGTACTCGTCCATCAGATCGCGCACGTAACGGCTGACGGTCGCCAGCTCCGGCGGGAGATCCTTGGAGATGTACGCCTTGACCGACAGATAATCGGGCAGGTTGCGCACCACGTCCTTCGACGCCGGCGACAGCGTATAGACCTTCTTCTCCGTCAGATCCAGCCGCCCGAACACGCGCGTGCCCAGCATGTTGATGGCCACGATGGCGCCGATCACGAACAGCGCGTACAGGCCGGCATTCGACGCGTAGGTCCTCTTCTTCTTGTCCATGCTCATGGCTACTTCCACTTCCGGGATTCGAGGGCGGTGGTTGCCAGCAAGAGGCAGACCCCGATGACCGACAGGTAATAGATGACGTCGCGTGAATCGATCACGCCGCGCGTGATGTTCTCGAAGTGACCGTCGATGCTCAAGAAGGCCAAAATCGGCTGCAGCGATTCCGGGACGAACTGGCTGATCCGGCCCAGCAGGTACAGCGCAAAGCAGATCGCGAACGACACGATGAACGCGACGATCTGGTTGCGCGTGAAGGCCGAAGCCATGACGCCGATGGCGGCATAGGCCCCGCCCATCAGCACCAGCCCGAAGTAACCGCCCAGGGCCGGGCCGGTGTCGATCGGGCCGAGACCCTTGACCGTGATGGCAAAGACCAGCGTCAGCGCCAGGGACGTGCACAGCAGCGCCAGCGCGGCCAGGAACTTGCCCAGGATCACCTCCCAGTCGCGCACAGGCATGGTGATCAGCAGCTCCAGCGTGCCGCTGCCTTTCTCCTCGGCGACCAGGCGCATGGTGATGGCCGGAATGAGGAACATGAACAGCAGCGGCATCACGTTGAACAGGCCGCGCATCTCGGCCTGTTTCTCGATGAAAAGCTGCGTGAAGAACAGGTACCCCGTGATGATCGTGAACACCGTCACGACGATGTAGGCGACCGGGGAGTTGAAATAGGTGCGGATCTCGCGCTTCGAGATCACCAGTGCGGCGTTCATGATTTCGCTTCCTCTCCCGTGGTCAGGTTTCGGAACACGTCTTCGAGGCTGACCGATTCGCGCGC
>DASRQT010000023.1:0-10480 GCA_035696485.1 Polyangia bacterium | reverse complement strand
CAGCTCGAACAGCAGCTTGAATTGCCGGTCCAGCTCGACGGCGGTGCCGACGGCCACCACCAGCCCCTCGGTCACGCCGCCCGCCTCGTTGCTGTCGCGGCCGACCGGAATCGCCAGCGCGCCACGCACGCCGCCGTACGGGCGAACCCGGCTCCAGAACGCCTCGCGGGTCGAGAACATGACCGCGACGTCGCCTCC
Source organism: Polyangia bacterium (assembly GCA_035696485.1). GTDB lineage: Bacteria > Myxococcota_A > Polyangia > Fen-1088 > Fen-1088 > DASRQT01. The sequence goes on along the minus strand of DASRQT010000023.1, from coordinate 10,282 downwards.
GGCTGCCGTGCCGGTGGCACTGTGCGACGCGCCGCCGGCGGCCGATACCGCGAACCAGCGCAGGGGAGCCAGCTTCCATGACAGCTTGCCGGCGAACGCCGTGTTGGGTCCTTTCCACGGCGCCTCCGGCGTCGGGCTGGAATCGTCGATCACGTGCATGCCCGTCACCTCGCCGCCGATCTCCTGGTGGTGCCCGACCCCGACCCGCACCCGGGCGCCGCCGCCGACCCCGTCGCTCCACGAGAAGCTGCCGCCGCCAGCGGCCACCGTCACGCCGACCTCCCTGGGCGCCAGCACCTGCGCGGTCTCGGCGAAATGAAAGGGCGGCGTGGGACTGAAGGGGGCGCAGGCGCCCGAGGCCATCACCGTCAACGCGAACAGTCCTGCCGTCCCCTGCGCAACCTTCACCACCGGGTGTTCAAATCCTGTCGGTGACCTCACGGTATTCCGCATGTCATTCCCCCCGCGCCCGGCCAAAGGCAAAGCGTGTGCCGGAGGGCCTACAGGCGGGCTTCACTTCCCGTAAAGCCTCGTGGTAGAGCGGGGGTATGAGGCGAAAGCGATGATCCTGTTTCAACTCCACTTTGACGTGGCGGATGAAAGACGTCAGGAATTCGAGAAGACCTACAACGAGGTCTTCGAGCCGGCTGTGAGCCGCCAGGAAGGCTTCAAGAACGCCAAGCTGATTCGCTTTTATCCCCCCGATCAGGTGCGCGAGATCGAGGCGTCGCCGACGCAGTACAACTACCAGGTTAACTTCGTGTTCGAATCCGAAGCGCTTCGCCGTCGCTGGGCCGCCACCGCCGAACACGACGTCGCCTGGCCCCGCCTGAGCGGCATCGCCCGCAAGTTCCGCTGGCGCGGCTACGACATCATCGGCTGATTGGCGTGAGGGAGGGACGGTAAAGCCTGCCCGAGCTCATCGCGGGAGGTTCGGAACCCTTTCAGGGTTCTGAGGTCAACCAAACGCGCGCTTGGCGCGCACCACGGCGACCGACTCCTCGGCCAGCCTGGTGATGGCGTCCCAGCGGCGTTCGTTGATGAGCTCGCTCGGCGCCATCCATGACCCGCCGCACGCGATGACCGTCGGCAACTTGAGATAGTCGCCCACGCTCTGCAGGTTGATGCCGCCGGTCGGGACGAACGCGAAGCCACCGTACACGTCGCTCAGCGCGCGTAGCGTGCGCACGCCGCCGTAGGCCTCGGCGGGAAAGAACTTCAGCGTCCGCAGGCCGTAGTTGCGGGCGGTCTCGATCTCGGTCGGCGTGCAGATGCCGGGAAGGACGGGGATGTCGTGTTTGAGGCAGTATTCGATCACGTTGCTATTCAGCCCCGGGCTCACGATCAGCTCGGCGCCACAGTCGACCGCCAGCTTCACCTGTTCGGCCGACGTCACCGTGCCGGCCGCCAGCGTCAGCTCGCCCTTGACCGCGGCGACACTGGCCAGCGCCGCCGCCGCCGCTTCCGTCCGCAGCGTCACCTCGAGGATCGGCAGCCCGCCCGCCACCAGCGCGGCGGCCAGGTCGGGCGCCGCGTCGGCGTCGCGGATGGCGACCACCGGTACCAGTCGGTGATGGCGCACGGCTTCAAACGGAGAGGTCTTCATCGCCGGTCGGCTTTATCCCGCGAACGGGGTTTCTGCAATGCCTCTGACGCCGGGGCGCAACGCCAGCAGGCTCCCCGCCAGCGCCTCCTCGGCAAGCTGCGCTTCGCTCAGCGTCCCGCGCATCGTGGTCACGTACAGGACGTCCAGATCTTTCCCGCCGAACATGCAGCTCGTCCCGCGCGAGACCGGCAGCTCGATGATGCGCTCGATCGCCCCTCTGGGATCATAGCGGACCAGCCGGCCAAACACCGGCTGCGCGCTCCAGACGAAGCCCTCGGCGTCGACGGTCAAACCGTCCGGGAAGGCGCCGCAGGTTGGATCGACCGAGGCAAACACCCGGCGGTTGGAGATTTTCCCCGACGCCGCGTCGAAGTCGTACGCGTGAATTCGGTAGCGGAAGCTCTCGGCGAAATACATCGTCTTGCTGTCCGGGCTCCAGCCAAGGCCGTTCGAGCAGCAGACCCCTTCTTCCATGCGCGTCGGCCGGGCGTTGCTGTCGAACCGATAGAGGTTGCCGACCGGCGAGTCCCAGTCCACGTCGCCCATCGTCCCCGCCCACAGCCGCCCCTGGCGGTCGCACTTGCCGTCGTTGAAACGATTGCCGGGTCTGTCCGGCTCAGGCTCCGCCAGCACGTCCAATTTCCCGGTCGCCGGATCGAAGAACGCGAAGCTGCCGCGCAGGGTCAGCAGCAATCCGCCGTTTTCGCGGGTCGAGATTGACGTGACCATCTCCGGCAGCTCGAAGGTCTGGTTCGATCCGTCGGCTGGGTTGAAGACGTGAACCTTCTTCTCGGGGATGTCCGCCCAGTAAAGCCGCTGCTCCTTTACCGACCACAGCGGCCCTTCGCCGATGATCGCCTTGGCCGGCAGGACGCATTCGACCTCCAACGGTGTCGGCGCGACCTCGTGCGTGAGCCTGGTTCGGTTCATGGTGGCCCTCCGTCTGTTGCGTCAGTCATGCTGCTGCTGGCGGCCGTAGACCAGCAACATCGCGATGATGACCCCGCCGTAGATGACCTGCCGGCCTGCATCAGGCATCTGCAACACCGAAAGCACGCTTTGCAGAAGCACGATCAAGATGGTGCCCAGGACCGTCCCGAGGTAGGTGCCCCGCCCGCCCATGATGTTGGTCCCGCCGATGACCACGGCGGCGACCGCCGACATGAGATACCCGTCGCCCATGGCCTGGTAAGCCTTGTGCGAAAACCCCGCCAGCAACATCCCCGTGATCGAGCCGCACAGCCCCGAGACCACGAACCCGCCGACCAAAACCCACTTGGTCTGGACGCCCGACAGGAACACCGCCTGTTCCTGGTTTCCGACGGCATAGATATATCGCCCCAGCGCGGTGCGGGTCAGCAGGAAGACCGCACCGGCGCCGACGATGATCCAGACAAAGAGGGGGTTGGGAATGAGCAGGGTCTTTCCGACCGCCAGCACCTCCATCCAGCCGGGCGCCTCGCTGCGCGGCGCGAAGCCGCCCGTGAACACGACCATCAAACCCTGCAACACCGTGTTGACGCCCAATGTGAAGATCATCGAGGGGACGCGCAGGAAGGCCACGCCCAGCCCGTTGACCAGCCCCGCCAGCGCGCCCACCAGCAACCCAACCGGCAGCGCGGTCCAGCCGCCCACGGCCGTCGCCAACATGGCGCTGGTGGCGACGATCCAGGGCAGCGACAGATCGATGTGACCCAGCAGGATCACCACCATCATGCCGGTCGCCGCGATGCCCAGGAACGACGCGATCTGCAGCTGCTGCAGGATGTAGAGCGGGTTCAAGAAGCTCAGCGTGCCCTGCGTGTACAGGGTGCTGATGGAACCGATGATCAAGATCAGGCAGATCGACGCCAGCGTGTACCAGGTCGACTTCTCGATAGGCGCGGAGCGGTTCTTGCGTATCGCCACGGGATTCGAGCTCATCGAAAGATGTGCAGCTTGTGTTTGACCCGCAGCACCCAGGCCGCCCCCAGGCAGACCGCGGTCAGCAAGATCAGGCCCTCGAACAGCGGCTGATAGAGGGGATTCGACAGGAACCCCAGCGCCGACCCTTCGTCGAAGACGCGAAAGTTGAAGGCCACCGAACGCAGCACCAGCGCACCGAACATGGAGCCCACCGCGCCCCCGACGCCGCCGTACAGCGACGTCCCGCCGATCACGACGCCCGCGATCGAATTCAACGTGTACGCCCCCGCCTGGGGGATGTCGGCGTTGCCAGAGCTGGTCTGCAACGCCAGGTACAATCCGCCGACGCCCGAGAAGAAACCGGCCAGCGTGTAGGCGCCGAGCTTGACCTTCTTGAGCCGCACGCCCGACATGAACGCCGCTTCCGGCGACGAGCCGATGGCGTAGGCCCCGAGGCCGTATCGTGTGCGCTTGAAGTACGACCACCCCAGAGCCATCAGCACCATCAACAACAGCGGCGTCGGCACCTTGCCGAGCCACGCGACCGGACCTCCCAGCGACTGGCGGCCGAGGATGCTCAAGATCTCGTTGATGTCGAAGGTCATCGCCGTCGCCAGATCAGCGTTGACGTTGCCGCCCGGCGTTGGCCGCAGGAACAGCGCGAACCCGAGATAGATCGTGCCCGACGCCAGCGTCGCGATGATCGGCTGCAGCCGGCCATAAACCACCAGGCAGCCGTTGATGAAGCCGCACATCGTCCCCGCCATCAGGCAGAAGGCCAGCCCGAACAGGATGCTACCGGTGGATCCGCTGACCAGGCGCGACGCGAGACAGTTGACCAGGGTGATTACCGGCCCGACCGCCAGGTCCAGCCCGCCCGTGATGACGGGAACCGTCTGCGCCATCGCCGCCATCACCAGCACGAACGATTCGTTGGCGTTCTGGTTGAATATCGGCGCGGTGAACCCGCGCGGGTGCAAGACCGAATAGAGGCCGTAGAAGGCGATGAACAGGCCGATGGCGATCAGGATCCCCTGTCGCTGGCTGAAGAACAGCTTCCAGCGTTTCACGACACTCCGTGCGCGCCGGCCGCCGGCTGCGGCGTCTGGATGTTCAGCGAGCTGGCCACGATGTTGGTCTCGGTCAGGTCGGCGCCGGCCAGCTCGCGGACGATGCGCCCCTGGTACAGGATCAGCACGCGGTCACAGCAACCGATCAGCTCGTCGTAGTCGGTGCTGTACAGGAAGATCGACGTCCCTGCGTCGGCCAGCCGCCGCAGCAGCTGATAGAGCTCCTGCTTGGTCCCGACGTCGATGCCGCGCGTGGGATCATTCAGCATGAGGATCTGGGGCTCGGTCATCAGCCACTTGGCCAGCACCACCTTCTGCTGGTTCCCACCCGACAGCGACGACACCGGCTCCGACAGGTTGGCGACCTTGATCGACAGCTTCCTGACCATCTCATTGATCTTCTCGGTCTCTTTCTCCTGATCGATCCCAAACCCCTTCCTGAACTTACTCAGCGACGCGATCGATATGTTGGCGCCGATCCCCATCGGCAACATCAGCCCCTCGGTCTTGCGATCCTCGGGCACCAGCGCGATGCGATGGACGTCGTTCTTGGCCGAATCAGGGCCGTTGATCTTGACCGTCTTGCCGCCGATCTTGATCTCACCGTCGAGATCTTTGAGGACGCCGAACAGCGCCAGCAGCAGCTCCTTTTGTCCCTGGCCGTCGAGCCCCCCCAATCCCAAGATCTCCCCCTTGGCCAGGCTGAACGAGATGTCGTTCAGCTGGTTCTGCCACATCAGGTTCTTTACCTCCAGCAGGGGCGCCCGCGACAGCGGCGGCCTGTCCTTCGGCTTGGGCGGGAACGCCTGTTCCAGATCACGCCCGATCATCAGCTGCACGATCTCGTTATCGGTGTGCCGATGCTTGGGAAACGTCTCGACGTGCTGGCCGTTGCGGAACACCGACATCACGTCGGCCAGCTCCTTGATCTCGTGCATCCGGTGCGAGATGTAGAGGATGGCGAGGCCGTCGTCGCGCAGCTGTCCCAGGATGCGCTTGACCTTCTCCACGTCGCCGCCGGTCAGCGCCGACGTCGCCTCGTCCAGGATCAGCAGGCGCGGGTTGCGCCCCAGCGCCTTCGCGATCTCCACCATCTGCCGCCGCGACAGCGGCAGGCTGTTGACCCAGGCGCGCGGGTTGATGTCCTCGCACCCGACCCGGGCCAAAAGCTCCTCGGCCCTGCGCTCGCGTGCTTTGCGATCGAACAGCCCCAGCCGGTTGGTCGGCATGGTGATGCCGATGTTCTCGGCCACCGACAACGTCGGCATCAGCGACAGCTCCTGGAAGACGCACACGATCCCGGCCGCGTTGGCCTCGACCGGATGGTGGAAGGTCATCGGCTTGCCTTCCAGAAGCAGCTCGCCCGTGTTCGGCTGGACCACCCCGGCGATGATCTTGATGAGGGTGCTCTTGCCGGCTCCGTTTTCGCCCAGGATCGCGTGAATCGTGCCGCGGTTGCACGACACGTTCACGCGGTCCAGCGCGACCACACCGCCGTAGTTCTTCGATACTTCTCGGAGCTGTAAAAATGGCGGCGTGGCTGATTCGGTCATCGAGGCTCCAGGGCCCCCGCAGTCTACTTCACGTCGGTTTCGGACTCGTTCATGATTTTCACGCCCGAGATGTTCACGCCGCAGGGCGGAAACTCGTTCGGCGTGAAGAAGTTGTCCGACAGCTTGGAGAAGTAGTTCTCGCCGTCCTTGAGGGTGGTCTGGTCCGCGGCCGGGATTGGGACCGAGATCTTCTGCGGCATGATCTTGCCCTGCAGGCCCTCGACCGCCGCCTTGAGCGCGATGGCCGACAACCCCGGTGACTGGCCCAGGGACAGCCCCTTCATCCCCTTGGTGTGGTACTTCGCGATCAGCTTGCGGGCACCGTTCTCCGCCTCGGTGGCCACCGGGATCGGCTTGTGCCCCGCGTCCAGCAGCGCGCGGATGGCGCCGGTCGAGCCGCCCTGGACGAACAATGCGTCGAACTTGCGGTGCACGGCCAGCGCGTCGGCGACCGCCTTCTGGGCCTTGCCGTCGTCCCAGCTGCCGACAACTTCGACGATCTCGTACTTCTTGCCCGGGGCCTCCATGACCTTGCGGAAGCCGATGTGGCGATCGCGGTCGACCGAGTTACCCTGCAGGCCGCGCACCTCGAGGACCTTGCCCTTGCCGCCAAGCAGTTTGTCGATGAACTCGGCCCACTGCTTGCCCATCTCCAGCTGGTCCTCGTTGACCTGCATGACCTTGTCGGTGTCGAGGACGTTGTCGAACGGCACCAGCACCACGCCCTTCTTGTTGGCCAGGCGGATCACGCGGTCGAAACCCTCCGGGCTGACCGCCAGGGTCACGATCCCGTCGAAGCCCTGGTTGATGAAGTCCTCGATCGCGCCCAGCTGGGCCGCGATGTCGGTCCCGGTCGAGACCACCTTGAACTCCTTGATCAGCGGCGCGATGGCCGGATCCTTGGCGAACACCTTGGCGGTCTTCACCATCTGGATGCGCCACGCGTTGCCGACGTAGCCGTTCACCAGCGCGATGCGGAACGGCGGCTTCTTCGCCGGCCACTGCAGGTACTTCGTGTCCTTGTCCCAGGGCGCAAAGCACTCCGGCAGATAGCCGGGGCCGGGGACGACCTTGGGTCCTCCACCTTCGTCGGCGGCGGGTTTGGCCGGCTCAGCCGCGGCGGGCGCCGCGGGCGCGCCAGCCGGTTCTGCCGTTTCCTTCTTGCAGGCCATCAAACTGCTGACGAGCAAAACACCAAGCACCAAAGAACGACCTCGGACGCGATCGGCGCAAACCTGCAGCTTGTTAATCATCATGGCTGAGTCTCCTTACGCGGCGAATTGGCTCGCCGGAACCCCGTGTACATCGTTGAGTTGGACACAATAGAGTGAACCTGCGTTGGGATCCTTCTGTTTCTCGCTTTCGGTCATGTTGTACTGGGCGGACGTCACGAACAGCGTCCGATAGTCCGGTCCGCCGAACGTGCAGCAGCTGGGTCGGCTGACCGGCATTTCAATCACGCGGTCGATGTCACCGCTCGGCGTGTAGCGCACGATCCGCCAACCCGCCCACTCCGCGTTCCAGAGGTAACCGTCGGCGTCGGTGCAGCTCCCGTCCGGGCTGCCATTTCCCGCCTTCGCGAACGGCGTCCACGACGGGGACGGCGGCGTCGCATCCACGGTGGCGCGTTCGATCATTCCCGTCATGGAATCGGCGAAATACATTCGTTTTCGACTTTCATCAAATGCCAGTGAGTTGCTCACGCCGATGTTGTCTCGATGTTGTGTCGCTCGTCCGTCACCGGTCACGCACCAAAGCCGCCCGGTCCTGGCCGCCTCGTCCGCCTGCATCGAGCCGACCCAGAACCTTCCCCACGGGTCGACCTTGCCGTCGTTCAGGCGGTTTTGCGGCCGATCCCGTTCCAGTACCACGATCTCCTCCAGCGCACCCACACCATTTTTGGGATCGAAACGAACCACTCGATCCGTGAGCGCGAGGATTAAACCACCGCTGCCACACTCGGCCAACGAGCCGGTGTATCCGTCAAACCGCCAGCTCTTGTATTCGCCGTCATGCGGCCGATAGCGTTGAACGAGGCGCGAGATGATATCGACGTAGTACAGACACTGATCGCGCTCCGACCAGACCGGGCCTTCGCCCAGCACGGAAACGGGGACGTTAAGCTTCTGGACGAGGTCCGGCATGGCCCAATTCGACGACCCCCCAAGAATTCATGTTGGCGCCAGCGGAAGCAGCCGGCGGCTCTTGCACAACGGGGCGCCCTTATAACACCCAAGATCGGGACTACAAAGCGGATTTGTAGGCGCTCACGCCGCGGGTTCGCACCAGGGCGACGAACGGTGAATAGCGAAGCGCCCCCGGGGGCCGCGGTTGGGGGCGCTTCGGGGCCGCGATCAGACTTTCGCGGCCCTGGGGCTTGCGACGCTACTTACCTAAAAAGACGAACAAACCGACCTTGGTCGCAACACAGATGTCCATGATGCCATCGGTGTTGATGTGGCCGACCGAGAACTGCCGGCCGACGCCGGCTTCATTGTCCACCATGTGCGGCTCGAACGTGACCTTGCTGGTCGGGTCGTAAGAAGGCGTCTTGTTCCGCACCGTCTTCCACACCCATAGCTCCGGCGTGCCGAGCGGATCCGGGTCCTGCTCCTCAATCGGGTGCGCGAACCGCATCTTGCCGCTGATGACGTCGGGCACGCCGTCGCCGTCCATGTCGGCCACGTGAAGCGCGTGGGGCTCGGTGAACCCGACGCCGCCGTACATCGTCTTGTCGGCCGCGCTCTCGCTGCCCATGAACCGGTGCTTCACGAACTTCATCGGGGTGGTCTGCTCGTACCATGAGATGAAGCGATGGTGTGCGCCTTCTGCGCTGACGACGTCCTGATCGCCGTCACCATCAACGTCGAACGCGAACATGTGAGAACCGCCACGTTGGTCGGCGGGATCGCCGTCGTAAAACAGCGCGGTAACATTCGTCCAGGCGGTGGGCGTGGCCCCTTGCAGCCAGACGCCATTGCGGTCCAGCATGTCGGGCTTGCCGTCGCCGTTGACGTCGCCGAATCCGAGACCGTGCATCCACCCGGTGCCGCCGAACGGGAACGTAACCTGCCCGGTGATCGGGATAAAGCTCCAGGGGGCCGTCGGACTGGCGCCCATCTTGTAGTAGCCTTTGCGGTTCGCCGGACTGCAGCCTTTGCACGCACCAAAGATCTCCGGTTTACCGTCACCGTCGACGTCTATGATTCCCTTCTGTTCGTGTCGCATGTCGCCGTGAATCTGGTAGCGCGTCCACATCATGTTGGTCGCCGCACCGGCGCCGGGATTCTTGTACCAAAAGCCGGTCGCGTTCTGCTGCGGCATGGGCATCGGGGCGACCGGCGTGTTGGCGTCCGATGAGGCGATGTTGATGATGTCGGTCCAACCGTCCCCATCAACGTCCCAGGGAAAGTCTGACCAGTCATCGGAGACGCCGTCGACGATCTCCTGGCGTGGCGTGCCGTTTCGCGGCAGATCGTCATGGCCGCCGCGGAAGACATATCCGGTGGTGAAAGCCGGCCCCGGGAACCAGCGCCGGCCAGACGAGATATCGGGAACCCCGTCCTTGTTGTAGTCGGCGATCGAGCAGCTCTCCGCCAGAAACCGCTTGTGGGCCGCGATCTTCGTGTACGAAAGCGTACCGGGCTTGATCTGGATGGACGGCTTGAGCGTCGGCCACGTGCCGTGGACCTGATAAATTCCCGTAGACGCAGGCGCCCCCCCAGCCCCCGCCATGCCGCCTGTTCCCGCCGTTCCCGCCGTTCCACCCGTCCCGGCCGGCGAACCGCCGCTGCCGGTTGGGTTGCCCCCGGCTGCGCCACCTGATCCGGTATCGATGGTTCCGCCACTCCCGGACGGGTTCACGCTGCCGCCGGCTCCGCCGCTACCACTGCCGTTGCCACCGGTGCTGGTCGCGCCGCCGGACCCGGTGGGACCGGTCATGGGCGCGCCGCCGAATCCACACTCGATGCCGGCCGCCGCGGTGGCCCCGCAGAACAGCAACAGGGTTAGTCTGGACAACAGCTTCGGAGATTTTGATGCAGCCGACATAGATGACTCCTCGTGCCGAGATCGCCCCCGGGCTTACTCGCGGGTGGTCGTGGGCGTAGGTGGGAAGGAAATCGAATTCTACCTAAAAGTTCTCCCAG
>DASRQT010000022.1:0-4887 GCA_035696485.1 Polyangia bacterium | reverse complement strand
GGGTGCGGTCCGCGCGCGCGCCAGCTTGTCGACGAAGCGGGACGTGTCGGTGACAAACTGCTTGTTGTCGAGGAACGACGAGATCGGCAGCACAAGTAGCGCCGCCGAGACCACCAGGGCGCCCAGCGCGGCCGCCCAGCGCAGGCGTTGCTCTCGTCGCAAAACGTGTCCGCTGCGGACGGCGACGTCCCGATCCGGAAACACCACGCGCTGGAAGACATCGCGCACGAAGTAACTCTGCGGCTTGGTGGGCGGCGCGGCCGCGATCCGCTGCCGCACGCCGAAGGCCTCGGCCATGCTGGCCATGATGCGGTCGATCGGGCGCCCCTCCTGCGTCCCGCTGCTGAAGAAGACGCCGCGCATGATGGGCGCGTCCTGGTACACGCTTTGATCGAACAGATTGGCCACCAGGTCGATCAACCCCTGGCGCAGGGAATCGAACTGCTGGGGAAAGGTGTAGATGAGCTCCCGCGCCTCGATACGCCGCTCCTCGCCGATCCGGACCAGGGTGTGCCGTTCCAGCACCTCGGCCAGCTCGTCGAAGCTGTGCGCGAAGGCCTGGACGTTGTCGGACGATTCGTTGATAAGCGGCAGGCTGAATCCCCAGATCTGCCCGCGATCGCGTTCTCTCAGATCGCTGAAGGTCTCCACGAAGCCCGACAGCAGATCGCACTTGGTGATCAGCAGGTAAACCGGCACCACGATCTCCAGCCGCGCGATGACCTCGTCGATCCGCTCGCGCAGGGCGGCCGCCAGGTCCCGGATCTCGTCCTCGCCCTTCTGCAGATCGGTGGCGCTGACGGCCAGCAAGATGCCGTTGATCGGCTTCTTTGGCCGCGTCTTCTTCAGCAGATCCAGAAACGCGAGCCATTCGTCGCGATCGTCGTCCTCCGTGGTCCAGCGCCCGGCGGTGTCCAGCAAGATGGCCTCGTTGGTCATCCACCAGTCGCAGTTGCGGGTGCCGCCCACCCCGCGCACCTTGCCGGCCTTGCCGTACGGAAGTTTCAGCCCGGAGCTGCGAATGGCGGTCGTCTTCCCCGACGCCGACGGCCCGATCATCACGTACCACGGCAGCAGTCCCAGGGCGTCGCGCCCGCTGCGCCCCAGCTTCGAGCTCTTGAGGGCATTTACCGCCTTCTGAAATTCGGCCTCCATCGCGCCGATCTGGGCTTGCAGATCGGGGCGCATGCCGTCGTTGCGGCGTCCCTGATCGCGCAACCCCTCCTCGATCGCGGCCGCCGCCCGCCGCACCGCCAGAACGCGGTACAGGGCGTAGGCGAAGAGGCCGCCCCCGATGACAGCCGTGGCCACGATGGCTGGCCACAGCGGCACCACGTCGTGGAACACCAGCACCAGCGCCCACGCCAGCGCCACGAAGATCGACCCGAAGATGTACTTCAGCACGACGTCACCTCACCGATTGAGCTGTTCGATGCGGTCAGCGACATCAGCCACCTGACGATTCAGCGACAACCGCAGCCCGATGAAGACGCCGATCGCCACGGCGAACACACCGAGCGCGATCCAGAGGAACGGATTTCTGCGGCTCGAGCGCACCAGCGGCTCGTCGGGCGGCTCTCCCGCGGGCGACAGCAGGTCCGGCGCGTCGATCTGGCGCTCCACCTCGGGGCGCAGCGAATCGATGACGCGCAGGAGCTCGATCTCACCGCCGCGCATGCTGTACTTGCCCTGGAAGCCCAGCAACAGACACTGGTAATAGATGCGCACGACGTCGGCTCGCCGGGGATCGCGCCGCAGCTCCTGCAGGCGCTGGAAGAACCCCTCACCCGCCAGGGTTTCGTTGAACAGCTGCAGCTGCAGGGGCCGGCTCATCCAGTAGCCGCGCATCGGTTCGGGTTTGCCCATCGCGATCTCGTCGGCGAAGGCGACGATCGCGTAAGCGATGTCGTCGCCGTCCCGCTGCGCCATCCCGTGAGTGAGGGCGCGCTCGCGCAGCGCCGCGATGAACTTGGTCAGCTGGTTGTGGACGAGCTCAGGGGAGGTCGGGCCGTCCAGCTCGCGTAGCTGACAGAGGGCGTTGAAGCATTCCGCTGTGATCTGGTTGATGGTGTCCACTGCCGACCGCCCCCTTTCAGCCCCCGCGCGCCACCGCCAGCAGCTCCAGCTTCACGCGCTGAGGATCGAACGGCGGCGGGAGATAGATGGCCACCGTCCGGGACTCCAGCACGTGCTTCCAGTAGTCGTTCTGCAGTGACAGCGAAAAATACGTCACCCCGGCGCGAACCGGGATCTCCGACGGCGGCCGGTGGTTGACCGAGATCGGGACCCCCGGCGAGGCGGCCGCGCGGATGACCTGCGGCAGGTCGGCCTGTGATGCGATCTTGCACATCCCAGGCAGCCGCTGTGCCAGCCGGTCCTCCGGGACCTCCGAGTGAACCGCCAGGACGTAGTGCACGGCGGTCAGCAACCGGTCCTCGTCCAGCCGGCCGACGTGAAATCCGTCGATGATTTCCAGCGGAACCGTCATGTACGCTTCGCGGACCGTGGTCCGCAGCAGCGCCGTCACGCGCGCGAACAGCTCCTCGAACGTGCCGCGCAGATCCGTGAACGAGAAGATCGGCAGCTGCGACGGATCCACGTCGGGAGAAAACGTGGCCAGCTGTCCGGCCACCTGCACCAGCAGCAGATACAGCTGATTCGGGCTGATCTCTCCGTTCGAGGTCGCGTAGGTCAACATCGGGATGGCGGCGTTGATCGTGTTCAGCTGCAGGAACCGCGTCACGTCACCGACGCCGAACTCGATGCTGGCCCCCTCGCGCTGGCGCCGGTCGCCGGCCAGGAGGCGCTGCTTTGCCACCATCAGGGCCAGCAGCCGGCGGACGCCGCCCATCAGGAACGTCGAGCTGTCGATCCTCAGCGTCGGCGGGATGTAGGTCTCGTTCGTGATCAGCGCGCCGCGGCCGTCACGGACGATCTCCGCGATCTTCACGGCGTCGTAGTCTTCGCGCGTCTCGTCGCCGAACAGGATCACCGCGTTCCTGTGCGCGAACGCCATGGTCAGATCCTGCGCGTGGCCGGTGAGGTCGGCGATGGGACGGGTCACCGCCCGAAACCGCGCGCGCGCCGCCTTGGTCGATGCGCCGGGCGTCGGCGAGGGCTGCTCGACGGAGATGCTGGGGACACCGTCGCGCTCCTTCGGCAAGCCGAGAAAGACCTCGCACACCGCCTGCGTGGGGGCGAAGTGCGCCTCGATCGGCCGCACCGGCGGGCTCTCCGGGTCCCCGCCCTCGAACCCCAGGTACAGGCCGTCCGGCAACACGCCGATGAACTTGGTCATCTTCAACTGACCGGTTCCCAGCGCCCCCGCATCCAGCTCGGCCGACACGACGCCCCAGCGGTAGGGGGCGAGGGCGGCGATGCGCTCGTCCAGCAAACGCTCGTGGTACAGGTCCTGCTGCTGCATGTGCTGCGGTGAGACCAGCATCCCTTCCGACCAGACAACTCTCTGCGGCGGTTTCATGAGGCCCTCGTCATCGAAGCTCGATCCGGTTCTCGTCCAGGAAGAATCGCGCGACCGGCGCGACCGGATCGATCGGCGGTTTTCCCGGCTTGGCGGCGGCATGGCAATAGTTGGGATCCGCGGGCGCCAGCTTGCGTACCGCCCTCCAGGTTGACCCTGACGGCTGCCGGAACAGCGCCACCGCCGCGACGTAACCGGCGTCGGCGTTGCGCGCGACCGGCGGGCCCATCTTGTCACCGGGATTGATGGTCAGCTCTTGCACCGACAGGAAGTCCTCCCCCAGCGCGTCGCGATCCCGATCCAGCAGGTCGTCAAAGGACGCGCCCGTCAGCTTGCCCGTCGTCTTGAGCTGATAGACGCGCACGACCGTCGCCAGAGCCTCACCCTTCTCACCGGGGTTGAGTCGCGGGGAGGCGGCGACGCTGATTCGCAGCGGCTCGGGTGCCGTGCACGGTGGCGTCGGGGTCGGCGCCGCATGCGAGCAGCCGTTTCCCAGCGCCAAGCCTGCCCACAGCCATCCGGCGAGTGCTACGTCCTTTACTGCCATGGTGCGAGGCGGGCCATGTTTTCGTCATCTCCCAGGCTAGGCGCCGCAGCCTACACCGGATGGCGCATAGTATCGGATGCTATTCGATGATCGGTGCGCCGTTGGGTAGGGCAGGTGCTTTGGTGCGCGCTGGGTTGGCGGGTGCCTTTGTCGACGGGCGGCGGCCCGCTTCGGACGCTGACTCGCTTCCCGAGGTCGCACGGCTGGGGGACCGCTTGTGCCCCTCTACGGCGCCTCCCGACCTTACGGGAGACTTGCCGGATGGGGAGGCAGCCGGTCGCGGGAGCTCGGCGGTGGTCGGAACGCGAATCGGCTCCAGCGCCAGCTGCCGCGGCGGCGAACGATCCGTGAACGTGACCTCCGCCTCGCGATAGCCGACCGCGCGCGCCACGATGGTGTGCTTGCTGCCGTCGCGGGGCAGCTCGTCGTTGAACGTCCCGCTGCCGACGTAGCGACCATCCAGATTGATCGCGGCGCCGCGCGGCTCGGTGACGATCTCGATGTGGTATCTCTCGACCGGTTTGGGGGCTGCGCTGCCTGGCTGTTCATCGGGGATGGTCGCGACGGTCGGCGACGATGGCGGGTGTCCCGGTTGATCCTGGTTCATCATCCAGGCGATGCCGCCTCCGGCCACAGCCAACAGCATGATGGCCGCAACAACGGGCGCGCGTGACCTCCGTACCGGAAACGCCTCGTCGGAGACGACGGCCGACTCGCCGGTGGCGTGCCGCAAGGTGGTGTTGCTCTTGACCGGCGCCTGACCGCTGCCCGAGCGCGGCGCGGGCGTGGACCGACCCTTCTGCGCCGCTGCGGCCGCCGCCTTCGTGGGCAAGATCAGCGTATCCCCGACCGCTGAAGG
>DASRQT010000021.1:0-2237 GCA_035696485.1 Polyangia bacterium | reverse complement strand
ATACAAGTGCGGCGCTTGCGGCCAGCCTGGGCACAACAGCAGGCGCCATGCCTGAACTGCTCATGTTGCCAGGTTTCGGCGGCGCCGCGCGCGTGGCGCCGCAAGGTATTCCCTCCGCTGCTGCAGCGGCCCCGGTAGTCCAGTCGGCGACGGAGGCCGCCCGTGGAGGGGTCGCGGCCGGGCTTCGGCCCTACCAAGTCGAAGCTGTCCAGGCGATCCAGGACGCGCTGAAGCTGACTCGCTCGACGCTGCTGGTGATGGCAACGGGCCTGGGCAAGACGCAGGTGTTCGGCGCCGTCACCGCGGCGTGGCCCAAGCCGGGGCGTGTCCTGGTGCTGGCCCACCGGGACGAGCTGCTCGACCAGGCCCGCCGGCGCCTGCAGCAGATGACCGGTGAGTACGTGGACCTGGAGCAAGCCGAGTTCCGCGCCAGCGGGGCCCGCATCGTGGTGGGCTCGGTGCAGACGCTGTCCCGACCGAAGCGGCTGGAACGGTTCCCACAGGACGCGTTCGAGCTCGTGATCGTCGACGAGGCCCACCACGCCATCGCCGCCACCTACCGCCGGGTGCTGAAGTGGTTCGAACACGCCAAGGTCCTGGGCGTCACCGCCACGCCCGACCGCCAGGACGAGCAGGGCATGCACAACGTCTTCGAGTCGGTCGCCTACAAGCGCGAGATCGAGGACGGCATCAAGGACGGCTTTCTCTGCCCCATCCGCGTGACGCAGATCCAGGTGGACAAGATCGAGCTGTCGGCGGTGCGCACCACCGCTGGCGACCTGAACCAGGGCGACCTGGACGCGGTGATGTCCACCGAGGAGGTGCTGCACGGTGTGGTTGACCCGACGATGAAAGAGGCCGGCGATCGCCGAACCATCGTGTTCACGACGTCGGTGGCCAACGCGCATCGGATGGCCGAGATCTTCAACCGCTACCGCATCGGCTGCGCCCAGGCCGTTGACGGCGAGACCGCGACGGACAAGAGACGCGCGATTCTCGCTGGCCACAAACGGGGTGACTTTCAATTCCTCGTCAACGTCGGTGTGCTCACGGAGGGTTACGATGATCCCGGAGTCGCGTGTGTGGCGATGGCACGGCCAACCAAGTCCAGGGCTCTTTACGCTCAGTGTGCCGGGCGCGGACTTAGGATTGCGCCTGGGAAGGCTGACTGTTTGTTGCTCGATTTCGTTGGAAACTAAGGACGGCATCGGCTCGTCTCTGCGCTTGACATCTTGGCTGGAAAATATACCGACGACGAGGTCACGAAGGCGAAAGACATCGCCGAAGAGACGCCCGGCATCGACGCCCAGGAAGCGCTCGAAAAGGCCCGCGAAGAACTTGAAGAAGAGAAGCGCAAACAAGCGTTGAGAGAGGCGGCGCGGCGAGCCGGCATCAAGGCGAAGAAGTCCCAGTACAGCAAACGCGAGGTGAACCCGTTCGCCGTGCTCCACATGGATGACCCGGTGGAAATGAACGGACTGGCCGGGTCCGTTGCGAGTGACTCTCAACTGTTCGAGCTGAACAAGGCGGGCCTGGATATCCCGATCGGCTGCACGTCGTCGCAGGCCGAAAAGCTGATGCGCATGGTTCGGCACCGGCGCGCGGCGGGGCTGTGCAGCTACAAGCAGGCCCGCCTGCTGGGCAAGAAGGGGTTCGACACAACGAAGATGCGGCGAGAGACGGCCGGCGCTTTGATTCAGGCGTTCATTGACCACGCGTGGCACCCGCCGCAGCAACTGCTCGGCGAGATCATGAGCCGCACGCGGCAACCCGGGGAAGAGGGCTGATGGCAAACGCGCCCGCCACCCTTGAGGACCTGTACCGCGACGCCAAGGTCGATCTGGCGCTGGCGGACCCGACACACGTCCTCAAGTGGTCGTTCCTGGTGGCGCGCTACGCCGGCCGGCTGGCCCTCGCGAACCAGCGCATGCGGGAACTGGCCGAAGAGCGTAGCTATGTCCGCTGCAACGCCCGGGTGATGCGCGACCGCCCCGACCTGCTGGCGGCGGGCCAGGCCGCGGCGTTGACGATGGCGCAGGACTACATGATGCAGAACGAGCCCGAGGCAGCGCGCGAACAGGCCGTCGAGGTTGAGTTCCAGGACGCGACGGGGATGGTCGAGGCGGCGCGGCTTGTGCGGGACCAACTCGCGGCGCGCACGGTGTCGATGGCAGCGCGGCCACCGCTGCGCACAGTACAGGGAGGGAAAGCATGATTGCGATGCTGGTTGTTTACTC
>DASRQT010000020.1:0-9065 GCA_035696485.1 Polyangia bacterium | reverse complement strand
CGTCACCACCAACGACGCCGAGCCCGACGTCCACGGTGGGACCCTCAAAGGGTCCCACGCCCCCCGCGACGAGCTCGGGCGAGCAAGGCTCGCCCTCCCTCACGCGATCCGCGAGCCAGGCCATCAACCGCCCGGTCATCGTCGAGGCGCTGAGCTACATCCGGAAGTTTGCCGGCAAGCGGGCGGTCATCAAGTACGGCGGGGCGGCCATGATTGACCCTGCGCTCAAGCGCAGCTTCGCCGAGGAGATCGTCCTGCTGCAGTCGGCGGGCCTGCGGCCGGTGATCGTGCACGGCGGCGGGCCCGAGATCACCAAGACGCTGGAGCGATTCGGACAGAAGTCCGAGTTCGCCGACGGGCAGCGGATCACCGGGGCTGCGGACGTTCAGGTGGTCGAGATGGTGCTGACCGGCCGGGTCAACACCGAGATCGTCGGCCTGTTGAACACGCTGGGCGGCAACGCCATCGGGCTGTCGGGGAAGGACGGGCGCCTCATCATGGCGCACAAGCTGCAGACCCAGCCTGGCAAACCCGATCTGGGTTTCGTTGGCGACATCGAAGCGATCAATTCAGAGCTCCTGGACATGTTCCTCGAGCGCAACTACATCCCGGTGATATCGCCGGTCGGATTCGGTCAGGACGGCGCCAGCTACAACATAAATGCCGACGTGGCCGCGGCCGAGATCGCGGTCGCGGCCGGCGCCACGCGCCTCATCTTCATCACCGACGTGGCCGGGATTCTGGACGAGGACGGCAAGCTCATCACCGACATCAAGGCGGCCGAACTGGAAGCCAGCCTGGGCAAGAGCATCCGCGGCGGGATGCACGTCAAGGCGCAGGCCGTGTTGAGCGCACTGGCGGGTGGCGTCCAGGCGGTTCACATCGTCGACGGCCGCGTCCCTCACAGCATCGTCGCGGAGCTGTTCACCGACCGGGGCGTCGGCACGCTGGTGACCTGATGGTGGGGGCGGAGGCGCGCCGGGACGCGATTCGCGAGATCCTCTCGCGGCACGTGGTCGCCACCCAGGACGGTCTGCGGAGGCGCCTGGCAGCGCGCGGGATCCGGGCCGCTCAGGCCACGTTGTCGCGCGACATGGCCCTGCTGGGCGTGCGGCGCGCCGGCAGCCCGGCCGGCCCGCGCTATGTCATCGGCGGCGACGGCGGGGCGCTGCCGATCGAGCCGATTCGGCGACTGGTCGACGGCGTTGAGAGCAACGGGGCGCTGGTGGTCGTGCGTACCCGGGCCGGCGCCGCGTCGACCGTTGCTCGCGCGCTGGATGAAGCAGGCTTTGACGACCTCCTGGGGACGCTGGCCGGCGACGACACCATCTTCGTCGCCCCGGCCGCCGCCCTCGGGGGTCGTGCCCTGGCGAGGCGCCTGCGCCGCCTACTGGGCGTCGGCTGAATCTGACGACAGCGCGGCCAGGAACTGGCGCGCCGAACGCAGTCCGCCGAAGATTCCGTCGACCGCGGTCAGCTTGTTGAGGATGTCGCCGCGCGAGCTTTCGTTGCCGCCGGCCGCCGGTTTGCGTGTGTCCTGAGTCTTGTCGGCGATTTCGCTGCGCTGCCTGACCTGGTTAAGCTTCTCTTCCTCAATCGGCGCCGCGATCCCCCGCGTGGTCAGAAGCTGCGCCTGCAGCACCCGATCAAGGGCGTTGTCGACGTTGATCGGCGGCTTGCGACCGGGCGCAGGCAGCGCAATCACCTCGCCGCCGTTCTCGGAAACTTTCTTCAAGGATAAAGTGAACCCTGGGACGGCGCCGGTCACGGTGTCGCTCCGGCTGCTGGTCACGGTCCCGTTCACGTTGACGACCGCGTTGGTGGCGGCCCGAACAGTGGCGTTCAGCGACTGCCCGCTGCTTCCGGTGGAGCTCTCGCCGACACTGAGCGCGTCCGCAGGTGTCCCGCGCACCGGGTACCCTTTCTGGCGGCTGGTGATCGACAGGCGAACGCCGCCGCTGTCATTGACGATGGACGCGCGAACATCGGCGCCGCTGTCCTCGATTCGCTGGCGGACCTGCGCCAGGGTGTCTCCGTCGTTGACGGCGACGCCGAACCGCCGGCCTTCCACCGCCAGGGAGAAGGTTCCGGCCTTGACCAGCTCCTTCTCCGACGCAAACAGGGCCGATCGTGCTTCCGCGGCCTCGGCCAGGCTTTCCACCGAGACCAGGTAGCGCCGGCCCGGGCCGGCGCTCGCGGCGGGGCCGAACTCGGCGAAGTTGTCGGGCGCCAGGGCAGGGGAGATGCCGGCGCTGACCTTGGCCAGATCAACGCTGGTGCCCGATTGGGCGTCCGTGACCAGGTTTTGCCTTCGCACCTGGGTAACACCGTTGATCGTGAACGCTGCGTTGGTCGCGACGTTGTCGATACGGGCGGCGAGACGCTGGCCGTCAGAGCCGGTGGACGTCTCGCTGATCGTCAGCGCGTCGTCGGGCGCGCGGCCGGTGTCGTAGCCGGTGCTTCGATTCGTGATGCGCAGGAAATACTGGCCGCCGTCGCGCTCCACGCCGGCGTTGACGTCGGCACCCAGCGCCCGGATGCTGCCGACGACGTCTTTCAGCGTTGCGCCCTGGGCGATGGCGACGTTGTAGCTGGCGCCGTTGACCTTGAGGTTCAAGGTTCCGGCGGTGACCTGGTCGTCCAGGCTGCTGAACCCGCCCGAGCGGGCGCTGGCCGCTGTCGCCAGGCTGCTGATCGAGATGGCGGCGGATTCGCTGCGCGCAACTGAAAACGCCACCGGAGCCGCATCCAGCACGCGGTTGCTGGCGTCCGGCTGGTGTGTCGCCTGGACAAAATCTGGCAGTCCCGCGCGCCGGAACGTGCCGGACGTACCGCTGCTCAAGCTCCGTTGCAATTCGCGCAATCCGTCGGTCGGCCGTGCCGCACGCGTGTTCCTCTTATCGAACACAAGGTTCGAGTCGAAGATGGAATGGCCGATAGATCGAGAGAGAACGGTCATCGCGAGCTTTGCAACCTGGTGGGCAAAATTTGCCTACTCATTGCGGACATCGGCAGAACCTCGGGGACCCTTGAGCCGGTCGCGCTCCTGACCGCTTGGAACCGGCAAGGCACTCTGGTAAACCCGCCAAATGCCGAAGGCGATCGTGGTTCACGAAGTAGGCGGGCCCGAGCAGCTGTCGTGGGAGGATGTAAGCAAACCGGCGCCTGGTCCCGGCGAGGTCCTGCTGCGTCACACGGCGATTGGCCTCAACTTCATCGACTGCTACTTCCGCACCGGCCTCTACCGCGCCCCGGTGCTCCCGTTCATTCCCGGCCAGGAGGCCGCCGGCGTGGTGGAAGAGCTGGGCGACGGCGTCACCGACGTCAAGGTGGGCGACCGGGTCGCCTACGCGCCGATTCAAGGCGCCTACACCGAGGTCCGGGTCGTCCCCGCGGCCAGGCTGGTCCCGCTTCCGGCAGACGTCGACGATCGCACCGCTGCCGCGATCATGTTGAAGGGGATGACCGCGCAGTACCTGCTCCTGCGTTGCGCCAAGGTCAAGGCCGGGGACGTCGTGCTCATTCATGCGGCGGCCGGCGGCGTCGGCAACATCGCCTGCCAGTGGGCGAGGCACCTGGGGGTCGAGGTCATCGGCACGGTCAGCAGCGCGGAGAAGGCGCGCCTGGCGTTTGACCGCGGCTGCACCCACGTCATCAACTACGAAAAGGAAAACTTCGTTCACCGCGTCAAGGAGATCACGCGCGACGAAGGCGTCAGCGCGGTCTTCGACTCGGTCGGCAAGGTCACGTTCCGTGCATCGCTTTTCTGCCTGCGCCCGCGCGGGCTCATGGTCAGCTTTGGCCAGTCCTCGGGGCCGGTGCCGCCTTTTGAAGTCACCACGCTCAGTACGCAGGGGTCATTGTTCCTGACC
Organism: Polyangia bacterium; assembly: GCA_035696485.1. Lineage (GTDB taxonomy): Bacteria > Myxococcota_A > Polyangia > Fen-1088 > Fen-1088 > DASRQT01. The sequence continues at coordinate 5,193 of DASRQT010000020.1, read as the reverse complement.
CGCCCGATGCTGGCCACCTACATCGCGACGCGCACGGAGTTGCTGGAGACCGCCGGCAACCTGTTCGACGTGGTGCGCTCGGGCGCCGTGAAGATCGACATCGGCCAGACCCATGCGCTGCGCGAGGCCGCGCAGGCCCACCGCGATCTCGAGGCGCGCAAGACCACCGGATCGACGGTGCTGCTGCCGTGACCGTTGAAACGCCGGTGCGATTCCGCTAGAAGTGCGGCACTGCGATGATCCCTCGTTACACGCGCCCCGAGCTCGCCAAGCTGTGGTCGGACGACCACCGCTACGACATCTGGTTGCGGGTCGAACTGGCGGCGTGCGAGGCGATGGAACGCGCGGGTGGCGTGCCCGCCGGGACCGCGGCGGCGGTCAGGGGCAAGGCCGCGGGCCACCTCGACGCCGCCCGCATCCTGGAACACGAGGAACGCACGCGCCACGACGTGATCGCGTTCTTGAGCCATGTCGAGGAGCTGGCCGGCGAGCCGGCGCGCTGGCTGCACCTGGGGATGACCTCGTCGGACGTGCTGGACGCGGCGCTGGCCATCCAGCTCGTGGAAGCGGCGGATCAGATACTGGCCGGCATCGACCTGCTGCGCGCCGCCTGCCGCCGCCGCGCCGATGAGGAACGGGCGACGCCGGCCATCGGCCGCTCGCACGGCATCCACGCCGAACCGATCACCGCCGGCCTGGTGTTCGCCGGTTTCTTCGCGGAGCTCGGCCGGGCACGGCGGACGCTGGTCCTTGCGCGCAAGGAGATCGCGGTCGGGAAGATCGCCGGCGCCGTCGGAACCTACGCCAACCTGGAACCGGCGATCGAGGCCCAGGCGCTGGCGGCGCTGGGGCTGCGGCCCGAGGTGGTGCCGACGCAGATCGTCGCCCGCGATCGCCACGCCGCCTATTTTGGCGCCCTGGCCCGCCTCGGCACCGCGGTCGAACGAATCGCGACCACGGTCCGGCACTGGCAGCGGACGGAGGTCGGCGAGGCCACCGAAGCGTTCGGAAAGGGGCAGAAGGGCTCGTCCGCGATGCCCCACAAGAAGAACCCCATCCTCTCGGAGAACCTGTGCGGGATCGCGCGCCTGCTGCGGTCATACAGCGGGGCCGCGCTCGAAGACGTCGCCCTCTGGCACGAACGGGACATCTCGCACTCCTCGGTCGAGCGGGTCATCGGACCCGACGCGACCGGGCTTTGCGACTTCATGGTGCGGCGCGCGGCTGGGCTGGTCGACGGCCTGGTGATCAATCGCGAACGGATGCGCCAGAATCTGGAGTTGACCGGCGGCCTCTACTTCAGCGAGGCGATCATGTTGCTGCTGGTGCGCAAAGGGGAGGGGATGGCCCGACAGGCCGCCTACGAGCTGGTGCAGCGCAACGCCCTGCGGGCGGCGGCCGGCGAGAAACCGTTCCGCGCCTTGCTGGGCGCCGATCCCGACATCGCGGCGCGGCTGACGCCGGCCGAGATCGATCGCGCGTTCAATTTGGACCACCACCTTCGCAATGTTGGTGTCATCATCGATCGCGCGCTTGCCGATGAGGACGCGTGAGACCGCCGGAGGGCGACGACCATGGACGAGACGCTCATCAATCCGCAACTGACGAAGACCCTGGACCGCACCAATTTCCCCGAGCTGGGCGCCAAATACGAAGGCAAGGTACGCGATTGCTATGTCGCCGACGGCCGGCGGACCATCGTGGTCACCGACCGGCTGAGCGCCTTCGACGTGGTGCTCGGCACCGTCCCCTTCAAGGGCCAGGTTTTAAACCGCATGGCGGCGTTCTGGTTCGAGGCGACCGCGGATCTGGCGCCCAACCACGTCATCAACGTTCCCGATCCGACGGTGATGGTGGCGCGCGAGTGCAAGCTGTTGCCGGTCGAGTTCGTGATGCGCGCCTATCTGACCGGCGTCACCTCGACCTCGATCTGGTCGCATTACCAGCAGGGTTCTCGCCAGTTCTGCGGGCACGATCTGCCCGACGGCATGCGCAAGAACCAGAAGCTGGCCAGGGCCATCCTGACGCCGTCGACCAAGGCCGAAAAGGGCGAGCACGATCGCTCGGTCTCGCGCGCTGAGATTCTGGAGATGGGGCTGCTCTCGGCCGCGGACATGGACGCGGCGGCGCAGATGTGCGCGCGCATCTTTGCCTTCGGGCAGGGCGAAGCCCTGCGCCGCGGCCTCATCCTGGTCGACACCAAGTACGAAATCGGCCGTCGCCCCGATGGCAGCCTGTGTTTCATCGACGAGATCCACACCCCCGATTCATCCCGCTACTGGTACGCGAACGACTACGAGGAACGATTCGCGCGAGGCGAGGAGCCGCGCGGCCTCGACAAGGAATACGTCCGGCGCACGCTGGCTGACCAGGGCTACCGCGGCGAAGGCCCGCCGCCCAAACTCGCTGACGACGTGCGCGTCGAGGCCGCTCGCCGCTACATTCAGGTGTGCGAGCTGGTCACCGGCCGCCCCTTCGTCCCCGACACCGAAGAGCCGATCGCGCGCATCCGCCGCAACCTCAAGCTCTGAGTCGCGGCGGCGAGAGGCTCGATCGCTCATGCGCCTGGCGGTGCTGGTTTTCCCGGGTGACCGCGATGGCTTCGCGGCGGTCACGCGCCTCTCGGGAGAGCGCGCGCTCGAGGTGCGCTCCGGCGCGGCGCAGCTTCCGCACTGCGACGCGGTTGTCGTCGTGGGCGACGGACAGGTCGCCGTCGGCGCAGAGCGCGCGGACGGCGTGAACAGCACGGCGATGCGCGCCTTGCGCCTCTATGCGTCCGCGGGCGGGCCGGTGCTCGGGATCTTCGGGGGGTTCTCGCTGCTCTGTCGCGCCGGACTCTTGCCCGGGGCGCTGATTGCTCGCCCACGCGGGCCGGCCACCAGCGTCCACGTTCGCATCGAGGGCCGACCGACCCCCTTCACGGCGGCGATTCCAGCCGGCCGCGTCCTGCGCCTCTGTCGCCAGGCCGCCGCGGTCTCGTTTGTGGCGCCCGACGTCGCCCAGCTGGAAGAGCGCGGGCAGATCGTCTTTCGTTACACCGACGCTGCCGGTGGCGTCCTCCACGACCAGGATGCCTGTGGCAGCATCGCCGGGATCAGTAACGCGCGCGGCAACGTGGTGGCACTGTTGCCCGATGCGGTTGCCGCCGTTTCACCGGCAGGCCGCGATAGCGGCGACGCCAGACAGATCTTCGTTGCCCTGCGCAGGCACCTCCGTCCCGCTTGACGTTGAACGCTTGCAACGCCTGCTACGGCGTCGATTCGTCGTGCGTCGACTGGCCAGCGTCGATGGCGCGCGCCTCGCTGCTCGCCTCGGGCGTGGCGATGGGGCTGGTCCTGTCCAGCAACCCTGTGTTTGTGATCTCGAGCGACCGATAGGGTCCCGTACGCCGCCTCGTGGGGTCGAGCAAGCGCGGCAACTCGGCCAACGCCTGCGACAGCGTGACCGGTTCGGACGCCTCCGCCTTTTGCAGGGCCTCCAGATCTTCCTCGACCCGTCCAGCAGCGGCCCCGCCGGTGGTTCGAACCCGATCCACCGCGCGGCGCAGGGCGGCCTCATCAAGGCCGTATTCGGCGGCCAGATCGACGCTGGTGTCTATGCGCAGGGCAGCCGGCCCACCGTTGCGGCCCACGCGTCCGCTGTCAGCGCTGCGGATTGTTCCCGAGACGGTTCCGCCGGCCGGTGTCGTCTCGGGCGACCGCTTGCCGCTCAGAATCTGGTTCAGCGTTGCGCGCGAACCCGGATCGATGCTGACGAACTGGACGCCCATGCCGTGCGGCTTCTGCGGCTCGTCGGGACTGAACTCCTTGACCCAGATGACCTTACCCTCGCCCGACAGCGCCACCTGGCCATTGGCCAGCTGGACCTCGAAACGAAACACGTCGCCGGGCGGCCGCGGGGTGCGACTGGCCAAGAAGATCCCACCACGCGTCACATTGGGCGCGAACTTCTGAACGAAGGTAGCGAGATCCGCGTATCGAAGGCGAACGCGAACCGACCCGGGGGAAATCACGGCGATTGGTGAGTATGCCGTTGGCGGGGGCGAAATCAAACCGGCAATTTGAACACACGCCGCGTGTTTTCAGCGGTGGCCGCGTCCAGCTCGGCGACGGACACGCCGCGCACCGACGCCAGCGCCTCCAGGGTTTTGACCATGAATGAGGGTTCGTTGCGCTTGCCGCGATACGGGATCGGCGCCAGATACGGGGCGTCGGTCTCAACCAGAATCCGGTCCAGGGGCGCGAACGCGGCCGCTTCGCGAATCGGCGCGGCGCTCTTGAAGGTCAAAATTCCCGAGAAAGACAGGTAGTGGCCGATGTCCAGATAGCGCCGTGCGTCGGCCACGTCGCCGGTAAAGCAGTGGATCACGCCGCCCACGTCCGCCGCCCGTTCGCCAATCAGGATCTCGACGGCGTCGGCGTGGGCATCACGTACGTGCGAAACCACCGGGCAGTTGCTGGAGCGCGCCAGGGAGACGAACCGCCGGTATGCGAGCCGCTGGGTCTCGCGCGGGGAATGGTCATAGTGATAGTCGAGCCCTGTCTCACCTACACCCACAACGCGCGGCTGCCGCGCCAGCGACCCGAGCTCGGTCCAATCATCCTCCGCCATGCGCGCGACGTCATGTGGGTGGATACCGACCGTGGCAAAGATGTCAGGCTCGCTGGCAGCCAGCGCTACCGCGGCGCGCGCCGAGACAAGGTCCCGCCCCGAGCCGATGGTGATCATCGCGGTGATTCCGGCAGCCCGCGCGCGTGCCAGGGTCTCGGCACGGTCGCCGCCATATTCGTCAAAATCCAGATGACAGTGGGAATCGATCATTGCCTGGGCCTAAACCTCCAAGGGGAACCATCCGATAGCGAAAGAAAGCCGGACCATAGTGCTTTGAACGCGATGCTCCCGTGCTGCCAAAAGTGGAAGACTACGACAAAACCCGGGCCCTAGGTCCCAACCAGGCCAACTCGATGGCTCACGCCATCGATCCCGACGCGCTTCGTCCTGGCACGATGGCGGGCGCCTACGTCCTGCACAAGGAGCTGGCGTCCGGCGGCGGCGGGACCGTGTACGAGGCGCAGCACCGACTGCTGGGACGCAAGGCCGCCGTGAAGATCCTGCGCCGCGAGCTGGCCGCGTCCCCGCAGATGGTCGCGCGCTTCCTGCGCGAGGCGCTGGCCGTCAACATGATCAAGCACC
>DASRQT010000019.1:0-9928 GCA_035696485.1 Polyangia bacterium | reverse complement strand
CCAATGAGCCGAACGTCATACTTTTCTTTTGCCCTCGCGCTGGCTGGGTTCCTGGGCTTCGGGTTGGGCGTGGGATGCGAAACCGCTGCTCAAGATCCTTCGCCGGAGGATCGGTCCGATGCGCAAAGTATGGCGATCCTGGCGGCGTGCGGTCTCGATGACGGCACCATCGAACACGGCCACGGTGCCCACCTGCACGCTTGCGATCCGCAGGACACAAAGAAGACGACGATCTGCCATGTCCCCCCGGGAAATCCCGCCAACGCGCACACGATCTGCATCGGCAACCCGGCGGTGCCCGCGCACCTGAGCCACCATCCCGACTACCTCGGCCCTTGCAAGCGTGAGATACCGTGTCCGCCGCCCGCGACGACCGGAACCGGTGGTGGGGCTGGTGGCGGCGGTTCGGGCGACACCGGCGCGGGTGGGTCGGACACGACCACCGGCACAGGCGGCTCGGGCGGGTTGGATACGACCACCGGGACGGGTGGCGCGGCTGGCAGCGACGCTGGTCAAATCATCGTCCCGTGACGAACGTCCATCGGCATGGTCCGACGACGGGCCATGCCGATTTCGGCATACCTGTGCCATCGTCCGCGCACCGCCGTGAGCCGCACAGCTGACGCAGTCTCGAAATCAGGCCCTCAGCGTCTGGCAAGCGCGTTGCTAGCTATGGGGGCATGCGAAACTGGGGACTGTTGTTTTGTGGCGCGCTGATCATTTGCGCCTGCCAGGGCGGCGAGCAATCCATCACCAGCAACCCGACGCCCGGAGCGCCGAGCCGGGGAGCAGCGTTCGGGGACACCCCTCCGTTCGGCGACGCCGGCCCGCCGCCCGGCACGGCCGACGGAAGCACCACCGTTCCCGAAACCAGCGCTCCCGCGGCTGGCCCGGATGCTCAATCCGTGGATGTGGCTGACACGTCCGTCACGACGCCTCCGCCTGACGTGGCCATCGCGATCCCGGACGCGGTCGTCGCCGAGGTCGGACCGCCGGCGTGCCCTGCCGGAATTCCTGGCGAGATCGACCTGTGGGTCGCCGGGCAGGGTAACTGCAGCTACTCGCTGAGCGCCAACCCCGAATACAGCGCGGCCGTGGATCAAGAGATCTACGCCGCGGGGGCCGCTTGCGGGTCGTGCCTGGAGGTCGCAGGCGATCTGGGCAAGGTGATCGCGACGGTCGTCGATCAGTACCCCGTGGCGCCCAGCCCGCGGGGTCACAAGATCTCGCTTGGCAAGGCGGCGCTGGCCAAGGTCGCTGGTCCCGGCGCCAGCATCGCCTACCTGCGCTGGCGCTGGGTCCCGTGTCCCGTGACCGACTCCATCATCGCGACGCTCAAGGACGGCAGCAGCCAGTACTACTTCGAGATCATGCTGACCAACGTGACCAACCGCGTGGTCAAGTTCGAATTCTCCACCTTGATCGATAGCACCTGGCGGGAGGCCAAGCGCCAGAGCTACAACTACTTCCGGCAAACGCCGGCTCAGGGACTTCCGACCCGTCTTCGTCTGACCGACACCGTGGGTAACGTCGTGACGACCGACGTGATCCGTTGGCCCACCAATCCGGTGACCACGCCGGTCCCGATCAACGTACAATTTCCCGCCGCTTGCGCGCCCTAAGCGGATCGCGTGAGGGAGGGACGGCAAAGCCTGCCCGAGCTCTTCGCGGGAGGTTCGGAACCCTTTCAGGGCTCCGAATTAGATAATCTGCTTGGCTTCGCGCACGGCGCCCTCGAGCGCGGCGTGCGGGTCGGCGGTGATCGCGCGGGTGGGAGGGTCGTGATACGTCATCAGCGTACTCATCGGCCAGGCCAGGACCTTCTTCCAGCAGGCGGCGACGATGCCGGCGTCCTTCACCCGTCGCGCCATCTCCATCAGCCAGACCTTGTCGGGCTTCAGCATCTTGCGACCCATGAACGGCAGCTTGCGATACTCCTCGGCCGGGTAGTACCAGGCCAGGTTCTCGCCCGCGATCACGGTGCCGGTCGGGACGTGCCGCAGCCATAGCTCGTCGACGGGATCGGCGGGGCCCTTCATCATCATGGCCATCATCTTCATCATCGACATGATTCCGTCCGAGCCGCCTTCGCCCGGCGTCATATGGTCTGGAAAGCCGACCAGCCCGTAAAAGACCAGCGCGTCCAGCTGACCGCGAAACTGTGGCAGGGGGTCGTCAAGGTTCATGACCGCGACCTGGGGTTTTTGCATGAGGCTCGTCCCGTGACGGGTACGCGGCACGCGCACCGGCGGCAGCAGGAACTTCGCCTCGGGGAACGCCTCAATCCACCCGTCCATGTGCAGGTGGTGCCCGCCCCCGACCGACAGTATGTAGCGGACCCGGAGGCCGGTCTCCCGCTCCAGGCGCCGGACCTCGTCGATGGCCTGCGTCGGGTCGACGGCGTTGGCGACCAGCAGCACCGGGCCGCCCCCCGCTTCCCGAAGGCGAAAAATCAAGCAGCGGTTGTTGATCTCGAACATTCGCTTCGACAACCCGGGACGATGCCGGGTGGCGATCAGCCAGAAGCCGTCCGCGATTTCGACGGCCTTGCCCGAGGTCTCGCGTTCCAGTTTCAAGCTCATGCGCTGCCTCCAGGGCGCATGTTCGGCCCATCGGGGTTTCGCGGCAAGCGTCAACCCAGCTTCAACCCTCGATGGCCGCGCGGTTCTTGGCGACCATGGCGCCGATGAATTCAGTGACGGCACGGACCGCCGGCGTCTTGTTGGTTTCCGTGTGCGTGACGACGAACAGATCGCAGGTCGCGAATCCCAGCGTCTCCACGCGCGCCAGCGACGGCTCCGGATCGCCGAGCAAGCAGGGGACCGCGCACAGCCCCAGTCCGGCCGTCGCCGCGCCGACCAGGGCTTCGGGATCGTTCGCGCGGAAGGCAATGCGGCCGCCGCGCGCGGGGTCGCGCAACCATTCGAACCCGGGCATCCCCCCCAAGGTTTCGTAGACCAGGACGTCGTGCCCCTCCAGCGCGTCGGGCGATCGCGGGCGTCCGCGCCGTTCGAGATACAGCTTCGACGCGTAGACCGACCCGCCCAGCACGCAGACCTTGCGCGCTGCCAGCGACCGGTGTTTCGGTCGGACGTTCCGGATCGCGATGTCGGCTTCGCGTTGCGCCAGGTTGAGAATCTGGTTGGTCCCCACCAGTTGCACGTTCAGTTCTGGAAAACGTTTCGCGAGGTCAGGTAGGCCGGGAATGAGAAAGCGGGAGGCCAGCCAGTGAGGGGCGGTCAGTCGCACCGTCCCGCGCGGACGCGCGTCGCCCGCCCCCGACAGCCGCGCCTGCAGCGACCCCAGCACGGCGTCCACGCCTTCGGCCGCCGCGATCGCATCGCGACCGGCTTCGGTCAGCACCAGCCCGGCCGGCTTGCGTTGCACGAGGGGCGTGGCCAGGGCCGCCTCCAGCGCCGCCAAGCGTCGGCTGGCCGTCGCCTTCGTGACCTTCAGCTCCTTGGCGGCGCGCGCCAGCGATCCGTGCCGGTGCACGGCCAGCAGATACCTGAGGTCGTTCCAGTCCATGCGGGTTGTCGGTTGCGATTATCGCACCCTCGGGTTCCAGATTCGGTGTCTGCCGCCAAACAACCATGCGGCGTACTTCTGGTCATGGGAAAGCACGGAGCTTCCCCAGCGAGCCTCTACCGAAAGGAAAACGACCATGGCACTCATCGTCCACTTCACTCCCACGGGCATGACCAACGACAAGTACGCCGAGATCCTGCGGCGCCTGCAGGCCGCGGGGGCCGGCGCGCCCGCCGGCCGCCTGCACCACACCTGCTACGGGGACAGGGCCGCCCTGCGCGTGACCGACGTCTTTGACACCAAGGAAAGCTTCGACGCCTTCGGCAAGGTGCTGGTGCCGATCCTCGGGGAGCTGGGCGTGGAGGTGGGCCGCCCCGACGTCATCGAGGTGCACAACATCATTCGCGGCTAAAGGAACCGCGGGCGACGACGTCGATCAGGCGCCACTGATCGCGTCGCCGCCATTCGCTGGCACATCGCTGCCGCCCCCGGCCAGGCCGCCGTCGGTCGCCGCCGGCGCGCCGTCTGTGTTCGCGCCGTCTGTGTTCGCGCCGTCCTCCGCGCCACCGTCCCCGGTCGCGGGGCAGAACGCCAGCTCCCAGGTCCAGGAGAAGTTCGGCACGCCCGCGCCCCAGCACGCGTTCGGTTCCTCGGCGCACAGGCCCTTGGTTCCCATCGAACACCACCCACAGCCAAGCACCGGCGTGCAGGTTGCGCACGATTTGTATTGGCGGCATCCGCCCTGGCTGTACCCGGGGCCGTAGCTCGGTGTCCCGTTGTCGATGCAGGCCGCGGGCAGCAGTGCCAGTATCAAGGTAACGATGACACGCTTCATGACCCCGGAATCTAACGCCGTGGGACGGATGTGGTAGTGACCGATGGCACACCAGGGATCTTCATGACGCGGTGGCATTAAGCAATCGCGGCCATTCACGGCAGCCGCGGGATCAGCTCGACCGTGATGTACAGCGGTGCAAACATTAGAAATGCGCCCGCGGCCAGCGCGACGATGAGCACCGACGCGCGGAACAGCAGGAATGACGTCCGATAGCCCATGGCGCGCCAGGCGCCGACGTGAGTTCGAAACAGGATCCCATCGAGGGCGGTCCCTGGCGTGGAGTGAAGGAACAGCACGGCGAAGCCGGCGATCGGATAGACGTGGACGATCTCGGCCCAGCCGAACACCTGGATGAAGTTCGCGAAGATCACGGCCAGCACCAGCGCGGTGAGTCGGTTAAAGATCCCCAGCAACAAGAGCAGCCCGAACACCATCTCGCCGAGGGCGGTGGTGAACGACCACGATTCGCGCGTCAGCCAAGGAAATAGCGCCTGAGGTCCAGCGACGAGTTGCGGATAGTTGTCACCGACACCGATGAACAGCTGCGCGTCGTAGATCTTGTTCACCAGGCCCAGGAAGAAGAAGCCGACGCCCAGGCCAAAGCGAATCCCGGCGACCTGCGCGCCGCTGAGCACGATCTTCGGGCGGGCGAACAGATAGAACAGCGCGCTGGCCAGCAGCGGCAGCGCGTCGACGGCGGCCAGCCGATAGACGATGCACAAGTAAACGAACACGGCGATGAACGCCCCGCCCAGCGCCGTCATCAGTCGTCCCGACAGGACCCACACCGCCAGCGCCACCGCGATCCAGCGAATCTCCGACTGCAGCGGCCCGTCGATGGGGAAGCTGGGCATCAGCAGCCACCCCTCATAGGCCCCCAGCAACAGCACCAACCCCGGCAAACGGGAGAACAGGAACACGGCCACGGTCTCGGCGCGCGCCAGCAACGGGCTGCCCATGTAACCGTCGAGGAAGAACCGAAGCACCGCGATGAAGAAGCGCCCCAGCGGGCCGCGGCGCGCGCGCGGCATCTGCTTCTCGGCGGAGGTTGGGGTCACGCGTTCCACCAGGCCGACCGCCCCCAGGTACCAGAGCCCGACCACGACCGCGACCGCGACCGCGGCCAGCAGCGACAGCTCCAGGACCTCGCCGCTCATTGACTCGAAGTAACCGCGGTTGAATGGCTTGGCGTCGTGTTTGACCCAGCGCTCATGCGCCCACGCCAGGCCGGGCGCCAGCACGCCCAGCGCCGCCAGGACACCGACGCGGCTACGTCGGGTCAAGCTGCGCACCCTTCACCTCCTGCTCGACCTGCTTGACGTCGTCGGCCGTGAGCCCGAAGGCCTTCAAGGCATCGCCCAAAAATTTTTCCTCTCGCTGGTGCAGCACCCCGTCGGTCAGCGCCAGGGTGAAGAGCGCCCGGTAGAACTCGAGGCGCGCGTCCAGCGGCACGTACCGGCGCAGGAACACGTCGTCGATGACCAGCTTGCGCTGCAGCTCGCGTTCGATGCGGGTGTCGGCCTCCTCGGGGTCGGTCATGCCGCCGCGCATCTCGTCCTGGAGCTCGTGCAGCAGCTTCAGCTCCGGCGGGTTAATGGCGCCGTCGCACGCCGCCAGGTGCACCAGCCAGTTGAAGAGCATGTCGTTGCGAATCGACGAGAACGTATCGATGGCCAGCAGGCTCATGCGCCGCAGGTTGCTCTTGAGGCGCCGCCCGCGCGGCACCTCGAACGCGCGCGACCGCCGGGTCAGCAGCTTCCCGCCCGCGGAACGCACCTCGAACTCGACTGTCCACACCACCAGCATGTGGCGGCCGTGCTCCGAGAACGGATTCGTGAATCCCTCGCCCACGCGTCCGGTGCGCAGCGCATAGGGCGGCAGCGCCAGCGCGGCCGAGAAATCATCGGCCACCGGAACCCCGGCAACCATCGTGCGGCTGCTGGCGTAAAGCTCGTGCGCCCGGTGATCGAACATCGTGCACGCCAGGCGCGCTTGCACCGTGATCGGGCGCGACCATCGCGACACCACGTGGGCGCGCGCCTCGATGGTTTCGCCGGGCCGAGCTTCACGAGCCGAAAGAAAAAACTCGGCGTGGCGGAGGATCACAACGCGCACCGCCAGCCGATACGCTGCCAGCGCGACGCTCGCGGCCAGGGTCACCGCGATCAGGAACAGCGCGAAGCTGAAAAAATAGAGCGCCAAGATCCAATAATATCGCCGGGTTGGGTGAGGTAAGTCAAGAAGAGGGCCCGGCCGCTGACGCAGCCCGGCCAATTTTTTTCACCTTCGCGACGATCCTCATGTCGATCTCATGTCGATCTTCGGGCTTCGGCTTCGACCTCGCTACTGAAGGGTCAGCCGACCCAAACTCACAAAAGGAGCAGTGCCATGGCCATCAAGCAGAAAATCACGCCGTTCCTGTGGTTCGACAGCAACGCCGAGCAGGCGATGAACTTCTACGTCTCGATCTTCAAGGATTCGAAGATCCTCGAGGTCTCGCGCTACGGAGACGCCGGCCCGGGCCCGAAGGGGACGGTGATGACCGGCACGTTCCAGCTGGAGGGTCAGCAGTTCATGGCCCTCAACGGGGGCCCGCACTTCAAGTTCACCGAGGCCATTTCGCTGTTCGTGAGCTGCGAGTCGCAAGAAGAGGTGGACGACCTGTGGAACAAGCTGATCGCGGACGGTGGCGCGCCGTCGCAGTGTGGCTGGCTGAAGGACAGGTTCGGGCTGTCCTGGCAGATCGTCCCGACCATCCTGGGCAAGCTGATCGGCGACAAGGATCCCGCCAAGGCGAAGCGGGCCATGGAGGCGATGCTTGCCATGACGAAGCTCGACATCAACGTGCTGAAGAAGGCGCACGAAGGGTAGACGAAGACTAGCGCCACGCTGCTATGACGACCCCGGGCCGGGCGATCGCGCCTCGGCCCGCTGCGCGCGGATCGACGACCAGACCGCCAGTCCGATGAAACCGGCGCCCACCAGGCCGGTGACAGCCTCCGGGACCTCGACGATGGTGCCCAGCATCATCAGGAAGGCGAGGGCGCCGACCGCGTAGAACGCGCCGTGCTCCAGGTAGCGGTAGGCGTCCAGCGTCCCCTCCTCGACCAGCATGATGGTCAGGCTGCGGACGAACATGGCCCCGATGCCGAGGCCGATCGCGATCATGAACAGGTTGTTGGTCAGCGCGAAGGCGCCGATGACGCCGTCGAAGCTGAAGCTGGCGTCGAGCACGTTCAGATAGAGGAAACTGGCCAGGCCCGCGCGGTGCAAATTGGCCGACTGCGCGGGGCCGGCCTCCATGAAGGTGCCGATGGCGTCGACGCCGATGAAGGTGACCAGGCCCATGATCCCGGCCACCAGAAACTCGTGGGATTCGCCCGGCAGGACCTCCGAGAAGCCGTACAGGGCCAGCAGCATGACGCCGATCTCGATGGCCTCGAACTTTCCCAGCCGGGCCAGAAATTTCTCGATGCCGGCGATCCAGTGCACCTCCTTCTCCGAGTCGAAGAAATATTTCAGGCACACCATGCCCAAAAACGCGCCACCGAACGCCTGCAGGGGGACGTGGGCCTGATTCAGCACGCGCGCGTACTCGCCGGGCTGCATGACCGCCAGCCGCACCGCCTCGAACGGGCCGATCCGCGCCACCAGGCTCACCACCACCAGGGGGAAGACGAATCGCATCCCGAAGACGGCGATGGCCATACCCCAGGTGAGAAAGCGCCGCCGCCACAGCGGCGTCATGTCCTTGAGCACCGTGGCGTTGACCACGGCGTTGTCGAACGAGAGCGAGACCTCCAGGACGCCGAGCACGGCTACCAGGAACACCGTGTTGAGGATCCCCGCCGCGGTGCCCTCGTAGTAAGCACCGACCGCCGCGGCCAGAAGCAGGCCGACAACGGTGACGACAAGCGATCCTTTGAAGTAGCGAAAACGTCCCGGTGACGGCATGAGCGCGCGTTTCCTTCCCATGGTCACGAGAAGGGGCCCGACTATGCACATCAGCGGGCACGCGGATCAAGCGCGTTGAACGGCGGCCCGAATCGCGTCAGGGCGCTAGGGAACGACGGACAGCGACGGCATCGGCGCGGCCGCGACCTGTTCGCGCAGCGCTGTCACGTTCAGGTGCTCGAGATACATCCGCAGGTTGTGCCAGATGAAATGGAAGCCGAACCGCGGAAGCTCCTGCATGGCCTCGCTCATCGCCCAGCCTTGAACCGTGACCCGGTAGATCGCCACCATCGTCCCGGTGCGATCGGCGCCGTGCTGGCAGTGCACCAGCACCGGCTGGTTCCTGGGGTCGGTCGCGATCTTCAGGAATGCCACCACGTCTTCTTGCTCCGCGCGCCAGGGCGCGAAGTGAATGTGGCGGTAGCGCAGGCCGAGGCCGCGCATCATCCGGCGATCGGAATGGAGGCGGCGCAGGCTGACGACGGTCTTGATGCCCATGGCCGCAAGGTTCTTGAACCCGACCGCGTCCGGCTGCGCGCTCCGCCACAAACCGGGCGCGACCTCGGCCAGATTCGACACACCGGGAATGTCGTTCCGCGGCGACGCGAGGGGACGAGCGACCGGCTGCTCGACCAGCGGTTCGCGCGCGCGAGGCGCGTTGGCGTCGTCGTCCACTTCCGCGGCCGCGACCGGAGCGGCTTCGAACACGAAAATCGCCAGAAACAGCAACCGGAACCGCGTCGCGTTCCCGGCTCGCAGCCGCCAGAATCCCGAAGGCCGCGCACTTGCGGCACGCATCATGATGGGCCCATTCGTTCGGCGAACGCAGTATGCCACCAGAGCCGGTAGGCCTTTGCGTAAAACAATATCCGTGGGATTTTAGGTGCGCATCCCCTTTCGACTCCCCCTAGGCGAGGTATCCATGCGTCCTGTGGTCATAACTTCGAAGCGATCGCTCTTTCTTTCCGCGCTGTGCGTGGTCTCGCTAGCCTGCGGCTCCAGCAGCCCGCCGGCCGGCTCGACGGCCACCGGAGGCAGCGCTGGCGGCGGCTCGGGCGGCGCCTCCGGCGGCTCGGGCGGCTCGGGCTCGGGCACCGGTGGCACCGTCGGCGGCGATGACGGCGGCGCCGGCGCATCCGGCAGCGGCGGTGCGGGCGGTGGCAGTGGCGGTACCGCAGGTGGTGGTAGCGGCGGCGCGGCGGGCGGCTCGGGCGGGTTGCTCACTGACGGCGGCCCCGTCGAGCGCCCCGGCGCGGGTGATCTGGCGCCTCCCGGGCCGACCGGGACGCAGGACAACCCAGGCACCGACGGTGATGGCAGCCACGATCAGCCTGCCCCGTACAACAAACCGCCGGAGACCACCACGCGCATGGCGGGGGCGCCGATGGGGACTGTCACGCCCAAGGCGCTGTACGCGTCGACGGGGACGTACCCCGACCGCAAGTTCAAATATTCGATCTACGTCCCGGCGCAGTATGAAAAAGGCAAGCGCGCGGCGCTGATGGTGTTCAACGACGCCCGGCACTACGACGAGACCGACGCGTACAAGTTCAACGTCGCCATCACCTTTGACAACCTGATCTACCGCGGTGACATCCCCGTCACCAT
>DASRQT010000018.1:0-2853 GCA_035696485.1 Polyangia bacterium | reverse complement strand
CGACGCGCATTACTTCGGAGCGATTTTCGACGATCGCGAGACCGGTGACGGCACCGCCCTGGAACGCGCCGCGCAGCTCGGCGCCACGCTGTCGATCAGCAGCGATCCCCGACGCCGGGTGGTGTTTTCGTCTTATACCCGCGTCGACAACGTTCCCGACGGCTACCGCTTTGAAGCGAGCGGCCAGGTGACGTTCCGGCTGCTGCCGCAGCTGGAGCTGGACGTGCTGCCGACGGTCGCGCTCAGTGCCGGCGAACCGCGCTATGTCTTTCAGGAGACCGTCGATCGGCTGCTGGGCACGACCAGCTACGTGTTCGGCCGCCAGCGGGCGCGCAGTCTCGGCGCCACCCTGCGCGCCAGCTACACCTTCACGCCCGAGCTGTCGTTGCAGACCTACGCCCAGCTATTCTTGGCGGCGGTTCACTACAGCGACTTCTCACGGGCCGCCCCCGCGGGATTCCGCGGCCGCATCCACCTTGCCGACCTGACGCCGACCACCACAACAAGGAATCCCGACCTGCAGAGCGCCACACTGAACATCAACGTGGTGCTGCGCTGGGAGTACCGTCTCGGCTCCACGCTCTTTCTCGTCTATACGCGGGCGCAAAATCCGCCCGTCTCGCTCACCACCGGGTCGGATCCGCGCCTGGACCCGCAGCCACTGGCGCGGCCGGGATCATCGGTCGACGTCGTTTTGCTGAAGCTGGCTTACTGGTGGGGGTAAGGCGGCGCGCCTTTTCTGCAGAACGCGCCACAGCTTCACCGCCAGGACGACGAACGCGAGCGCCCACGCGATCCAGATCAGCGCGTGCCAGTACAGGAACACGATCCGCCGCGACGAGCCCGGCGCCAGCAGCACCGGCAGCGCGCCCCGCTGATCCAGCGCCAGCACGTCCATCAGGATGGCCACGGTGCCGTGCACCAGAAAGCCGGCGTAGACGCTTCGGGTCTTCATGGACAACGATCCAAGGACTACGCCGGCGACGACGGCCGAACACGCCTCCAGGTACGGCTTGCCGTAGTGGATCATGCAGTAGGGGACGGCCATCGACCAGATGGCGCCCACGCCGAACACGCGCGTGGCCCGGATCCACCAGCCGCGGAAGAAGATCTCCAGGGACAGAAACTGCGCGATGTAGATGACCTCCCAGACCCAGAAATCCAGCCACGATCGCCCCGCCATCTTGTAAATCGGGTAGTAGGAGCCAAAGTCGGGCTGCCGCTTGATGATGAGCAGCACCGGCACCATCACCACGACACACAGCGCATAGATCCACGCGTGCTCGCGAAAGCCGGTCGGGCGCAGGCCGAAGTCCAGCAGGCTGTCGCGCCGGAAGAACAGGCGCCAGACCAAAAGTGGCGCGAGGTAGCCGCCCACACGCGTCAGCCCCCACCACAGCCGCAGATACATCTCGTTGTAGGTGTGCAGATCGATCCAGCGGGTCGGCCAGCCGGTGGGATTTGCCTTCTGCAGGCGCTCCAGCCAGCGGTGCAGCGGGCCCTCGTAGAAGTCGCCGCGGCCATAATATTCCTGCAGCGTCAGGATCATGGCGCCCATCGTCAAGGCGACCAGCGGCCGATAGTCGATCTCGCCGCGTTCGTGCAGCGCGCGCCGGTAGGCGAAGGCGTCCTCGTCCAGTTGGTGCCAGGTGGCGCGGAAGAACCACCAGATCAGCGGCGCGATCGCCAGCAGCAGCGGGATCGGCACGGCCCACTTGATGTAGGGCAGCTCGAGCCAGGTCACAGACGGCACCATTATCACAAATCGACCGGCCGTCGCCTTTGTCGAGCGGCCATGGACCGGGCGCGCTATCTTGTGCCGCGACGTCATGGAACATCCAAAACTGCCAGAGGACACCTCCAAGCTTGGGCGTTTCATCCAGACTTACTCGGGTTTTCTCTCGAGCTTCGTGATCGGCGTGGCCGGCCTGGTCGCGACGTCGATCTGGCAATACCGGCAGTCGCAGACCGCGGCCGAGCAGGCCCGCTCCGAGCAGACCATCGCCAGGACCAAGGCGGAGAACGACTGGCGCATCGCGCGCGCCGAGATCCTGTCCAAGAACCTGACGGTGCTGTCGTCGCAGGACGGCGCCACCGCCGATCAGCGGTTCGGGGTGCTGCTGTCGCTCACGCGCGGCAACATCATCGATCCCGAGCTGGCCGTGTCTTACGCGCTGGAGCTGGGAAAGAACAACGCCGACTACATGCGCGCCGTGCTGGCCAGCACCGGGCAGAAGAACTACATGCAGCTGGCGCACGCGTTCAAGCTGACCTGTATGCAGCGGTTCGGCGTCGAACGCGCGGCGGAGATCTGCAACGACGACAAGCTGTCCGATCGATCGGCGGCCATCGCGCAGCTGATCGAGGACGAGATGACCGCCGCCGATGCGCTGGGCATCGTTGGCCAGGGGCCGTCAGTCGTCCTCAAGGAAGAGCGCGAGGTGCAGGCCCACCCGGGGCTGTTCGCGTGGCTGTTTGAACCGTACCTGCAAGATCTCTACGAACGCCGGCAGTGGAAGGAGATCGGGCAGTTCGAGGCGTCGTCGACGGGCGCGCGTCTGGTGGCGGCGCTGGTGCTGGCGACCGCGCGCACCGGCGAGCTGGTCAGCAACACCGAGGCGGCGCTGCTGGAGAAGTTCCACGCCGACCGCCGGCGCTGGCTGGTCGGGTATCTGTCGGGACGGACCTGCGATCCCGACTGCCGCGGCAAGTTGGTCGACGCGATGTTGAGCTCGTACGGCGAGGCGCAGGGCGACTACGACGAATCCTTCAAGAAGCTGATGCACCAGCCGCGCGCGGAGGCCGGGGCGGCGCTGGGGCGCATGCACACCCGAATGCTGTGGTGCCAGGTCG
>DASRQT010000017.1:0-6111 GCA_035696485.1 Polyangia bacterium | reverse complement strand
AGCGGCGCCCAAAGGTCGGACGACAGGCCGGACGTCATTGACTAGCGATCGCGATCGCGGTCGCCGGGCCGGATCTCGTCGATCGGCCGCAGCTCCAGCGAAAAGTCGGCGGCGCGCGCCGAATGCGTCAGCGCGCCGATCGAGATGACATCAACGCCGGTCTTGCTGATGTCACCCATGCGGTCCAGCGTCACCCCGCCGGAGGCTTCGACCACCGTGCGCGGCGCCCGTTCGCGCACGCGCTTGACCGCATCGGTCAGGTCGCGCACCGAGAAGTTGTCGAGCAGAACCACCTCCGCCCCGCCCTCGAGCGCCTCGTCAAGCTGCGACATGTTGTCGACCTCGACCCCGATCCGCAAGCCGTGCGGCGCGTTGGCGCGCGCGCGCTTCACGGCCTCGCGCACCGATCCGACCAGGGCGACGTGGTTGTCCTTGATCAAGATCCCCGACGACAGATCGGCTCTATGATTGGCCCCGCCGCCGACACGAACAGCGTATTTCTCCAGCGCGCGCACGCCGGGTGTGGTCTTGCGCGTGTCGGTGATCCGCACCTTGGCGCCCCCGGCCGCGGCCACGAACGCCTGGGTCAAGGTCGCGACTCCGGACAGGCGCTGCAGGAAGTTCAGCGCCGTGCGCTCGCCCGCCAGCAGCGCCGCCGCCGGACCCCGCACGCTGGCCACCACCGTCCCCGGCGCGACCGGATCACCATCCGCCACCTTCATGCGGACGCGCGTCCGCCAGTCGAAGCGCGTGAACACCGCCTCGACGACGCCCAGCCCGCACACCACCACGCGATCCCGCGACGTGATGTCGGCCTCGGCCTCCTGCGCTTCCTCGATCACCGATGCGGTCGTCACGTCGCCGCGGCCGACGTCTTCCTCCAGCGCCAGGTCGAGGAGGCGCTGAACCGCGGGCGTATACCAGGGCGCCGAATACACGCTCACGGGCGCGTCTCCAGCCAGTTCTCGACCGGCCAGCCGCGCTGCTTGGCCGCCCGCCGCAGGCGCGGATCCGGATTGACGACCACGCGGTGACCGACCCGTTCCAGCATGGGAAGGTCGCTGTACGAGTCGGTGTAAAAATAGCTCTCCGACAGGTCGAGCTGGCGACGGTTGACCATGTTCTCGGCCCAGTGGACCTTGCCGGCGCCGTAGCAGGCGGGCCCGAGCAGCTTGCCGGTGAACTGGCCGCTCGACACCTCGAACTGCGTCGAGATCACCTCGCCGATTCCCAGGGTTTCTGCGATCGGCTGCGTCACGTAGGTGGGGGCCGACGACAGCAACGCCAGCACGTGCCCGTCGTCGCGGTGGCGTTCGATTTGGCGCAGCGCGCTAGGAAGCAGCAGCGGGAGCACCTCGTCCTCGACCCAGCGGCGGCAGCGTTCCGCGAACTCGCGCTCCGACCAGCCCTTCATCTGTATGGCGATCCGGGCCGCCACCTCCTGCAGGTCGATCATCGACAGGTGGTACTTGACCATCCAGCCCATGGCTAACAGCGCGCGCAAGAAGGAGATTTCGCCGCGGCGCCGGAGGTCGCGCAGAAACAGCCGTCCCGTGTTGCAAGCGACAAGCGTGCGATCGACATCAAAGAAGGCGCCTATGCGGGACATTTTTAGTTCCAGACCGGCTGAGTCTATCATCTAACCGCTACTTCGGCTGCAGCGCGGCGGGAGTTAAGCCTATTTGACCCGCGGGTTTTTAGACGGTAGGACAGTCCGAATATGCGGCTCACGGGCGGCCACGACAGGGGCCGAAGATTGATTGCTCCGCGCGGCGCTAACACCCGGCCCACCGCGGCCAAGATCCGGGAGGCGATCTTCAACATCCTCGGGCCGCCACCCGAAGGTGCGATCCTGGATCTGTACGCGGGCACCGGCGCGCTGGGGATCGAGGCGCTTTCACGCGGCGGGCTGCGCGCCGTGTTCGTGGAACGTGACCACCAGGCGCTGGTCGCGCTCCGGCGCAACATCCGCGAGCTTGGCCTTGAAGATCGCGCCACGGTCATCGGCGCCGACGTCCGGGCGGCCGTCCGCCGGCTCAAGACTGACGGCCAGCAGTTTGCCTGGGTGTTCCTGGATCCGCCCTACGCCAGGGACACCGAGGGGGTTCTGGCCGAGCTCGGCAGCAACGATCTGCTGGCCCCCTGTGCCGTGGTGGTGGTCGAGCACGACCGCCGTAACTGTCCGCCCGGAAGCATCACCGGCTCGGTGGGAGGGTTGTTCCTCACCGACCGCCGCCACTATGGCGACACCGCGCTGTCGTTCTACCGAGGCTCAGGGTCGTGAGCCGCCCCCGTAGCCACGACTAGCCCCCGTGAGGCTCGCGGTCTATCCGGGTACGTTTGACCCGATCACGAACGGCCACGCCGATATCATGCGGCGGACGCTGAACATCTTCGACCGCGTGGTCGTGGCCCTGGCCGAGAACGTCCGCAAGGCGCCCCTGTTCAGCATCGATGAGCGCAAGGCGATGATCACCGACGCGCTTGGGCATGACCCGCGCATCGAGATCGACCACTTCGACGGCCTGCTGGTCGACTACGTCAAGCGGCGCAAGGCCGGCGTGGTCATCCGCGGCCTGCGCGCCCTGGCCGACTTCGAATATGAGTTCCAGCTGGCCCACATGAACCGCCACCTGGCCCCCGCGGTCGAGACCCTGTTTCTGATGACCAGCGAGGAGAGCTTTTATGTATCCTCATCGCTGGTCAAAGAGGTCGCCCTGATGGGCGGTGACGTCTCGCGGATGGTTCCGCCCGCCGTTGTCGCCGCGCTGAAGGCGAAACATTTACAAGGAGTCGATCGGTGAAGCTTGCGCGCAGGTTGTCCGTTATTGAACCTTCCCCAACCCTGGCCGTGTCCGCGAAGGCGGCGAAGCTGAAGGCCCAGGGCATCGACGTCGTCAGCTTCGGCGCCGGCGAGCCCGACTTCGACACGCCCGCCCATATCAAGGAGGCGGCCAAGAAGGCCCTGGACGCGGGCGCGACCAAGTACACGCTGGTCGAGGGGACGGTGCCACTGCGCAAGGCAGTCGCGACCTGGATAGGCAAGGCCCACGGTCTGAGCATTGATCCGGGCGAGGTCATCGTCAGCTCGGGCGCCAAGCAGTCGATCTTCAACGCCGTCCACGCGCTGATCGACGAGGGCGACGAGGTCATCATCCCGACGCCAGCCTGGGTCAGCTACAACGACATCGTCAAGCTGGCGGGCGGGCGGCCAGTCAACGTGTCGACCTCGGCCGAGGAGAACTTCAACGTTCGCGTCGAGGACGTGGCGCGGGCGATGACGCCGCGGACGCGCATGATCCTGACCTGTTCGCCGTCGAACCCGACCGGCGCCGTGTACGACGAGCAGACGCTGCGCGGGCTGGCCAGGCTGGCGGTGGAGAAGGACGTCTGGCTGATGACCGACGACATCTACCGCACGCTGCTCTACGGGGATGCCAAGTTCTTCCAGCCCGCGACGATGGGCCAGGACGTCCGCGAACACACCATCATCATCGACGGCGTCTCCAAGGCGTTCGCCATGACGGGGTGGCGCGTCGGTTTCACGGTGGCGCCCAAGCCGGTGATCGAGGCGATGGCGACGCTGCAGGGGCAGTCGACGACCCACGCGGCGGCGGTGGCGCAGGCGGCGGCGCTGGCCGCCATCGAAGGCCCGACCGACGATCTGGAGATGATGCGCGGTGAGTTCGACAAGCGCCGCAAGGTGATGGTCGCGCGCCTGCGCGAGATCCCCGGCGTCAAGTGCGTCGAGCCGAAGGGTGCGTTCTACGCGTTCCCCGATCTATCGGTGTTCATCGGTCGAAAGACCGCCGAGGGCAAGACCATCGAAAACGACACCGACCTCTGCGGCTACCTGATCGAAGCTGCCAAGGTCGCCGTCGTCCCGGGATCAGCCTTCCACGCCCCCGGCTACGTGCGTTTGAGCTACGCCACCTCGATGAAGAACGTCGAGGAGGGCATCAAGCGCATGGCGGAACACCTCCCGCGTCTGACGTAGCCGCGGCCAACCCGCGCTAGTGGTCGAGGACGGGGGCGCCGCGGCGGCGGCGCAGCTTCTCGACCAGCGTGGTGCGGTTCAAACCCAGTAACTCGGCGGCCCGGTTCTTGTTGCCGCCGGTGCGTTCCAGGGCCTCGCCGATCATCCGTTCCTCGACCGCCTCCAGCATCGCGCGCAGGTCGGTGCCGTCCTTGGGCAGCTCCGGCATGGGCGTCGACATCGGCGTCACCTCGCGTGGCGTCCGGATGGCTGGCGGCAGGTCGGCGAGCGCCAAGGCCCCCGAGCCTTTCACGATCACCAGCCGTTCCATGACGTTTTCCAGCTCCCGGATGTTGCCGGGCCACGAATAGTTGCGCAGCGCCCCCAGAGCGATCGGGTCGATGCCGGTGACCTGGCGCTTGTGCCTTTCGTTGGCGCGGGTCAGGAAGTGTTCGGCCAGGCGCGTGATGTCGGTGGCGCGGCTGCGCAGGCTGGGCATCTCGACCGGGATCACGTTCAGGCGCCAGTAAAGGTCGGCGCGAAACTTTCCGGCCGCCACCTCGCGTTCGAGGTTGCGATTGGTCGCCGCCAGTATGCGCACGTCGATCTTCTGCGGTTGTTCCTCGCCGACCGGGTAAAGCTCGCCGTCTTGAATGAGGCGCAGCAGCTTGGCCTGGACCGCCAGCTCCATCTCACCGACCTCGTCGAGAAATATGGTGCCGCCGTCAGCCTGGGCGAAGCGTCCCACGCGCGAGGCGGTGGCGCCGGTGAAGGCCCCCTTCGCGTGCCCGAACAGCTCTGACTCCACCAGCGATGGCGGGATGGCGGCGCAGTTCACCGGCACGAACGCCTTGGCGGCACGCCCCGACCCGGCGTGCAGCGACCGGGCCGCCAGCTCCTTGCCGGTACCCGACTCGCCGGTGATGAGCACGGTGCAGCGCGTGTCCGCCACCTGCGACAGCAGGCTGAAAACCGGGGTCATGGCCGGGTCGCCGCCCAGCATCCAGGGGGCGTTCTTGTCGCGCCAGGCCACTGGATCGGTTCCTGGGCCGGTGGGGGCCGGCGGCTTCAGGACGTTCGAGACCGCCTCTTCCAGGGCCTTCATGTCGAATGGCTTGATGAGAAAGTCGCGTGCGCCCGCGTGCATCGCCTTCACGGCGTCCGGGATCTCGGCGCTGCCGCTCATCGCGATCACGGGGGTGGCGGGGGCGTGCGTGCGCGCCGCGGCCAGGATCTCGAAGCCGCTGACGCCCGGCATGCGGATGTCGGTCAGGATCAGGTCGAAGTGCTCCGCGCGCAGGCGAGAGAATCCCGCGGGGCCGTCCGCGACCACGACCTCATGGCCGGCGGTACGGAGGATGCGCCCCAAGCTTCGGCACAGGGAGTCCTCGTCGTCACAGAGCAGGATCTTGCCCATTCGTCCTTCCCTTACTAAAACGTTCCTGCAGACAGCTCCTGAGTCACACGCGATTCGAGGAGCTTTTTAGCATTGTAGAATACATTCTTCTGAAAGACTTCTACAAAACGGACCGCCCGGCTTCAGTTGTTCGACCGCGCGCCGATAGGGCCGCGGCGGAAATTATTCGCCGCGGCGCTCCAGTATGACGCGTCGCCCGCTTGATTGTCTAGAGCTGGCATTCTAAACCCACCAGATGGTTGACCCAGCCAACACCTTGCTCGGCGAAATCGAGGCGGAAATCTCGAGCCTGCCAGGCGCCTCGCTGTTTTCGGCCTCCGGTGGCGACGGCAGCCGGCGTCTGGAAACCGCGATGGGACGGCGTCCCCCGCCTGGTTTTGCCGCGTTTCTCGGCGCCTATGATGGGGGCCTCCTGGGTCCCGACATCAAGCTATTGGCGCTTGCTGACGCGACGCAGCGGCGGCAGGCGGCCGAGCCCATCAGCGCCAAGGCGGATACCTGGCCGGCCGGGCTGTGGCCGATCTTGGAAAGGGCCGGGCGGCGCTATGCGCTGGACGCCGATGACGCCGCCACCGACGGCGAATGGCCGGTTGTCGAGGTCAACGAACGGGGCGTCGATCGTGTCGGCACCTCATTCCTGCGCTTCCTTCATGTGCTGGTCGCGGAGCTGCGCGCGGGCGCCGTGTCGGGCGACGATGCGCTGACGCTGGCGCGCGAA
>DASRQT010000016.1:0-3414 GCA_035696485.1 Polyangia bacterium | reverse complement strand
TCGGGATACACTTCCAGCAACCGCCGGTAGACCTGCGCGGCCGCGCCATATTGGCCGGCCCGCTCGGCGCGGAGCCCGCGCTGGAACAACGCGTTCTGGATCCGGAGATCACTGGCGCTCTGCGACCTGTGCGGCGCCCTCGAGGGCAGCGCCCGCGGCAGCTCAGCCGTGGTGAAGGTCGCGGCGCGGGGCTGCTCGGCGACCTCGCAGCCCCAGCTTCGTCCCGCCTCCAGCAGCTCGCGCGAGGTGCCCGCGGTGACCATGACCAGCCCCTCCTGCACACGGACGCAGGTCTTCGGCTTGGGGCCGGTGCCCAGCTCGACGTCGAATTCGGTGCCGCGCACCTGGATGTCGACGTCAGGGGTGATGACGTGGAAACGGCGGCCACCGCGCAGCTTGCTGACCCAGAGATGGGCACGCCCCCTGGACAGCGTGATCCGTTCCACGTGCCCGGCTGGCGCCGCGATCTCCGCGACGCGCGTTCCTGGCGCCATCGTCAGGCTGGCGATATCGGACAGCATCAGCTGCGCCCCACCCTGCTCGTGCGTCTCCAGCGAATCTTCCTTGCCGACCACTATGTCCTCGCCAGCCGCGAGCCCCCGGTCGTGCCCTTGCCCCTGCCGATACAGCACCACGCTGCCCTTGACGACGCCGACACCGACGCCCATCTCGGCGCCGGTTCGATGGGCCAGCTCGGGCCCGTCGACGGTGCGCGTCCTGCCCGCGACAATCACGGCGGCGGTGGCTGCCGCCCCCATGGCCAGCGTGCTGAGCGCTATCCGGCGCATGAGGCGAACACGGTTGAGGCGTCCACGTGCGGTGCGCAGCCGCTCGCGCATGCCATGCAACAGCCGCTGCCGGCGCACCGCCCTCGCGGTGGTGTCGCGGCCGGGAGGGACCATCGTCCGTAGCTCCCGAACATAAGGCTCTAATTTCTCTTGATCGCTCATCCCCACTCCCCGCTCACTCATGGCCCCCCCGCCTTTTCTTCGTTTCTTCCTTGAGCATCCGCTCGGTGACTTCGCGCCGACCGCGGACCAACCGTGACTGCGCCGCAGCCACGGACACGCCGGTCAGGCGTGCAATCTCTGTCAGTTCGTGTCCCAGAAGATCGTGCAGGATCACGGCCTCTGCACGTTCACGCTTGGTCGCACCCAGGGCCGTGTGCAGCGCCTCCATCCGGCGTCGAACCTCGGTTGCGCGCTCGGGGGTCTCGCCACGGGTGGCGACCAGCTCCAGAGCCTGATGGGTCACGGTTCGGTCCATCACGGTGCGCTCGCGCGCCCGGACCCGTAAGGCATCGTACGCGACGTGCTGGGTGATGAGCGTGGCCCACGACTTGAGACTGCAGCGGCGGGCAAACTGCCCGGACACCACGGTCGTGATCAGCTTCTCCAGCGCCTGTTGCATCAAATCGTCGCGTTCGGCATCGCCGGCGCCGACCACGCGGAACAACACCGTATCAACCGTGTTTTCGACGCGGTCGTAGAGCACGTCCGCGGCCCAAGGCTCGCCGGCGACCAAGGCGTCGCACAGCTGCTCATCGCTCATTTCAGCCCTGGTTGCGACGGACGATCCTCGGTCAGGGGTCGCGCTCGCGCCGCGGTACAGTTTGAGCGAAACCATCTGGAATAATTAGACCAGTCAATGGCCTCCAGCAGGCAGCGATTTTGCTCAAAGCCAGGGATGAACCGAACGGGTAACCGTTTTCCCTGTGCGGACAGCCAGTTATCGCGCGCGCCTCGATGCGTTATCAGTCGAAACACTCACGGGAAACCAGCCTGCCGGGATAGTTTCAGCAGCGGATCTCGACGCGCCAGCCTTCATTCCTGACATGCAGAGACCACTTGCTGGACTGATATCGTTGTCGCTGATGGCCCTTGCTGCGGTTGGGGAAGCCGGCGCCGCCCCGAAATACGACCTCCTCCTGAAGGGTGGCCACGTGATCGATCCGAAAAACGCGGTCGACGGCGTTCGCGACGTGGCGGTTGCCAATGGCAAGATCGCCGCCGTGGCCGCCCATATCGATCCGACACAAGCTCTGAAGGTAGTCGACGCCAGGGGGCTCCATGTCATGCCGGGGCTGGTCGACATTCACGTCCACGCCTACGCGGGCACGGCAGAGCCTGACTCTTACGCCGGGGGCGACAACAGCGTCTCCCCGGACGGGTTCACGTTCCGGTCGGGCGTGACCACCGTGGTCGATGCCGGCAGCTCGGGCTGGCGCAACTTCGAAGATTTCAAGCGGCGCATCATCGACCGTTCTAAGACGCGTGTGCTGGCGTTCATCAACATCATCGGCAGCGGCATGCGCGGGGGAAAGTTCGAACAAGACCTCACTGACATGGTGGCGCAACCGACGGCCAGCATGGCGCTTTCGCACAAGGACATCATCGTCGGCGTCAAGACCGCCCACTACGACGGGCCGGAATGGACGCCGGTCGAACGGGCGGTGGCGGCGGGTGCGGCGGCCAACCTGCCGGTGATGGTCGATTTCGGCGAATACCGGCCTGAACGCCCGCTGGCGGAGCTGCTGACCAAGAAGCTGCGTCCCGGGGACATCTACACCCACGTCCACTCCGGGTTGCGCAAGGAACAGGACGAGTCGGGGCGCGTGAACCCGGGGCTGTGGGAGGCGCGCAAGCGCGGCGTCTATCTGGACGTCGGCCACGGCGGTGGCAGCTTCTTCTGGCGCGTGGCGGTGCCGGCGGTGAAAGAGGGGCTGCTGCCCGATTCGCTGTCGACCGATCTGCACGTCTCCAGCATGAACTCGGGAATGAAGGACATGACCAACGTCATGTCCAAGTATCTGGCGCTGGGGCTGCCGCTGGCCGACGTTGTTCGCCGCGCGACCTGGAACCCGGCGCGAGAGATCAAGCACGAGGAGCTGGGACACCTGTCGGTGGGCGCGGTGGCAGACATCGCGGTGCTGTCACTGGCCCGGGGCAAGTTCGCCTTTCTCGATGCTCACGGCGCGCGGCTGGCCGGGACCAGGAAGCTGACCTGCGAGCTGACCTTGCGCGCGGGCAAGGTGGTTTACGAGCTCAACGGCATCACCCGCCCCGACTGGGACAAGCTGCCGCGCAACTACCGTGAGACCGGCGACGATCGCTGGGACGCGGTCTCCCCCGCCGAAAAACCGCCCTAGGGGCAGGCGCCTACGGGCAGACCGCGGGCAGCTTGGAAAACTCGGGCAGCAACTCGGTGTAGGCCTCGATGCGGCGGCCCTTGAACATGGCGTCGGTGAAGCGAAAGAAGATGCGATGGTCCAGCGGCGTGACGACGGCGCTTTCGTAGGCCTGAGCGTCGGTGTCGGTGTTTCCAAAGGAGAAGCTCGGCACCAGGCCCTTGCCGGCCAGCGCCGCCAGCGCGGCGGTCTTGTAGGTGGCGGCGGCCGCGCCCATCACCGCCCCC
>DASRQT010000015.1:0-2524 GCA_035696485.1 Polyangia bacterium | reverse complement strand
CGTGCGCGACCATGGAAAAGCCGATGACCTCCGACGCGCAGGCTTTGACCCCCGCGGACGAGAAGGAGTGGGAAAAAGCGGCACCCACCGACTTTTCGTGCCCCGACTGTGGCGGGGTCCTGCGCGAGGTCGCCGGCGGTCACGAACCGATTCGTTATCGCTGTCGCATCGGCCACGCCCTGACGATGGACAGCCTGGGTGACGTGCAGGAGGCCGCCCTGGATCTGGCGCTGTCGTCGGCCCTGCGCGCGCTGTCCGAAAATGCAGATCTGTGT
Source organism: Polyangia bacterium (assembly GCA_035696485.1). Lineage (GTDB taxonomy): Bacteria > Myxococcota_A > Polyangia > Fen-1088 > Fen-1088 > DASRQT01. Next base: position 2,249 of record DASRQT010000015.1, on the reverse strand, counting down.
CGCCGTGTGGCCAGACGCCTGTCCGGCACCGACGACCTCAAGCAAGGCTACGAGAAAAAGGCGGCCCACGCCGAGGCGGAGGCGGCGCTGATCCGAGGCGTGTTGCTGGATCGCAATCCCGCCCAATCGCCGGGCACAGAACTGCTGAGCTGGGCGCTGAGCCTGCCGCCGGCCGAGCGCGCCGACATGGCGCGGCAGATGCTGGACAGTCTGGGTGACCGGATGCTGTCGGCGCAAAAACAGTGACGACGGCGGTGTTGTCGGTGCGGCGCTAGACGTCGCGCAACGCGATTCTTTTGTTGCCGACCAGGGCGACGATCTCCAGGTCGCCGCCCAGCGCCGCGACATAACGGCGCAGCGTGGACACGAGGTGATCCTTGCGGCGTTCGATCTTGGACAGCTGGGATTGCGAGAGCTCGGCCAGAATCGCCGTCTCGTCCTGGGTCTTGCCCAGACTCTCGCGGAAGTCGCGGAGGTTCATCTCGAGTAGCTCGCCGGCCACGCGGCGCCGAACGTCCTCGATGTTGGTCGACGACGATTTCTGCTTTCCGACTTTTTCCAGGCGCCGAGCGCGCATGACCACCCAGCCGCCAAGACTAGTGTCTTGTACAACATTCGTCAAGCGGCGGTATGCCGTTGAGTGCCTAGTCCTCGGGTGATATATCCATCAAACCGATGAAGATCTTCAGTGTCGCCCAGGCGCGGGCGGGTCTCGCTGGCTTGCTGGCCAAAGCTCAGCAGGAGATCGTGATCATCGCCCGCTACGGCAAACCGGTGGCCGTTTTGCTGGGCATTCCGCCGGCCGCGCGGGTGGCTGACATGAAGGCGGTCGTCGCCCAGCTGCAAGCCGGTCTACACGACAAGGTGGGCGCCTTGCCGTCGGCGGCGGCCAGAACCGACCAGGCGGACCGCGGCCGTGGCCCCGGCGGCCGCACAAAAAGCCGCTGACGCCTGATGAGACGGCCCCGTCAGGGGGTGTTGCCGGGCGCCTCCTCGCGGCCGCTTTGCGTGAGCAGGGTCTCGACCGCGTTCAGGATGCTGTCGCAGCGATCGCCGGCCAGCCGCAGTCCGGCGGCATGGAACCGGATGACGGCGTCAGCCAGCTCGTCCCGGGCGCGATCCAGATACAGCCACGCGTCGTCGCGACCTTGCCGGGCTTCCGTGCGGGGCGGTGTGTCGCCAGCTCGAATCGACATGGGGCACCCTCCTTCGAGCCGACCCCCTTCCAGCTCGCGATCATGGTACGCACCTGACTGTATAAAATCCAGATACGATCTTGGTTCGGGGACCCTGGCGGGTCGCAAGCTACCCGCGAAGAGCTCAAGCCGGCCAAGCCCGTCCCTCCCTCACGCGATCTGGTCGCTTAGGGGTGGCAGCCCGGTGGACCCGAAGGGCAGCTCCACCCTGAATGTCGACCCCTGTCCGAGGGCGCTGGTCACCGAAATGGTTCCCCCGTGGGCCCCGACCAGCTGTTTGACGATCCACAACCCGAGGCCGACCCCTTCCAGGTGGCCCACCGCCACGGCGCGCTCGAACCGTCGAAATACCCGGATCTGGTCTTCAGGTGCGATCCCGATCCCCTGATCGGACACGCTGACCCGGGCGGTCTCCGGGGTGCTGTCTACAACAACCGCGACCGGTTTGCCGCGCCCGTATTTGAGCGCGTTCGAGATCAGGTTGGTGACAATCTGATCCACGCGATTGCGATCCCAGAAACCGGGGGTCGGCCGCGGCGCCTCGACCGTCATCGCGCAACTGGCGGCGGCGGCCTGTTCCTCGAAGCGCGCCGCGATCTCGGTGACCAGGTCGCGTAAGTCCAGCTCGGTCGGTTCCAGCTTCAGGCGTCCGGCCGAGATGCGCGATACGTCAAGCAGGTCATTGATCAACGTCGCAAGGCGTTTGGAGTCACGCCATGTGGCGATGAGGCGGCGCTCCATCTCCTCGGGAGGCAACCGCGCGATGCGGCCGGTCTTGAACGCGCGCAACAAGCTGGTGATGTTCAACTCGATCGACGTCAGGGGAGTCTTCAATTCGTGTGAGGCCATCGACATGAAGTCGTCGCGCACTCGAATCTCATTCCGCAGCGGCGTCACGTCCATGAACGCCCCGACGCTGCCACACGGAAGCCCGCTGTCGTCGAACATTGGGAACGCGGAGCCATACATTCGCCGCGTCTTGCCGTCTTCAAAGACCAGATCGAATTCGACGTCGCGCAGCGGTTCGCCCGTCGTGGCCGCCTCCTGCATCGC
>DASRQT010000014.1:0-18022 GCA_035696485.1 Polyangia bacterium | reverse complement strand
GGCGAACCGGATGGAGAAGGTCATCAACACGGCGACCACCGCGGCGGTCAGCTTGTCCGCGGCCCAGAGCCGTATCCAGGACGTCGACGTGGCGGCCGAGACCTCGAACCTCAGTCGTTCGCAGATCCTGCTGCAGGCCGGTGTGTCGGTGTTGGCGCAGGCCAACCAGATCCCGCAGGTCGCCCTCAAGCTCCTCGGCTAACACCGGCCGAGGATCCTGGTAGTACGCCGCCCCTGGTTCACGGACCGGGGGCGGTTTTCTTTTGTGTCTGACCGTACCTTACCGAGAACTCGCTATTTGATCAGGGCCTGGTTGGCGATAATACTGATCTGTTATGCCGCCCGACAGAACAGTCCTGGTCGTTGAAGACGATGGCGATCTGTCGGATACGCTCAAGGTGGTCATCGAGGATCAAGGTTGGCGGGCCATCTGTGCAGCGAACGGTCGCGAAGCGCTGGCGCTGCTGGAGCGGGAACGTCCGGCCCTGATGCTTGTCGATCTCTTCATGCCGATCATGAACGGGGTCGAGCTGCTGAAGATCGTAAAGCGCAACGCGACCCTGGCGGCCATCCCGCGCGTGATCATGACGGCTGCCAACGACCGCATGATCGGCGTCAAGGAAGATGTCCCGGTGCTGTACAAACCGGTCGATGTCGAGTCGCTGACCCGATTGCTGGCGCAGTACGGCGAGCCAAGGCCCGCCTCCGCTTCATGAAGTGCGGAGCCGGCCGGGCGTTTCGGGCGCTGGCCGTCTTCGCCCGCGCTGGGTGCTTGGTTGGATGCTTCATAGGATGCTTCATAGGATGCTCCGTGGGATGCAACCGCGGCGGCGAATCGCTGGGTTTGCCCGACAGCTACCTGTTGTTCGCGCCGCTGCGCGACGACGGGGGGCAGCCGCGGACCAGCGCGTCGGGCCTGCCACTCTGTGGGGCGGTGTCGATCGAGGATCCGCGCGCCGCGCAGCTGAACAAGCTCTACGCCGTCGGTTTTGCGGGTGAGGTCCTGCGCACAGATTACCTGGTCAAGCAGTTCATCCGCGACGCCAGCTGGCAGGGCAAGCAGTTCTCGCCGGCGGCGCGCCGTGCCGCCGCCGAGCCTACCGTGTTTCTGGCCGACAAGAACCCGCCGCCCGCGGGTGTTGGCCTGGCGCTCAAGGGCAGCTGGGGCGGGGCCAGCGAGCACAGGGACCTTACCTAGATCGGGATCGCCAACAGCCGTGTCCAGGACCCGGCCTTCGTGCAGACGATCTCGGGCGCGCTGGGCCGTCGCATCGCGACCACGATCATCCGTGGCTTGGTCGCAAACGAGGCCGCGGCGCCTCCTGCCGCCGTGCCAACAGTTCTGGTCGACGGGTACGCGCAGGCGCTGGAGGTGATCGCGCGCGAATGGCGCGTCGGAGAGGGGCCGAGTGGTGCGGTGGCACCCGACGCGGGGACGACCGAGCAGCGCGAGCTGTTCGCCGGTGTCCGCCAGAATCGATTCGCGCGCGGTCCCGACGGTCACAGCGTGCGTCGCGCCGATGAGATGCTGGCCGACCCGGGGCTGGTCGCGACGGTGCTGTATCGATTCGCGCAGGCGAAGGGTGTCGGGCACCGGGTCGGGCCACCCGATCTCTACACGCCCTTCGTCGCCCAGCGCGTACCCGAAGGCGTCAGCCCGGCCGCGGTGCTGGGACCGTTTCGAAACTTTCAGGCCAAGGTGATCGCGGTCTGGGGCCGCGCCGTCCTGCGCGGGACCCCGCCGCGCGACATTGTCGACCTGGTCGAGGCGTACGCCGCCGACCTGCCCGCAGAGCGTTCCGAAGTGTTTCGATTGTTCGTCGTGACGACCTGGGGCGCGACGGTCAAATCCGGTGGCGTCAGCCCGACGGCCGGTGGATCCTCCTCCGGTGGCGGCGCGTTGCCGGAGCTGACGGCGCTGGCGGCCGAGGTATCCGCGGGAAGGCGGTCGCTACGGCAAGCGCTGACCGGCGGCGCCAAGCAGTAGTAGCCACCGGCGCGCGTTCCGGGATAAATTCGCCACCCAGATGAAACGCGCGCTGATCACCGGCATCACCGGCCAGGATGGCTCGTACCTGGCCGAGCTGCTGCTGGGCAAGGGCTACGAGGTCTACGGCATTGTTCGCCGGTCAAGCACGTTCAACACCGAGCGCCTGGACGGCATCTACCAGGACCCACACGCGGCCAACTACCGGCTACGGTTGGTCTACGGCGATCTGGATGACGCCAGCTCGCTGAATCAGATCCTGCGTACGGTCAAACCGACCGAGATCTACAACCTGGGTGCCCAGAGCCACGTGCGCGTCAGCTTCGATGTGCCCGAATATACGGCCTCGTCGGTGGCGATGGGGACGTTGCGTCTGCTGGAGGCGATCCGTGAATCGGGACTGGAGGCACCGCGGTTTTACCAGGCTTCGTCGAGCGAGATGTTCGGCGCGGCGGCGCCGCCACAGGACGAATCCACGCCCTTTCTCCCGCGTAGCCCGTACGCGTGCGCCAAGGTCTTCGCGCACCAGCTGTGCCGGAACTACCGCGACGCCTACGGGATGTTCATTGCGTGCGGCATCCTGTTCAACCATGAATCGCCGCGGCGGGGGATCCCGTTCGTCACGCGCAAGATCACGCGCGCGGCCGCGCGCATTCGCCACGGCCTGGAATCCAAGATCTACCTTGGCAACCTGGACGCGAAACGTGACTGGGGATTCGCCGGCGACTACGTCGAGGCGATGTGGATGATGCTGCAGCAAGAGAAGGCGGACGATTTCGTGATCGCCACCGGCGAATCGCATTCGGTCCGCGAGGTCCTCGACGTCTCCTTTGGGGCGCTGGATCTCGACTGGCAAAAGTTCGTCGAGATCGACCCGCGTTATTTCCGACCGACGGAGGTCGATCACCTCATGGGCGACGCGACCAAGGCGCGGAAGGCGCTGGGCTGGAAGCCCAAGGTCGGGTTCAAGGAGCTGATCCAGATGATGGTGCGCGCCGACGAAGAGGACGTGCGCGGGTCGCTGGCGGGACGAGCGCCCAGCTCTTGAGCGCGCCGGGGGGACATCGTCCGGCCGCGGTGTTGCTGGGCGCGCACGGGACGCTGGGCCAGGCGCTGGCGCAAGGGTTGCCGGCGGCGGGATACGACCTGCGCGCGGCGCTGGGGCGCGCCGAGTGCGACGTTCGTGACGAAGTCGCCGTCCGCAAGATCTTCGCCGAGGCGAAACCCGATGTGGTGTTCAACGCCGCGGCTTACACCGACGTCGACCGCGCGGAGACCGAGCCCGATCTGGCCTACGCGGCCAACGCGCTCGGGCCCGAGGTGCTGGCGCTCGCGACCGCGGCGCATATGGCGGCGCTGGTCCACTATTCGACCGACTTCGTGTTCGACGGCGAATGCGATCGTCCGTATGACGAGTTCGACCCGCCGACCCCGCAGGGGCTCTACGCGCGGTCCAAGGTCGCGGGCGAGAAGCTGGCGACGGCTGCGACCTCGCGCCTGTTCATCCTGCGCGTCGGCTGCCTCTACGGGCGTGGCGGGCGCAATTTTCCGTCGACGATCTTGCGCCGGTTGAAGGCGGGCGAGACCGTGCGCGCCGACCGCGAGCGGCTGGGATCGCCGACCTGGGTGCGGGAGGTGGCGACCGTGTCGGCGGCGCTGGCCCGGACCGCGCACTACGGCACCTACCACTGCACGGCATCGGGTGAGACCAGCTGGGCCGAATTCGCGCGCTTCATCGCCACCGAGCTGGGGCTGCCGGACGAACGGGTGGTGGCGCTGCCCACGGCCGCCCTGCCGATGAAGGCGGCGCGCCCGCGGCGCGCGATCCTCGAGAACCGCATGCTGCGGCTGCGTGGGCTGGACACGATGTTGTCGTGGCAGGATGCGGCCCGGGCTTTCATCGCCTCCGAGAGCAAGCTAGGGTAGGGGGAACATGCCCAGCGCCGCTGTCCCTTCTGAGCTGATCGACGGTGTCTACCAGGTTCCCTTCAAATCCTTCGGAGACGACCGTGGCTATTTCTTCGAGAGCTATCGCCGGTCCTGGATTCCCGGCGTCCGGGAGATGATCCAGGGGAATTGCTCGTTTTCGCGGGCCGGCGTCCTGCGCGGGCTGCACTACCACATGAAACAGGCCGACCTGTGGGCGGTGCCGACCGGTCTCGTGCGCGCGGCGCTGTTTGACTTTCGCACCTCCTCCCCGACGCGAGGGCGAACCCAGGTCCTCGAGATGGGGGACGGAAAAGCGATCGGGCTGTACATCCCCAAGGGGGTGGCGCACGGGTTCTACGCGCTCAGGGATTCGTTCATGACCTACCTGGTCGACGAGTACTACGACAACACCGACGAGCTGGGCATCCTTTGGAGCGATCCCGAGCTGCAGCTCAACTGGGGCGCCGATTCGCCCATCGTCTCGCCGCGCGACGCAAAGAACCCCCGCCTCTCCGATATTCCCGCCGACCTTCGCCCGCGCTAGTCAGTCCGCCGGGTCAACCCTTGAGAAGGTCATTCGCGTGCTTCAATGACTCGAAGGTGCCGGCATCGGTCCACCAGCCAGGCAACACGTTGTACGTGAGATCGCCGCGCGCGATGTAGGCGTTGTTGACGTCCGTGATCTCCAGTTCGCCGCGCGCCGATGGCTTGAGTCCGGCGACGACGTCGAAGACGGTCTCGTCATAGAAATAGATGCCGGTGACGGCCAGGGCGCTGGGCGGGTCCTTGGGCTTCTCGATTATGCGCACCACCTTTTGTCCTTCCGTGACGGCGACGCCGTAGCGCCCGGGGTCGGGCACCTCCTGCACGAGGATCTTGGCGCCGCTCTTCTGGCGCCGGAATTCGTCGGCAAAGCCGGCGATCGACGCCTCGAAGATGTTGTCGCCCAGGATGACCGCCAGCCGTCCGCCGCGGCCGAAGCGCCGCGCCAGCCCCAGCGCCTGGGCGATGCCGCCGGCCTCATCCTGGACCCGGTAGGTGAACTCGCAGCCGAAGTCCTTGCCGCTGCCCAGGAGGCCCACCACGTCGCCCATGTGGTCGGTCCCGGTCACCACCAGGATCTCGCGGATGCGCGCCTCGATGAGCCGGCGCACCGGGTGAAAGATCATCGGCTCTCGACCGACGGGCAGAAGGTGCTTGTTGGTGACCTTGGTCAGCGGGAACAGGCGCGACCCGGTGCCCCCGGCCAGCACCACACCACGCAACTCCGCATCAACGGTCATTGGCTGTTGCCTCCTGGACTGTTGCCTCCTGGACTCTTGTCTCCTGGGCGCAGGCGAGCGCCATATTGCTGCTCATAGTAGTCGCGATACGCGCCGCTGCGGACGTGTTGCCACCACGGTTCATTGTTCCGATACCAGGCCACCGTCACCGCCAGGCCGGCGTCGAAGTTGTGTCGCGGCGTCCAGTCCAGCTCGCGGCGGGCCTTGCTGGCGTTCATCGCGTAGCGGCGATCGTGGCCGGGGCGGTCCGGGACGTGGCGGATCAGGGATTGGTCGCGGCCGGTGTGGGCCAGGATGGCGCGGACGACGTCCATGTTGGGGCGTTCGTTCTCGGCGCCGATGTTGTAGACCTCACCCGACCGCCCGGCCAGCAGCGCGGCGTCGATGGCCTCGCTGTGGTCCTCGACATGGATCCAGTCGCGGACCTGCAGGCCGTCGCCATAGACCGGCAGCGGCTTGCCTTCGAAGGCGTTCAGAATCATGAGCGGGATCAGCTTCTCGGGGAATTGGTACGGCCCGTAGTTGTTCGAGCAGCGCGTGATGACGGTGTCGACCCCGTGCGTGTGATGAAACGCCATCACCAGGTGGTCGGCGGCGGCCTTGCTGGCCGAGTAGGGGCTGCGCGGGGCGACCGGCGTGGTCTCTTCAAACGCGCCGGTCGGGCCCAGCGATCCGTAGACCTCGTCGGTGGAGACCTGAACGAACCGCCGCACACCGGCGGTGCGCGCCGCTTCCAGCAGGCGCAAGGTTCCGGTGACGTTGGTGTCCAGGAATGGCTCGGCCGACAGGATGCTGCGGTCGACGTGGCTCTCGGCCGCGAAGTTGATGACGGCCTCGATCCGGTGCTGAGTCAGAAGCTGCACGATCTTGTCTTTGTCGCGGATGTCGGCGCGGACGAAGACATGGCCGCGATCGCCTTCCAGCGTCTTCAGATTCTCCAGATTCCCCGCGTAGGTCAGGGAGTCGACATTGACAAGTAGATGGGCAGGGCGGCGCGCCCGCGCCAGACGCGCGTAGCAGGAGCCGATGAAGCCAGCCCCGCCGGTAATGAGCAGGTTCACAGTCCAGAAGTGTCGTGTATAAAGCCTCAAAGTCAAAATGTCGTCTGACACGCTGATCGTCATCCCGACCTACAACGAACGGGACTGTTTGCCCGAGATCGTTCCGGCGGTGCGCGCAGTCGAGCCGCAAGCAACCATCCTGGTGGTGGACGACAATTCGCCCGACGGCACCGGGGCGCTGGCCGACGAGATGGCTGCCCGCGACGCCCACATCCGGGTCTTGCACCGCCAGGCCAAGCGCGGGCTGGGCGCGGCGTACATCGCGGCGTTTCAGGATGCCCTGGACGCCGGCGGCCGCTGGAAGCGCGTGGTTCAGATGGACGCGGATCTGTCCCACGACCCGAAGGACGTGCCGCGCCTGCTGCGAGCGCTGGCGGACGGCGCCGACCTGGCGGTGGGGTCGCGCTATGTGGAAGGGGGCGGGACGGAAAACTGGGGCCTCGGCCGCCAGGTCATCAGCCGCGGCGGCGGCCTCTATGCGCGCACCGTCCTGGGCGTGACGATCCAGGACCTGACCGCCGGATTCAAGGCCTGGAAGATAGAGACCCTCCGCCGCATCAACCTGCAGGCGGTCAACGCGCGCGGTTACGGGTTTCAAATCGAGATGACCTATCGCACGCTGCGCAACGGAATGCGGGTCGTCGAGGTGCCGATCCGGTTCGTCGACCGGCGCGTCGGGAATTCAAAGATGTCGAGATCGATCGTCCTCGAAGCGCTGACGCTGGTCTGGGGTCTGCGCCGGCGGATTCGGCCAGGGCAGGGCTGACGCATGACTGCGCGACGGACATTGTGGTGGTTGGTGCTGGCGGCCGGCATTTCGTGCGCCACGCCGCACGCGCTGGAGCCGCCGTCAGAGGCCTGGTCGGGGCCCGGGTCGGCAGGTGTTGCGGTTGCCGCCATGCCGGACGAAGGCCACCTGGCCGAGATGAGGCAGCTGACGTTCGGGGGCGAAAACGCAGAGGCGTACTGGTCCTTCGACGGCGCGCAGCTGGTGCTGCAGTCGCGGGTGCCGCCGGTGGCCTGCGATCGCATTTACCGTATGGATCTGCGCACGGATGCACGCGTGAACGTCGCCGACAGCCCTCCGACCAAGATTGCCGTGTCGAACGGCAAGGGGGCCACGACCTGCTCGTATTTTCTCCCGGGCAACCAGGAGGTCATCTTTGCCTCCACCCACCTCGGCGGCGACGGATGTCCGCCGCGGCCCGATCGCAGCCAGGGGTACGTCTGGGCCATCTATGATTCATACGACATCTATCGCGCGAAAGTTGACGGGTCCGGCATGCGGCGGCTGACCGAGACGCCCGGATACGACGCCGAGGGGACGGTGTGCGCGAAGGATGGATCCATCGTGTTCACGTCGGTGCGTGACGGGGATCTGGATCTCTACCGGATGGACAGCGACGGGAAGAACGTCAAACGGCTGACCAGCACCCCCGGCTACGACGGCGGTGCCTTCTTCAACGCGGACTGCAGCAAGATCGTCTGGCGCGCGTCACGACCCGCGGCCGGGAAGGAGCTGGACGACTACAAGGCGCTGCTGGCGCAGGGATTGGTTCGACCCAGCAACCTGGAGCTGTACGTCGCCAACGCCGACGGCTCCGAGCCGATGCAGATTACGTACCTGAACGCGGCGGCCTTTGCGCCGTTCTGGCACCCGTCTCAGAAACGCATCCTGTTCTCGACCAACTACGGTGATCCGCAGGGCCGTGAGTTCGACATCTGGGCGGTCAACGTCGACGGCAGCAACCTCGAGCGGATCACGTATGCCAAGGGGTTCGACGGCTTCCCGATGTTCTCACCGGATGGCCGGCACCTGGCGTTCTCGTCGAACCGGACGACCCCCGCCGGATCGCACGACACCAACGTGTTTGTCGCTCGCTGGGTTGAAGAGGCCGCCAGGGGGACGACGGCGGCGGGAGCGCGCGACGATATGGCCAGTGCCGCCGATCGCCTGATCTCGGATGTTCGCTGGCTGGCGGATCCGGCGCGCGAAGGCCGCGGCGTTGGCACCGCCGGCCTCATGGCAGCCGGCGAATACATCGAGCGGCGCTTTCGCGTGCTGGGGCTGGTTCCGGCGGGTGAGCTCGACGGGTATCGACAGGGCTTTTCGGTCACGACCGGAGTCAAGATCGAGGCCGGCACCGCCCTGACGATGGCGGGGGTCGCCGTCGCGCGCGACGCGATGACGCCGGTCGGGTATTCGGCCAGCGGTGAGGTAAAAGCGGACCTGGTGTTCGCCGGCTACGGCATCAGCGCCAAGGAGATCGGCGTCGACGACTACGGCAAGCTGAACGTCAAAGGAAGGATCGTCGTCGTGCGCCGGTTTGTGCCCGAGGCGCCGGGCGCCGCCGACGCGACCAAGTTCGCCGACCGCGATGCGCAGCGCCGCTACGGGGACATCCGATACAAGGCGTGGACCGCTCGCGAAAAGGGGGCCAGGGCGCTGATTGTCGTCGATCAGCCTTTGCCGCCGAAGCCACTGCCGGCCGACTGGAAGCCGCCGGCGGAGGCGACGCTTCCGTCGCTGCAGTCGGACAGCTATGCCGACGTGGGCATTCCGGTGGTGGTGGTCAAGCGGGACGCGGCCGCCGGCGTCCTGGGCGCGTTGACGGCGCCCGGCAAACGGGCGCCGGTTCGCGCCGAGCTGACCGTGACTCTGACCGCGACGAAACACGATGCGTTCAACGTGGTGGGGCGACTCGGCGCCGGAGCGCCCGCGGGCAAGCGCCTGCCCGGCGTGGTTGTGCTTGGCGCGCACTACGATCACCTGGGGATGGGGGGCCGCAGCTCGCTGACGCCTGAAAAGAACGAACCACACCTCGGCGCCGACGACAACGCCTCCGGCACCGCCGCCCTGCTGGAGACGGCACGGCTTCTGGCCGCGCGCCGCGCAGAGCTCAAACGCGACGTCCTGTTCATCGCATTCTCCGGGGAGGAGACCGGCGTCCTCGGCTCGTCGTACTACACCAAGTCCCCGACCCGCGGCACCAAGATCACCGACGTGATCGCGATGCTGAATATGGACATGGTCGGTCGCATGCGCGACAACCGCGTGACCCTTCTGGGGGGAGCGTCCGCCGAGGAGTGGCAGGGGCTGGCCGAGGCAGCGTGCGCGCGATCGCGCATCTCGTGCATCATCAGCGGCGAAGGGTTTGGCCCCAGCGACCAGATGCCCTTTTACGCCGCCGGCGTTCCGGTGGTGCAGTTCTTCACCGGCGCCCACGCCGACTACCACAAACCCAGCGACGACGCCGCCAAGATCAATGCCGCCGGCGCGGCGCAGGTCGCCGAGGCCGCCGCCGAGATGGCGCGCGAGGTCGACCTTCGCGAATCGCGGCTCACCTTGCACAAGGTGGCGGCGCCGGCCCCGCGAGGCGACATGCGCAGCTTCAACGCGTCGCTGGGCACCGTGCCTGACTACGCCGGGCCCCCCGGCGGGGCCAAGGGCGTCCTGCTGGCCGGGGTTCGCCCCGGTGGGGGCGCCGACAAGGGGGGACTCCGGCGCGGCGACATCTTGGTCAAGCTGGGCGACCACCAGATCGGAAGCGTCGAGGAGCTGATGTATGTGCTCAATGCCTCCAAACCGGGCGAAACCGTCAGCGCCGTGGCCTTGCGGGAAGGCAAAGAGATCAAGCTGGAGGTCACCTTTCAGGAAAGTCACCGTGACGCGCATCGCGACAGCCAGCGCGAGACCCAGCACCCCCGATAACGCGATCGCCCGTGGAACCCGCCGGGGGCGTCATTTTTTACAATGTAGCCGTCCGGGGGGGTGGGCTGGTTCGACATAAGATGAGCATCTCGTGTTGTCGTTAAGACGTGACCCGAGCTGGCACGCCCGCTTCCTTCGTGGTGACAAGGACGTGATCGAAGAGATCTACAAGGATACGTTCAACGAAGTTCGCCTCGCCGCCGGCTCGATCCTGCGCGACCCGGCCGACCGCGACGCCGTGGTCCACGAGGTCTTCCTGGAACTGATATCCAGCCGCCACCTTCGAGAGAGCCACCGCGGCGGAAAACTGGGTGCGTGGCTGGGGGCCATTGCCCGCCACCAGGCGATCGACTTTGCCCGGCGCGAAAAGCGGTTAACCCCGCTGTCCGACGCCAACGAGCCCGTGACCACGGTTGATCCGCTGGACGAGATCCGCGCCGAGATCGTCCGGTTCGCGACCCGCCTCGACCCGCAACGACGCCAGCTGGTCGAGCTGCGCTACATCGCCGGGATGACCCAGATGGAAGCGGCGGCGGCGCTGGGGATGCCAAGATCGACCCTGGAGGACTGGGAGCGGCAGATCCGCCGCGCCCTGCACGATTTCCTGACCATCGGCGCAGGGGAGGGGAAGAAACAGGTGGTGCCGACATGATGGGATTCGATCGACACGAGCTCGTGCGCGGGCACTTCTCTGGTGGCAACTCTGCCTTCGGCGACCGCCGTCTGTTCCGGCATCTGCGCCGGTGTGAGAGTTGCCGGGGCGAATACCGGACCTACGCGGCGCTGGAATCCCTGGACCATGACGGCGACACCCGCGCGCGCGAGCGGATGGCGCGGGCGATCTTTCCGCCCGCATCGCGGCGCCCGGCGCTGTTTGGTGCCAGCGTCGGCGTGCTGGCCCTGGCCTCCGCGGCGTTTGTTATCAGCGCCCAACGATCCAACGATCATTTTCAAGCGCGCGGCGGCGTCGAGCAACCCGCGGCCCGGGCGACGCCGTCGCTGGAGGTGTTTCGCCTGGGCAGCGGCGGCCGCAGCGAACGGGCGGGAAGCACCATCCGCGCCGACGAAGCCCTCGCGTTCTCGTTCGTCAATCCGCGCGCCGCCGACGGTACCCCGGGCGGCGCATCCTTTCTGATGGTGTTCGCGCGCGACGCCGGCGGGCATGTGTTCTGGTTCTGGCCGGCGTGGGACAACCCCGCCGATGATCCTGGCTCGCTGCCGATCGCCACGACCCTCCACCCGATGGAGCTGGGCGAGTCGGTGCGCCACCCATTGCAGGCGGGGCCGCTGACCATCTTCGGCTTGTTCACGGAACGTCGCTATCATGTGACGCAGATTGAAGCCGCCCTGTCGCAGGGGCCGAACGGGCTCGGTGGCCTGGGCGGATTTGTCTGGACCGAAACCGTGGAGGTCCTGCGATGACGGGGCGCGCCGGGCGCCTCACACTGGCCACCCTGATCGGGGTTGGCCTGCTGTCGTGCGCGATCACCGCCGTTGCTGCCGAGAAGCCGCTGGCGGACCAGCCGCTGGCGAGCAGGCCGCCGGCGGGCAAGCTGCTGGCGCTGGCGATCGTGGTGGGCAGCAACAAGAGCGCGTCGCCGGCGGCGGAGAACCTCCGTTTTGGCGACGACGACGCGGTCCAGAACGCGCGCACGTTCGAAATGCTGGGTGTGCGGACGACGTTACTGGCGTCGCTGGACGCCGAGACGCGAGAGCTCTTTCCCAAGGCCCGACCCCAGGGCCCGGCGACGCGGGCGGCGCTGCGCGCAGCCTTCGAGCGCGCCGCTGACACGCTGGCTGAGGCGCAGGAAGCGGGACGCCCGACCCGGCTGTACTTTCTGTTCGCCGGGCACGGGGAGATAGCCGATGGCCGCCCCTTCCTGCAACTGGATGATGGGCGCCTCTGGCGTGAGGACCTGGCCGAGATGCTGCGCGACGCGGAGGCCGACGACAACCACGTGCTGGTCGACGCCTGTTACGGCGCCTCCTTCGTCGCCGATCGCGGCCCCGGTGGAGAACGGATCCGCGTGCCGCCCGGATTCTCGCAGCGCGCCGGGGCCGTCTGGCCGCGGCGGACCGGATTTCTCACTGCTCGATCCTCGGGTGGGCAGACCCACGAGTGGGCTGAGTTCCAGGCCGGCGTCTTCTCGCACGAGCTGCGGTCGGGCCTGGTGGGAGCGGCCGACGTCAACCTGGATGGCATCGTCAGCTACCGCGAGATCGCCGCCTTCGTAAGGCGCGCGAACGAGGCGGTGCCGAACCTGCGCTATCGTCCACAGGTCTCCACCACCCCGCCCGACGGAAACCTGGACGCCGCGCTGGCAACGCTGCCGTCCGGCCCGCTGGTGCTGGAGATGGACCAGGGGACTTCGGGCCACACCTTTGTCGAGACCGAGACCGGCATCCGGCTGGTCGATCTGCACGCTGCTGCCGGCACGCCGATCCATCTGAGGTTGCCGATTGATCTTGGCCGCCTGTATGTCCAGCAGGCCAGCGGCGGTTCGCGGACGGCGCCGCGGCAGCCGCCGCGCGAATTTCGGCTGACCGGTCGATCGGGGCGGGTACAGCTGTCCAGCTTGATGGCGGAGACGCCGCGCGTCCGCGCCCGAGGGGCGGCGCACGAGGCGTTCCTGCTGCTGTTCGCCAAGCCCTTCGATGGAACTGCCGTCGCCGCCTTCCGGCTGGACCCGGTCGATAGCGCCGAGGGGCGCGATGCCGCCCCGCCAGGGCATGGTGTCCGCCGGACGCTGACGATTGGCGCGTTTGGCCTCGGCGTGGCCAGCGCGGCGGTCGCTGGTGGACTGGCATGGTCCGCTATCAAACTCCACGACTCGACGCCGCCGGGCGCGAGCAACGCGCAGGCTACTGCCACCACCAGAGACATCCACAACCGCAACGTCGCCGCAGGCGTCCTCGCCGGAGTCGCCGGCGCCTCGCTGGTGACGGGACTGGCCCTCGCGCTGTGGCCGACGGCGCCGGCGGTGGTGATGGTCTCGTACGACGCATTTCCGTCGCTCACGTTTCTCAAGACCTTCTGACTCATTTCCCGAGCCCGTCGTCATTCGCGGCGCGCCTGTTCGACAACCACTGAATGCGAAATGGGTTTGTGCTGGTGGCGGTCGCCATTGCCGGCTGTGGCGAATCGCCGCTGCAGCCCCGCGACGGGGCCGCCACTGCTTCCGACGGGGCGACAACCGACCAGGTGGGGGAGGGCGCCGTCGCTCAGCCGACGCCTCCCGCTGATCCCGGACGCATCGGGATCCATTTTCTCAACAACACCGAATACGACAACACCGTCAAGGATCTCCTGGGCGTCACGGCCTCGTTCGTCGATGGTTTCCTCCCCGACGACGTGCTGGATGGGTTCGACAACAACGCCGACGTGCAAGGGGCAATGACGCCGATCCGCTACGAGCGGTTCTTCGTCACCGCACGCGACCTGGCCGCCCAGGTCTTCGCCGGCGAATCACTACGCGCCCGCATCGTGACTTGCACACCGC
Organism: Polyangia bacterium; assembly: GCA_035696485.1. Classification (GTDB taxonomy): domain Bacteria; phylum Myxococcota_A; class Polyangia; order Fen-1088; family Fen-1088; genus DASRQT01. The sequence continues at coordinate 4,550 of DASRQT010000014.1, read as the reverse complement.
CCAGCACGACGGAAGACGCTTGCGGCAAGGAGATCATTCGCGCCTTCGGTCACCGGGCCTGGCGCCGTCCGCTGTCCGACGCCGAGGTCGATCGATTGTTCAGCGTGGTCGGCGTGGCCAGGGCTTCCGGGGCAGACTTCCTGGGAGCGATGCAGCGGGTGGTGGCCGCGATGCTATCTTCCTTGCCGTTCCTCTATCACGTCGAACTCGACGAGCAGCCCACCTCGGAGACGGTTCACCCGCTGACCGCGTACGAGCTGGCGTCGCGGCTGTCGTATCTGCTGTGGCGGACGATGCCCGACGATCGTTTGTTCGCGCTCGCTGCCAGCGGTGAGCTTGGCCAGGTCGACGTGCTGCTCGCGCAGGCCGAGCGCATGTTGGCCGACCCGCGTTCGGTCGCATTGGTCCGCGCGCTGGCCGACAGCTGGTGGGCCGCAAGGTCTATCCGCGACAAGCAGCCCGATCCCGTCCTGTTCCCCTCCTGGGACCAGGAGCTCGGCGACGCGATCAACGAGGAGGCGGTGCTCTATCTGTCGGAGTTCCTGCTGCCGAACCGCAGCTTCCTGGACTTCCTGACCGCCGACATGAACTTCGTCAACGCCCGACTGGCGCGGCACTACGGCTTTCAGGCGCCGGCCGCACCCGGATTTGCGCGCGTCGTCGAGCGGAGCGACCAGCGCAAGGGCTACCTCGGGTTGGCCGGCTTTTTGGCGGGAAGCAGCCCGCCCAACAGGACGTCCCCAACCCAGAGGGGGGTTCAGGTTCTGGAAAGCGTCCTCTGTTACAGCCTGCCGCCGCCTCCACCTGACGTGCCAGTAGTACCCATGGACCCGAATCCGTCTCTGACGGTCCGGCAATATCTCGAGCGGCTCCGCAAGGAGTCGACCTGCGGCGCCTGTCACAAGCTCATGGACCCGATCGGCCTGGGCCTGGAGACCTTCGACGCCATCGGCCAGCCGCGAACGGTGTACCCGAACGGTCAGGCAGTTGATGTGTCCAGGCTGGAGTTTGAAGGACAGATCTTCAACGGCCCGCTGGAGCTGGCCGACATGCTGGCGCGGGACTCGCGCTTTATCGAATGTCCGCCCAAGAAGCTGTTCACCTATGCGCTGCGCCGGCCCCCTCAGGAACAACGGGACCAACTCTGGGTACAGCAGCTCAGCAGCGACTGGTCTCGACAGGGATCGACGTTGCGCGGCCTCATCAAGCAGATCGTGGCCAGCGCGGCCTTTCGGTTCAGGCGCGGGGAGGCCAACTGAATGCGCCCCGGAGGTCACAGTCGTCGGAACGTCCTCAGGGGGGCGGCAGGGATCGCCCTGTCGCTGCCGTGGATGGCGTCCCTGGGCCCACGGTCAGCGCGCGCGCAGGCGCTACCGCCCCCGCCGCGGTTTGTCGCCGTCTATTTTCCCTGTGGCGCCGGCAACTACTGGAAGCCGATGCGGGTGGGACGCGGCGACGGCTGGTTGCTGTCGCCGGTCCTGGCCCCGCTGGCAACCGTGAAGGACAAAGTTACCGTCCTCAGCAACGTCGACAATGCCGGTCCGTTTCGGGGCGGGGCGCAACCTGGGCACGCGCTGCTGACTGGCGCATTCTTGACGTGCACGCGACCAACTGGAACCGAGATGTCGCCGCGCAACGCGATCTCCGTTGATCAGGTGCTCGCCAGGGCGATCGGCGGCGGCACCGCGGTTCCATCGTTGCAGCTCGGCCTGGCGACGACGACGTCGTCTACCGAGGGACAGCCGACGGCATTTTCGCGCAGCATCTCCTGGGGATCGGAGACCGAGCCGCTTGGCCGGTTGGTCGATCCCCAGGCGGTCTTCGATCGACTGGTTGGAGCCGGGCCGATTCCCGCCGGCAACCCGTTCGCGCGGATGCGCGCCGTGGACCAGAGCGTCCTCGACTACGTGCGGGCCGACGCCTCGGCGATGCAGAGCCGCCTCAGCCGCAAGGATGCCGTCCGTCTTGATGCCTTCCTGACCTCGGTCCGCGAGCTCGAACAGCGTCTCGGCCCTGTCCCGGTGCCGACCGCGTGTCCGACGGTGCCACGGCCCGCGCAGGCGTACGACGTCGACAACGTCCCGGCCAACTACAGTCGCGACCGACACGCCGACCTCATGATCGACCTCATGGTGATGGCGCTGGAATGTGGCCGGACGCGCGTCATCAGCCTGATGATGGACGACGCCCACAGCGACTACCTCTACGGTTTTCTCCCTGAAAAGAACTTCGGCACACCGTCGGCGCCACCCCGGCCTGTCACCGTGAGCGTGGGACTGCACGACCTGGCGACCGGCGGCGCCGCCAGTGATGCCTGGGCGACGGTCACGCAGTGGATGGTGTCGAAGGTGGCTCGGCTGGCCCGTCAGATGGACGCCATCCCCGATAGCTCGGGAGTCAGCTTGCTGGACAATTCCCTGATCTGGCTTGGCAGTGAGACCCACGGGCAGGATCATTCGGCGCAGGACCTGCCGCTGCTCTACATCGGCAGCGCGGGGAAGCGCCTCAGTGTCAACCAGCACGTGAGCTTTGCCACCAGCGCCAAGCTGTCCGACGTCTATTTCACGTTGCTGCGAAGAGGGTTCGGCCTGTCGGTGCCGTCGTTCGCCGACGGCCAGCGTGTGATCCAGGCACTGCTGACGTAAGTGAGTCGGCGTGAAGGGCCCGTGATACGTTCAGCGGAACGCCACGCTGATGCCTGCCCAGGAGTACCTTCGCCGCATTCTCAACGCCCGCGTCTACGACGTGGCGATCGAGACGCCGCTGGAGCCGGCGCCGCAGCTGTCGGCGCGCATTGGCGGCCGCCTTTTGCTCAAGCGCGAAGATCTTCAACCGGTGTTCAGCTTCAAGCTGCGCGGCGCTTACAACAAGATGGTCAACCTCCCCGCCGCTGCTCTCGGGCGCGGTGTGATCACGGCCAGCGCCGGCAACCATGCCCAGGGTGTCGCTCTGGCCGCGAAGAAGCTGGGCTGCCGCGCCCTGATCGTCATGCCGGCGACCACGCCGGAGGTGAAGATCAACGCCGTGCGCGCCCTGGGGGCGGAGGTCGACCTGCACGGCGATTCGTACAGCGACGCCCACCAGCGCGCGATGCTGCTGCGGCGCAAGCACAAGCTGACCTTCGTACACCCGTTCGACGATCCGGACGTGATCGCGGGGCAGGGGACCGTCGGGATGGAGATCCTGCGCCAGCACCACCCGCAGGAGCACGGCCCCCTGCACGCCATCTTCGTCGCGATCGGCGGCGGCGGCCTCATCTCGGGCGTCGCCGCCTACGTCAAGGCGCTGCGCCCCGAGATCAAGATTATCGGCGTCCAGACCGAAGATTCGGACGCGATGGCGCGATCGCTGGCCGCCGGGAGGCGCGTCGAGCTGCAACACGTGGGTCTGTTCTCTGACACCACGGCCGTGCGCCTGGTCGGCAAGGAGACCTTTCGCCTGTGCCAGCGTTACGTGGATGACGTGGTCAAGGTCGATACCGATGCGCTCTGCGCCGCCATCAAGGATGTCTTTCAGGAGACGCGGTCGATCCTCGAGCCAGCCGGGGCGCTGGGCGTGGCCGGCGCCAAGGTCTACGCCGCCCGGAACCCGCTTGCCGGAAAGACCATCGCCGCCATCACCTGCGGCGCCAACATGAACTTCGATCGCCTGCGTTTTGTCGCCGAGCGGGCCGAGGTCGGTGAAAAACGCGAGGCCGTCTTCGCCGTCACCATCCCGGAGAAACGCGGCAGCTTCAAGCGCCTGTGCAGGCTGGTCGGCGACCGCAACGTGACGGAATTCAACTACCGCATCGCCGATAATTCCGTTGCGCACGTCTTCGTGGGCGTGCAACTGGCCCGCGCGGGCGACGCCGGGACGCTGGCGCGCGTGTTCGAGAAGGCCGGCTTCCCGACTTTGGATCTCACCGACAACGAATTCGCCAAGCTGCACCTGCGACACATGGTGGGCGGCCGGTCGGCGCTGGCCGCCCACGAGCATCTCTATCGGTTCGAGTTCCCCGAACGCCCCGGCGCCTTGATGCGCTTTCTGGCCAGCATGTCGCCCAACTGGAACATCTCGCTGTTTCACTATCGAAACCAGGGCGCCGACCACGGCCGCGTCCTGGTCGGGCTCCAGGTCCCGCCGCGCGAAGGCTCCGCGTTGCGCAGCTTCCTGACCACACTGGGCTATCGACACTGGGACGAGAGCAAGAACGCCGCCTACAAACTCTTCCTCAGCTGAAAAACCTGATTCGCGCCTCGGAAATCTGCGGCGCAGCGCCCCGAATGTGCCGAGAAACCCAGGTCATAGAGCCTTTCCTGCCGGCACGCGCCTTGCTGAAGCACCCGGCGGAGGCTCTTCCCATGACGAAACGTAGCTTTTTGGGTTCGCATCGCATCCTCCTGGCCGCTCTCGCCGCGATAGCTTCTGGCGTCACCGCCTGCAGTGGTCCTGGCGCGAGCCTTCCGCCATCTACCGGGAGCGAGCCTCCCCCGAGCGTCAAGCCCACCCCGACGAACCCTGGGCAGACCGATTTCACCAGCGAGGACCAGAATGGGCCGGGCGGCATC
>DASRQT010000013.1:0-6047 GCA_035696485.1 Polyangia bacterium | reverse complement strand
CTTGCGGTCGAGATAGCCGATGTCGTTCAGCTCCAGCCGCTTGCCGCTTAGCCCCTGCCACACGCTCCAGAGCCAGTTGGGTCCGCCCTGCTTGGCGAGCCACACGATGGCCCCTGCCGCCGGGTGGCCGGGCTCGATGACGAGGCCGTCACGCTGCGGACGCGAAGGACCTCCCGCCAGCAACGACCCGGTCACCTGCCCGGACGCCGCGTAGTCGCCCGAGGCCGACCGCCAGCGACCGTCGGCGCTGGCCACGTAGGCGTCGTTGAAGCAGCGGCCAGCCTCGGTGACCACAACGGCGGTGGTCGGACACAACGCGCCCGCGGCCAGTGGCGGCGCCAGCCGGTTGACCGCCGTGGCGAACACGCCGACCTCGCTGCGCGCGCCGACGAGCTGCTTGGCGCGCACGACGTTGAACGTGGTTAGGGGGTCGACCAGACGCAGCTCGCGCTGGCCGTCGCTGCGCTGCACGGGGACCTCGCGGCGACCGGTCACGGCCGACAGCAGCCCCAGCGTCGTGCGCCCCTTGACGGTCCCCACCAGCTTGGCGGCGCCGTAGATGGGTGACGGTTCCGCCGCGTCGTACAGCGTCTCGCCGGCCAGCAGCGTCGGCGATGCCGGCTGGCGGCCAATGCGGCGCGTGTAAACCAACGTCGCGTTGCTGGTCCAGACGTCGGCTCCCTCGAGAAAAAACGGCCTTTTTTCAGGGAAAAACGTCTCGTAGTTGGACAGGTTCAGGACCACGCTGTCGGCCTCGACCTGGCCGAAGTCGGGCAGCACGGCCATGTCCAGCGTCAGCTCTTGCGTCACCTGCAGCTTGGCGTTCAAGCCGGCCGTGAACCCGGTGTCGGTCCCGGACGCCAGCGTCTGGCTGCTGGCCTGGGCGCCGCGCGTACGCACGCGCCCGAGAACAAAGGGAAGAAGCTGCAACCGGCGTCCCGGTCGCAGGCCGACCAGGTTTTCCAGCCGCCCAAAGTACGGGACGTAGCTGGCCGCCGTGCGCGGGTAGAACGCCCAGTCGTCGTACTCCTGGCGCGCGTCGATGAAGCGACGGATCTGGAACCCCCAGTCGGTGATCGGCGCGGCGTCAAAGCGCAGGACGCGCAGCGGGATGCGGAACTCCACCGAATAGCCGTGCCCAGTGTCGGCGACCTTGGCCTCCCAGTTTTCGTCCCAGGCCGACGAATAGTCGACGTCGTTGAAGTGGATGGCGTCCGACAGGACGCCGGCCGCGTTGACGGCGAAGTGAAAAGCGCTGGCGCCGTCGCGCCGGCTGTCGATGTCCAGCCAGACCCCGTCGGACGGCAGCTGGCCATCACGCCGCATCAGTCGGCGCACCACCGGGGAATTGACCTGCTGGCAATCGACGCCGATGTACAGCGCCCGGTCGTCATAGACGACGCGGAACTCGGTTCGTTCGCTGGGGGGAGCCCCTTCGTCGGGCTGGTGCTGGATGAACGCGTCGGAGGGCGGCGCGGCCTGCCACGCCCGATCGTCCAGCTTGCCGTCCAGGACGATCGGCTCCGTGGCGCGCACGGCCTGGATCCGGGGGGCGGCGCCCGACGTCCCGGCCTGCGCGAGCAAGGGGGCAACCAGGAGCAGAAACGGGGGCGGCACGGTGCGTTCCGCAACCAGCGTATCAAACTGTTCGATCCCGCCGGTGATATAACCGGCGCAAAGCCATGTCCCTCGTCGACCGCCTGGCCGAGCTGGTCTCCTTCGACACGCAAAATCCGATGGGGGACGAACGACCCCTCTTGGCCAAGCTGTCGGCCGATCTACAGGCGCTGGGGGCGTCGACGGTCGACGTCCAGACGGTCGGCGAAAACCGCGGCTACGTGTATGCGCGGTTCGGCGGTGAAACGCCTCGGCTGTTGCTCAACGCGCACGTCGACACCGTCCCGGCCAACAGCGGCTACTCGTCGCAACCGCATCAACTGGTCGTCCGTGACGGGCGCCTGCAGGGCCTCGGCACCGCCGACACCAAGGGCGCCATCGCCGCGATTCTCGAGACGCTGGAGGCCCTCGCCGGCGGGCGAGCGCGCGGACAGCAACCGAGTCAGCCATTTGGCGTCCTGTTCTCGGGTGACGAAGAAAAGGGCGGCACCTGTATCCGCGCGTTCCTCGACAGCGCAACGGCCCGCGGCCTGGAACGCGCCATCGTCTGCGAGCCGACCGGCTGCCGCGTCGGGTGGCGCCACCGCGGCATCGGCGCCGCCGAGGCCGTGGCCACGGGACCCGGTGGACATTCCTCGCTGGTCGACGGCCTCGACAACCCGATCGCGATCCTGGCCCGCGCCGCGGTGGCCTTGGACGAAATGGGGATCGCCGCGCGCGCCCAGGGCCCGGAAGGGTTCCCCGGCATCTGCCTCAACGTCGCCGGCATCTCCGGCGGCATCGCCTTCAACGTCATCCCCACGCAGGCGACGCTGATGCTGTCGGTGCGCCCGGCGCCCGGGACGGCGGTGGCGGCCGTGCTGGCCGAAGCCGAGCGGCGCGCCCGCCGCGCGACCGCACCCCACCCCATCACCTGGAAGGTGCAGGCCGATCGCCCTGGCTTTCAGACGCGGGACCTGGCCGGTTTCGAACCGCTGCTGGGCGACCCGGTACGGCGGCCGGTGGATCTCGGCTTCTGGACCGAGGCGGCGCTGCTCAGCGAACGCGGCATCGACGCGGTGGTGTTCGGACCCGGCGACGTCGGGCAAGCCCACGCCGCCGACGAGCATGTGACGCTGGCGGATCTGGAGATCGCGCAAGCCGCCTTCATGCGGGCGCTGACCTGATGGAACCGGAGATCATCCACCGCTTCCTTGAGAGCGTCGGCCAGAAGGCCGACGTCGAGCTCTACCTGCGTCTGTTCCGCGCCCAGAAGAAGGAGAGCTTCGCGATCATCGCCGCCGACGCCCAGATCGTGAAGAACGCGCTGGACCCGGTGCACTTCGATCTGCGCATCCTGGCCGGCCTGGGGCTGGCGCCGGTGGTGCTGCTGGGCCTTTACGAGGCGCGCGAGGCCGATCGCCAGGCCCTGCGGGTGCAAGAGTGGCTGGTCGAGGACGCCGTCCCAGCGCGGGTCATTCCCGTCGGGCCCGACATGTCGCCGGCCGCCATCGAATCGGTGCGCGCCGCCATCGCGACCGGAGAGATCCCCCTCCTGTCAATGGAAGCGGCCAAGGAGAACACCATCGAGGGCCGTTTTCGGCTGCTGGGTGTCCTGGCCGAGGCGCTGGAGTCGCGCAAGGTGATCTTCCTCAGCCGCCGTCGCGGCATCGAGCCCCAGGCAGGACCGACCGCCGGCCGCCCGCTGTCGGTCGTCAACCTCAGCGTCGACTACGATCAGCTCTCGTCCAACGGGACGCTGTCGCGCCGCCAGGGTGTCCTGCTCCGCCAGGTCAAGCAGCTCCTGGAACGGATCCCGCACCGTATGAGCGTCGCGGTCGTCAACCCCCTGCACCTCTTGCGAGAGCTGTTCACGATCGGCGGCGCCGGGACGCTGATCCGCCGCGGCTCGCGCATCGAAGTCTACGCCGGCGTCGATCAACTCGACCACCAGCGCCTGTCGATGCTTTTTTACTCGGCGTTCGGCAAGACCTTGCGCCCGGAATTCTTCGCCCAGCCGATCGAACGCACGTACCTGGAGGCGCAGTACCGCGGCGCCGCCCTGCTGCGCGACACCCCCGTGGGCATGTACCTGACCAAGTTCGCCGTTGAACGCCAGGCCCAGGGCGAAGGCATCGGCGGCGAGCTGTGGTCGGTGATGACCCGCGACTACCCGGTCTTCTTCTGGCGCGCCCGCCCCACCAACGACATCGCCCCGTGGTACGTCAAGCAGTGCGACGGCATGGTCCGCTTCCCCGAGTGGCACGTCTTCTGGCGCGGCCTGCCGGTCGAAGCCATCGAGCCCGCCGTCCGCTACGCCCTCGCTGTCCCCAGCGACCTGGTGTGACGCGCCGGAAGCTCGCCGCGTGGCTCAGTAGATGTTGACCTGAACGGCGAGGTTCAGATCGGCGACCGCCGAGAACACCGGGATGCCGGCCAGGACGTTGACCTCGGCGACCAGCGAGATCGCCTTCATCAGCTCGTACGAGACGCCGCCGCCGGCGCCCGCCAGCCCCGGGCCGCCGCGAACCGTGTCCTTGATGGCGGGGGCATTGTGATCGGGATGCAGCGTGAATCGGAAGCCGGTGCCGCCGCCCGCCATCAGCGAGCCGAACCCGCGCAGCCGCTGCTGCTTGGTGAAGAACAGCAGGCGCGCCAGCACCGCCTGCGCGCCCGTCGAATACGTCTTCTGGTATTGCGCCGGCTGCGGGATCCACTGCACGCGCCCCTGGATCGAGACCGCCATGTCGGGGGTCAGGTGATAGCCGATCTCCGGCGCGATGTGGCCGAGGCCCGCCCAGCCGAGCCCCGCTTCGTATTGCGATTGCAGGTCCTGGCGCGCCTCCAGCCCGTCGCCCTTCGCGTACCCGGCGCCGGTGCCGCCGCCAAGGCCGATCCAGAATCGCCGGTTACCGTAACGCGTATCGGCGCCGCGCGACCGCGCGATCCCGGCGCGCGCACGGTGCATGGTGCTCTCGTCCAGCGGGTTCTCTTCGACGTGCTCGTCGGTCTCGGCCTTGGCGACCTTCGCGGGCGCTTCGGCCTCGGCGCCCTCGTGCACCATGATGATGTTGGGACTGCCGCCGGTGCCGTTCGACACGATCGGCTTGCCGTTGCCGTCGCGTCCCTCCACGTAAAATTGCACGGCGCCGCCGTCACCCAGGATCTTCTCGGGGATTTCACCCTCGAACTGCCCGCCCGACGCCTTCTCCATCTCGATCGACACGAACTTCTTGTTGGCCGGACCGCGGTAGAAGAGGAACAGGCCCCCGACCTTGAGTCCGCCGCCCACCGAACAGTGAATCGTGATGGCCTTGTCCGGCGGCGCCTCGCCCGAGTTCGGGCAATCAAGCGGAGCGGCCTGGACCTTTGCCGGTGTCTCGGTCGCATCGCCAGCGGCGGCGTGCGCCGGTGAGGCCGGCGTCGATTCGCCCGACGGCGGCGGCGCGGCGGCCTTGGTGGCGGCGACCTCTTTCTGCGCCTCCTGGAAGGCGGCGGCCATCGCCGGCGTTTCCATCGCCGCGCGGATGCGAATCTCCGGATCGATCTCCAGCGCGCGGGCAAAACTCCAGACCGCCTTCTCCTTGTCGCTGAACCCCGCGATCCACACGGCGCCCAGGTGCAGGTAGGTGCGCGCCATGACCCCGTGGTTTTCCAGCTTGGCCTTCTTCCCGGCCGATACCGCCTGCAGGAGGGTCTTCTTGGCGGCGGTCCAGGCGCTGGCGTCGTAATCGCGCAGCGCCTTCTTGTTCATCTCCACCAGGTTGTCGACGCCGGGAGGATTGGGCGGCTGCGCAGGCTGCGCCTGCACGGGAGCCGCGACCAGCCCCAAAGCCACCGCCGCGATCACACCCAAAATCAGCCGCAGGCTTTGAAAACAGGTCATCCGGTATTTCTGTGCCCAACGATAGGCCCGCATGTGATCGTTTCTTCCTTTATTTCATGTCCATTACAGGTCACCAGGAATTCGCCCCTGCAGGAAGCTGACGGTGTTCGGCAGTCCGGCACGCGAGGGCGCCGGGGTGCCGCTGGGCGTCAGCCCTTCGCTCGTTGACCAGGCGGGCTCGGCGCCCGGAAGCAACGTGTGCAGCCCACTCTGCCAGACGCCGATCCTGTGTGTGTGGCCGGCGGCGCGACAGCCAAAAAACCGGGTCCAGGCGCGGGCGAAGTCCTGCCCCTTCGCGGTGCCGAAGGTGTCGCAGGTCCGGAACCACCACAGGGCATCTTGGCCCGGGACAAGGCGCGCCCGGATCCGATGCAACAGCGGAAACAACGGATGGGAGGCATCCAGCGCCGACGAATCCAGTACCTCACCGCCGATTCGCACCTCGCCCCAGCGCCCGTGTCCCCAGAACTGAATCTCGGCGATCGGGGCGCCGGCGCGGACGGTCCCCAACCAATCCAGCGCATCGGCCCAGCTTACGGATGGGTGCCCCGCATCAAGACGCCCC
>DASRQT010000012.1:0-3083 GCA_035696485.1 Polyangia bacterium | reverse complement strand
CCATCACCGCCCCCGCCGACGTGGTGTTCACGATGCCCGCTGGAAAACCGCGTTCGCTGAGAAACCGATGCGTTCGCTCCGTGAGACCCTCCGCGCGCGCCGTCAGATACAACGGTCGATAGCCTTTCGCGACCAGCGCCTTCAGCGCGTCGGCGGCGTCGGGATTGGCGTTGGGCAGCGTGCCCGTCAGCAGCGCGTTGAGCTCGGCCGCCTCGTCAGTGGTCAAGGTGCCGTCAACATCGGCGACGAATAACGGCGTGCCCGGCGCCACCACCTCGACGAAAGCCTCCGTGAACGACAGGTCGCCCGTCACCACGAAGCGAGCGCGATGGCGGCCGAGACCCAGCTTCTTGTCGGCCGGGATCTCGTAGAAGACGCGACCGCTGTTGTCGTCTACCCCTTCGACGGCGGCGTGCTGCCCCTGGCTGGTGAGGGCCGTGCCGAGTTTCTCCCAGGTCGCGCCGCAGCCACGCAGCAGGTAAATGTCGACGTTCTCGTCGGTGAGCGCGGCATCAAAAAGCCCGTAAGCGAACCGCGCGATCAACCACTGCGGGCCGGACTGCCCCACGAAGAGATCGCGCCCGCGATGCTGCGCGGCCCCGCCCAGGGCGCTGGGGCCGGTGTGGCGCCAGGCCTGCTTGGCACCGGGATCAGGAGAAGGAGCGTCACACTGCGGAATGGCGGGCAGCGGGCACGGACGACTGGGCGTCTGGCCGCCGGTATCGGTCGTGGCGCTGGCCGCGGTGTCTCGAATGTCCACGGGCCCGGCGTCGCCGAGGCCGGCTCCCGCTCCCCCGCCGGTTCCGCCCATGGCGCCAGGGCTGCCCCCGCTGGCGCCGCCGGCACCGGCGTCGGCAGACGACTGCTCGCCCGCGGACCCGTCGGTGGGTGGGCCCTTTGTCGCTGGTGGCACGGCGGTCGTGGGTCCGCAACCGGCTGCCATCGTGACGGCCAGCGCCCCCGTCGCCGCGGCGGCGCCCCAGATCGCAACCGCCAGCCATTTCCTCATGGGCGCCATTCCTTGCTGAATCTAGTTCAACAGGGAATTAAATGCTACCTCCACCCCAAGAGGGGTGACGGCATGTAACTGACGTCAGGGCGCGGCGCGGCGAACGAAGTTGGGTGAGGCGGCCAGCGCCGCTGTGAAATCGAGCAGACCGGTCTTGCCCTGCACCAGCTGTTGCCGTTGCTCGCTGGCCAGACAGACGTTGCCGCCACCGCCGCCGAAGACCATGGTCTCGATGAACCCGCCGATACAGTTCGACACCTGCGCCAATCCGGCCAGCTTCTGCGCGAGATCGGCCAAGCCATCAAACGTGATCCGCGTCGTGCCGTCGGCGCCGAGCGCGCTGCCGGTCGCGTTGATGGGGAGGCCGGCCTCGTTGCTGCGAAAGCGGCCGACCTCGTCGAACTGTTCGGAGGCGAACCCGATGGGATCAAAGAGGGTGTGGCACACCGGGCAGCTTCCGCCCTTGGCGTGCGTCTCCTCGTACCGCTGTCGCGTGGTCTTCACGCCGGGCGACGGAATCTCGATGCGTGGAACATTGGGCGGCGGCGGCGAGCGCGGGTTGCACAGCAGGCGTTCGAACACCAGCAGGCCGCGCAGCGTGGGCGAGGACGAATCGATGTGCGCGTTGCCGGCCAGGATCGAACCCTGCGCCAGCAGGCCGACCGCCGCATTGGTTGGCCGATCGACCACCGCCCAGTCGCCGGCGCCCGCGCCGTAACCGTAGAACTGCGCCAGGGCGGGATTGAGGACGGTGACGGGGGCGGTCAGCAACTCCTTGATGCCGCCGCGGCGGTTGATCACGATCTCGTCGACAAAGCGCTGCGTCTCCTCGGTCATCGCCACGCGGATCTGGTCAAAGCGATCGACCGTGCGCGTCTCCGCGATCACGCGCGGGTAGTGGCTCCACTGCTGGAAGAACTGTTGCATGATCACGTGACCGCCGGGCCCCAGCAACAGCCGGCGCGCCTCCTCGACGCGCGCCGCCGGATCCGCGAGCCCTCCGCTGTCCGCGCGCGCCAGCAGCTCCGACGAGGGCGGACCGCCGCCGAAATCGTACGACAGCTGGCTGGCGATCTCGGACGGCGCCAGCTCGTAGCCATCGCCGCGTCTGGTTCCGATCTCTGATCGGTACAGGGTCGACGGCGACTGCAGCATCGCGACCAGCGTCCACCGCAGGCCGGTGGCGAAGTTCGAACGAGCCGAGATCACGCGGAAGTTGTCGAGGTAGCGCGCCTTCTCGTCGCTTGTCAGCTGCCGCCGGAATAGCCGCGTTCCGGTGTCGGTGATGAACGTCGCCGCGCAGGCCTCGCCTGGCGCGCTGGCCGCGCACGGCAACATGGTCGGCAGATGGTCGGGCGCCGTGACGTAGCCCGCGATGCTCTCCGCCGAAGCCAGGATCTCCTTGGCGGTCTGGCTGCCGACCAGTAACACCGCCGCATCGCCGCCCAGCCGTAATGAAGACAGCGTGTCGTCGGCCACCGTGATCATCGGGTTCCAGTCGGCGCCGGCGTCGGAGAGCGGCGTGAACGCCGCGCGCACGGTGTTGGAGAACTCGCGCATCCCCAGCCGACGCAACAGCGGCGGTGCCATGCGGGTTGAAGCGCAGGTACCACCAATCTGATCGACGGTGGCTGTCTTGCCGGTGGCCAGGCCCCCCATGGAGCCACCGACACCAGCGGCTCCCCCAGCGCCGACGCCATCGGCCGGGACGCCAATTTGGCCGGTGGTACAGGCGCCGGCGGCCATCGTGACCGCCAGCCAGGCCAGCGCGATCGTGCGCTGCCGCCGCCGCGCGTGGGCGCTCACGCCTTGACCTCGGCGATCGGGGTGACCGCCTGCCCGCCGATGCTCGACAGCGGCGCGCCCATCGCGTGGGCGATGGTCGCCAGCACGTCGGCGTGTTGCCGTTTGACGGCGACGATCCGTCCGCCGGTCTTCAGATAGCCGCCGCCGCCGCCGATCAGCACAAACGGCAGCGACGTGTTGATCGGCTTGCCGCCGACCCAGATCTCGGACGCGTCGGAGTTGTGGTTGGCCCCGTCGGAGACCTCGCTGCACACCAGGATGACGGTGT
>DASRQT010000011.1:0-1578 GCA_035696485.1 Polyangia bacterium | reverse complement strand
ACACCCAACAGGCGCTGGTGGTCGATCCGGGCGACGAGGCGCCCGCCATCATCAAGGCGCTGACCCGGCTGGGCGTCACCGCGGTCAAGCTGGTTCACACCCACGCCCACTTCGATCACATCGGCGCGACCGGCGCGGTGGCGGCCCAGACCGGCGCCGAGATCTGGCTGCACAAGGACGACCGGTGGCTGTACGACAATGCGGCCCTGCAGGCCCAGATGTTCGGGTTGCCGCCGCCGGCGCCGCTGCCGCCCCCGACCCACGAGATCGCCAGCGACGAGGTGCTGTCGTTCGGGCGCCGCGAGGCGCGCGCGCTGCACACGCCCGGACACACGCCGGGGTCTGTCTGCTTCTTCGTCGAGAGCCCGGGCGACACGCCGATCCTCTTCGCCGGCGACACCCTGTTCAAAGGGTCGATCGGCCGCACCGATCTGTGGGGCGGGTCGTTTCCCCAGATCACGAGCTCGATCCAGCAGCGTCTGTTCACGCTGCCTGACCAGACCATCGTGGTGCCTGGTCACGGCCCGGAGACGACGCTGGCGTACGAGAAGGAAGAAAACCCCTTCGTCGGCAAGCGCGCACAGAAGGGCCCGATCGCGTGAGGGAGGGACGGCAAAGCCTGCCCGACCTCTTCGCGGGGGGCGCGGGACCCTTTCAGGGTCCCGAACTGTGACCGAAGCGCCCCCGCGCGTGACGCTGGCGCGGCTACCGACGCCGCTCGAACGTTCGCCGAAGCTGGGCGATTTGCTGGGCATCCCGCTGTGGTGGAAACGCGACGATTTGACCGGCGCCGAGCTGTCCGGGAACAAGATTCGGAAGCTGGAGTTCCTGCTGGCCGACGCCGAGGCGGTGGGCGCCGACACGGTCATCACCTGCGGCGGGGTTCAGTCGAACCACTGCCGCGCGACCGCGCTGGCCGCCGCCCGGCGTGGACTGGGGTCGGTCCTGTTGTTGCGCGTCCCCAATCCCGACGCCCCACCTCCGCTGGAGGCGAACAGCTTGCTGGGCGCGCTGGCGGGGGCCGAGCTCCGCTACGTTTCGCCCGAGCAATATGCCGCGCGCGACGAGCTGTTTCGCCAGCTCAGCGTCGAGCTGGCAGCCCGGGGGAGGCGGCCGTACGTGATCCCGGAGGGGGGTTCGAACGCGCTCGGCGCCTGGGGATACGTCCAGTGCGTCGCCGAGCTGCGCGCGCAGCTTGGCGATCGGCCGGCGACCATCGTCTACGCGACCGGCTCGGGCGGCACCGGCGCCGGCATCGAGATCGGCATCCGGCGGGCGGGGTGGACGACGGCGCGGGCGATAGGATTCGCAGTGTGCGACGATCGCGCGTTCTTCCAGCGCCAGATCGCCGACATCGCCGCGCACGCCAACATCCGCTGGGACCTGGGTCAGCACATCACCCCCGACCAGATCGCCATCATCGACGGCTACATCGGCCCCGGTTATGGGCGGACCACTCCCGAGATGCTGGCCACCATCCGTGATGCGGCGCGTGCCGACGGCATCGTCCTTGACCCGGTCTACACCGGGAAGGCTTTCTATGGCCTCACTAGGGAGCTCGCCCCGCACCCCGAGACC
>DASRQT010000010.1:0-4208 GCA_035696485.1 Polyangia bacterium | reverse complement strand
GAACTTGTGCGTGATGAGGATGATGCTGAGGTGGCCGGCGCGGGTCATGTCGTGCAGCAGGCCCAGGATCTCGTCCGCCTCGGCCGGCGTCAGCACCGACGTCGGCTCGTCCAGGATCATGATGCGGCTTTGCAGGTAGAGCTGCTTGAGGATCTCGATCTTCTGTTTCTCGCCGGCGGCCAGCGTGCGCACGGGCGCCGCCAGCTCGACCTTGAACGGCATCCGCGCCATGAAGGACTCCAGCGCCCGTCGTTCCTCGCGCCAGTTGACCACGAACGGCAGCCGCGACCGCGACAGGACCAGGTTCTCGGCCACGGTCATGTTCGGGACCAGCGTGAAGTGCTGATAAACCATGCCGATCCCCAGCGCCTGCGCCTCGCGCGGGCCGCGCACCGCGATCGTCTGATCGCCGAGGCGGATGTCGCCGCCGTCGGCGTGGTGGTACCCCATCACGCACTTGACCAGCGTGCTCTTGCCGGCGCCGTTTTCTCCCAGCAGCGCGTGCACCGTCCCGGGTCGGACGGTCAGCGACACGCCGTCCAGCGCCACGAACGATCCGAACCGCTTCACCAGGTGGGTGATCTCCAGCGGAGGCGGCGGCGCCTGCGGGGTACCGGCGGGCGGGTTCGGAACCGCCGCTGCCGTCATCCCAGCACCTCGACGAGCGCGCTCCCGGTCGACACCGAGCCGAAGACGCCGTTCTGCATCTTGACCATCTTCAAGGCCGCGTCGTGGTTGCCCTGGTCGGTCGCCGCGCAGCAGTCGGACAGCAGCAGGCACTCATAGCCGCGATCGTTGGCCTCGCGCATGGTGGTGTGAACGCAGACGTCGGTGGTGATGCCGGTCAGCACGATGTTGGCGATGCCACGGCCGCGCAGGATCAGATCCAGGTCGGTGGCGCAGAACGATCCCTTGCCGGGCTTGTCGATGATCGGTTCCCCGGCCCTGGGCGCCAGCTCCGGGATGATGTCCCACCCGGGTTCGCCGCGCACCAGCACGCGGCCGCACGGCCCGGGATCGCCGATGCCGACGCCGGTTTTTGTCTGGCGCGAGCGCCAGCGTTTGTTGGCGGGTAGATCCGCCAGGTCGGCGCGGTGCCCCTCGCGCGTGTGCAGGATGTGAAATCCTTTGACCCGCATGTGCTCGAGGACGCGCTTGATGGGCGGGATGCAACGCCGGGTCAGGCTGATGTCGTAACCCAGCAGATCGATGTAGCCGCCCTTGCCGCAAAAATCGGTCTGCATGTCGATCACGATCAGCGCCGTGTTCTCGGGGCGCAGATCGCCGTTCCAGGGCCAGGGGTAGGGATCGGCGGGGATGACGCTCATGGGACCTCCGTTTTCAGCGGGCGACCGTCAACTCGGCCGGCTGCCCCGGCGACGTACGGGTGGCCGAGCTGGTGGCGATCATGATCGCCAGCGTCAGCACGTACGGCGTGGCGTTGAACAGGTAGTAGCCGGAGCTGACACCCACCGACTGCAGCGCCGGCCCCAGCGCCGTGGCCGCGCCAAACAGCAGCGACGCCCACAGGCAGCGGATGGGATGCCAGCGCGCGAAGATCACCAGCGCCACCGCCATCAACCCCTGACCGCTGGACAGCCGTTCGTTCCAGCTACCGGGATAAAACAGCGACAGGAACGAGCCGCCGACGCCGGCCAGAAATCCACCCACCGTGGTGGCCAGCAGGCGCACGCGGTTGACGTTGTAGCCCATGGCGCGCGCGGCGTCCGCGCTCTCTCCGACGGTTCGGACCGCCAGCCCCCAGCGGGTGCGGTGAAGCATCCACAGCATCGCGACCGCCAGGACGACGCCGACGAAGAACAGCGCATTGACGTCCAGGGCGGCGCGGATCACCGACGAATCCGACCACCACCCCAGGGACAGCGCCGGCAATCGCGGCGCGGTCGGCTTGATGAAGGGCTTGCCGAGAAAAAACGCCAGGCCGATCCCGAACAGCATCAGCGCGATACCGACGGCGATGTCGTTGACCTTGGGGCGACCACACAACCAGCCGTGCAGGGCGCCCAGGACCAGGCCGACGCAGCCGGCGGCGAAAACCCCCAGCCACGCCGAGCCCGCCAGGTACGACACGGCGTAACCGCTCATGGCCCCCATGACCAGCGTGCCCTCGAGGCCCAGGTTCACGCGGCCGCTGCGTTCGGTCAGGCATTCCCCGAGGCTGACGAACAGGAACGGCGTGCTGACCCGGAACGCGCCGCCTATGACCGCCAGCAGAACGCCGGCCCACCCCATCCCACCCGCGTCGACCACCGCCTCCATCAGATGGTGCCCCCGACCTTCTGCGGCGCCTTGTCGGCGACCACCAGGGCACGTGCCACGGCAGGGCGCCGCCCGCGCCAGCGGCCATAGAACGTCTCGCTGGCCAGAATGACGATGAAGAGGATGCCTTGCAGGACGTTC
Source organism: Polyangia bacterium (assembly GCA_035696485.1). GTDB lineage: Bacteria > Myxococcota_A > Polyangia > Fen-1088 > Fen-1088 > DASRQT01. The sequence goes on along the minus strand of DASRQT010000010.1, from coordinate 1,787 downwards.
ACGGTGGCGTCGGGCAGGTGCGCCGTCCGCTGCAAGAGACCGCCGCTGGCGCTGATCCCCCCCAGCAGGATGGCCACGGGAATGATGGCCAGCGGATGGTGGCGCGCGATGAACGAGACCAGGATGCCGCTGTATCCGTAGCCCGCGATCAACGACGCGTTGGCGCGCCCGTGCACGGCGGCGACCTCCACCATGCCGGCCAGCCCGGCGGCGCCGCCGGCCAGAAAACAGCCGACCACCGTGATCTTTCTGACCGACAGGCCCGCCAGCAGCGCGGCGCGGACGTTGCCGCCCACCATGCGCGCGGCAAACCCGAACACCGTACGGTGCATGAGGACGTACGCGATCAGGCAGGCGATGATGCCGTAGCCCAGGCCCCAGTGAACGTCGATGCCCGGCATGTTGCCAATTTGCAAGGCGTCGCCGATGTAGACCGTCGACGGTTTGTTTAGGCTCAGCGGATCGCGAAGGGGGCCTTCCACGACGTGGTTCATCACCGCGATGGCGATGTAGGTCAGCAGCAGGCTGCTGATGGTCTCGTTGACGCCGCGGTACGCGCGAAAAATTCCGGCCAGCGCGATCACGACGCCGCCGGCGACGAAGCCTGCCACCAGCATGGCGCCCATCACGAACCAGGTCGGCGCCATCGGCAACGGGACCAGGGTCGGAACCGCGGCCGCCGCCAGGCCGCCCATGACCAGCGCCCCTTCGTTGCCGATGATGATGAGGCCGAGACGCGCCGGCAGCGCCGTGCACAGGGCCGTCAGCATCAGCGGCGCCGCGCGCAGCAACGTATTCTGGAACGAGAACCAGGTCCCGACCGATCCGCGAACCATCTCGGAGAAGACGACGCGCGGATCGGCGCCCGCGAATGCCACAAACACGCCGAACAGAATCATCGAAACGGTGATCGCCGCGGCCGGTACGGCGATCGATTCGATCACCGGGCGTTCGGGGACGCCGCGACCGGACGCCCCCGTGACCGTTTCGTTTGCAGCTGCCGCCATCACGCCTTGCCTTCGCGCGCGACGGGCCTAGCCCGGTATCTTGCCGACGACTCCTTCGACCAAGTAGTCCATCTTCTCGAGGTTCACGTCGGTCTGGGCCTGTTCCTTGCCGGCCGGGATCACCACCTTGCCGGTGTTGCTCTTGAGCGGCCCCTTGTAGATGACGAAGTTACCAGCCATGAATTTTTCTTTGGCCTCGTCAGCCTTCTTCTTGGCCGGTTCACCGACCGCGGGACCGTACGGCGACATCTTGACGAAGCCCTCCTTGAGGCCCCCGCGCAGAAGGTGCGGATAGGACTTTCCCTCTTTCACCCAGGTCACGTAGTCGGTGTAGATCTTGGCCCAGTTCCATTCGGCCCCGGTCAGATAGCCCTTGGGTGCCAGCGCGGCCTGGTCGGCGTGATAGCCGGAGCTGAAGATGCCACGGCGTTCGGCGGTCTCGACCACGACCTTGGGTGAATCGACGTGGCTGGTCAGCACGTCGACCTTCTGATCGATGAGGCTGTTGGCGGCCTCCGCCTCCTTGACCGGCAGCGACCAGTCACCGGTGAAGACCACCAGCGTCGTCGCCTTGGGGTTCACCGAACGCGCGCCCAGCGTGAACGAGTTGATGTTGCGCAAGACCTGCGGGATCGGCTTGGCGGCGATGAACCCCAGCTTGCCGGTCTTGCTGGTCAGCCCCGCGACGATCCCGGCGACGTACTGCGCCTCGTCGATGTAACCGAAGTAGCTGCCGACGTTCTTGGGGTGTTTGCCTTCGACGTAGAGGCCGCCGCAATG
>DASRQT010000009.1:0-10013 GCA_035696485.1 Polyangia bacterium | reverse complement strand
GTGAATCCACGCCCAATCGAGAGTCGAACATGTCACGAAAAAAACTTCGCATCCTGAGTCTGCACGGCTATCACGGCAGCGGGGACGTCCTGCGGCAGCAGATGGCGCCCTTGGCCGGCGATCTCGGTTCGCTGGCCGAGTTCGTCACCGTGGACGCGCCAAATCTGGGGCACGGCAACTTCGGGTGGTGGCATGCCCAGATGCCCGACGGTCCGCCGCGCGAAGATCCCGGTGTGCCTCCGGGAGCGAAGCGCTACCAAGGTTGGCCGACGACGCGCGACTTCATCGTGAACCTGTTCGCGACCCAGGGACCGTTCGACGGCGTCTTTGGCTTCAGCCAGGGGGCGGCGCTGACTGGCCTCCTGGTGGGACTCCGCGCACCCGACCGCAAGCCAACCGCGGAAAAACCGCTGGTGTTCGACTTTGCCATGATGGTAGGTGGCTTTGTCAGCGCCGATCCGGAGCTGGCGCGCCTCTACGGCGCGACCGACAGCTACGCGTTGCCGTCCGTCCACATCATCGGGCGGTCGGACGGCGTCGTGCCGCCCGAGAAGTCGAAGGCCCTGGCCGCGAAGTTCAAGGACGCGCTGACGCTGGAGCATGACGGCGGCCACGTCATCGCTGCGACGCCGACCGTCCGCCGGCGCGTGGCGGAGTTCCTGCAGGAACGGCTGCAAAGAATGGAGCAACCACAGCACCAGGCCCAGGCGCCCAGCGTGCCGCTGCGTCCAACCGAGGTGCCGCTATGGCCCGGACGCGCGCACCCCAGCATGCGGCTGACGTTCCCTTCCAGCAACGGATCAAGCCGCGTACCCGCCTTCCTGGTGTTTCAGGGCGGGGCCTACGCCACCTGCTTCGGCAGCGGCGGCGGATCGGCCGAATGGTTGGCCAGCCACGGCGTCGCCGGCATCGTCGTCGAGTACGGGACCCGCAGCACGGGAGAATCGTATCCGCGCAACTACGCGGATGCGGCCAGGGCCATGCGGCTCTGTCGCCAGAACGCCGCGGCCTGGGGAATCGACGACCAGCGCATCGGCGTGCTCGGCTACTCGGCGGGCGGCCACCTCGCCTCGCTGCTCAGCACGCAGCCCGACCTGTGGAAAGATCCCGACGACGATCTGGCCGGTCGCGTCTCGGCGCGGCCTGATCTGGTGGCGCTGGCCTACCCCGTGATCTCTTTCGTCGAGGACCATCATCCCGGCGCCTTCGCCGGCACGGTCGACAACTTCTTCGGGCGGCGCGATGCCGACGAGACCCTGCTGCGCCAGTTTTCGAACGAGCTGCACGTGACCGCGCAGCATCCCCCCGTGTTCATCTGGACAACCGACGACGACGCGCTGGTTCCCTCCGCGCACAGCAAGCTGTTCGTCGAGGCGTGCCGGGCCGCCAAGGTGCCGGTGACCTTCACGCTGTTTCCGCACGGTCCGCATGGGCTGGGTCTGGCCACTGGCCAGGGAGGTGATGTCGGCACCTGGACGGCGCTCCTTGCCCAATGGATCGACGGGGCATGGGCGGCGCCGCGATAGCGGGTTGACACGGCACGACAGAAAATCGGTTTACCGCAACGGCTTTGCCCCCTGCCCCCCACTGTCTCGGTCATGGCGAAGCTGGCGGCGGTTTTCATGTTGGTCGTCACATCGGGTTGTGGCTTTTCGGCCGCGGATCCGGCGATCTCGGGCGGCGGTGGCGGCGGCTCCGCGGGCGGGGGCGGCGCGGGCAGCGGAGGCGGGGGCACGGTGACCGGTGTGCCCGGCGGGGGCACGGCGGGAACGACGCTCGACCCGCGCCCCATCACCGGCGCTGGCGGAACCACGACCATCCCGACGCAGGCGTCGTGCGACGGCGTCGCCACGCCGGGCGCCGCGCCCCCGGCGTACGTCAGCGCCTGTTCAAGCTGTCACGGCCGCACCGCCGACGGGCACGGCGGCTATCCGTCGATCCGGTCCAAGATGACGCTGCAGGAGTTGACCGTCACCGTGCGCGGCGGGCGTGTCAGCGACACGCTGAAGTTCACCACGTCGCAGGGCAAGGTCATTCCCGGACGCATGCCGGCGTTCAGCATGGCGCGCGTCAGCGACGCCGATCTGGCCGCCATCTACGCCTACCGCGACGGGCCCTCGGATCCGAGCGCGCCGGTGCCGGCGGTCCACTGCCTGACGCGGCCGGAGGCGAGCTGGACGCCCGCGCAAATCGACGAGGCTTACCAGCGCGGTCTCAAAGCCTGGCGCACCCCCGGCGACGTCGATGGCAACGCCTGCTCGTTCTGCCACGCCTCCGACGCGATCGATCTCGCCTTCATCGGCTACACCGACAGCGCCATCTACCGGCGCGCCTTCAACCATGTCAGCCAGCCGGTGGTCGACGACGTGATCGACATGGTCCATGCGCTTCGCGGCCGCTACAAGATCACGCAGCCGCCGGATCCACTCACATTCCGCCCCTTCCAGCCGGGCGGCGAGGTGCTGCCGGGCCAGAGCGCGCCCGCGCGTGACAAGGCCTTCGGCCTGGAGCTCAAGAAGGTGGTCCCGACGCTGATGGGCGCGCCCATCAACTCGGCAGCGGCGGCCGGCAAGGCCTGGGACGAGCTGGCGGCGGTGAATTTGCGCACGCTGAGGGTGGGCATCCCGCTCAACCGCTACACCGAGGACATCTACAACAACCCCGACGGCGTCGCCGTCACCTGCCCGGACAAGCACCTCTGTGACGACCACGGCACGATCGCAGACTGGATCACCGACGTGCCGGTGCTGACGGCCGCCACGGCGGCCGCTCTTTATCCGCTGCACGACGCTTACCTGGCCAACCCCACGCTCGAGACCCTCAAGGCCATCCTGATGAAGTCGCCGCGCGCCGAGGAGAGCTGGTTCAAGAACAAGTTCCTGTCGGTCCAGATCGCCAACTTCCTCTACCGGCAGCAGCTGTCGGGCGACACGACGCTGAGCAAGCTGGTATACGGAGACGGAACCAGCAAGGTGCCGCTGACACCGTTCCCGGTGGTCCAGGGCGCGTTCCTGAACTCGATCTGGATGGTGGGCGCCAATCAACGCGATTTCATCCACAACGTCGGCGCCGCGCTGCCCGTCGGTGGCGGCAAGTTCTCGGTACCGAAGGACACCATCCCGGGCCTGACCCGCAACGACGCCAACGAGCAGCTCCAGCGCATCGTCGTGCCCTGGTTCTGGCTGGGCTTCACGCTTGACCCCAGCACCATGAACGTCGAATCGGACTACGTGGCCGAGGCCGACGAATACTTCACGCAGCAGACCTTCACCGACAACGGGTCCTCACCGATTCACGGCGCGTTCATCGTCAGCAAGCGGTCGGTCGAGATGATGAAGTACGACATGCTGCCGCGGACGCCGAACGTGTTCCCGTTCTTCCACCCCGACCTGGGACGGTACCCGGTGACGCCGATGACGATGCGCGCCGGCTATTTTCCGGTGGTCACCAACTTCGCCGAGGAGAAGAACTTCAACACCATCAACAACTACCAGATCAAGTACATGCCGACCGAGCCCGAGCAGAGGGCGCTGTACCAGACCTACGCGGCCAACCAGTGGCGCATGTTCATCTGGGTGCTGGTCGACGAGCTGCAAAAGACGCCGTCGCTATGGAATCCGAACATCCTCACCGGCAAGATCAAAAAAGCGGAGATCTTCCTGACCTTGCCCGAGGTCGCGGCCGTGGGCGGCGCCATGGACGCCGCCCTCATCGCGCAGGCGCGCGATCTCGTGAGCAAGGCGACCGTCAATAAGTAAGCGGGCGACCACGATGCGCCCGCGGTCGCTCTTGCTCTTGTTCTTGGCTGGCCTGATACCGGGGTTTGTCGCCGTGGCTTGCGGTTCCGGCGTGGCCCCGGGCGTAGCCGGGGACGCGGCCGCGGGCCCAGGCGGCATGGGCGGAAGCGACGCGGCAGCCAGCGGCGACGCCCGGATGATGGGCACCGGTGGTGGCGGCGGCAGGCCAGCGCCCGACGCCGCCACCGACGCAAGCGGGCCGACCATCATCAGCGACGGCGGCGAAGGCGACCTTCCGTCCGCCGCTTGCGCGCCGGGCGCGGTGTTCTGCGACGACTTCGAATCCTACCCGCTCGATCCCAAGACCAACATCACCCAGGACTTCGGCCCCAACTGGCTCAAATACAAGTTTCACGGCAACCCGTACGTGTGGACGTCACTGTCGTGGAAGGGCAAGCAGAACTTGGGCCTCGACACCGAGGCGGGCGACCTTCGCTACGCCGGCATCGTCCGCCAGCTGGGCGACAACGTGGCGGTGGCGCCGCGCAACCACCACGGGCGCGTGATGTTCTGGCTCAAAGCCATGCCCGCGGTATCGGACTGGAACTTCGTCCACGTCAGCGGTCTGCTGCCCGACGCGACCAACAAGATCGCGCAGTACAGCTTCGGGGGCGTGGGCGGCAAGCTGGCCGTCAGTTACCTGCAGCGCACCCGCGTCCTGGACGCCACTGGCGGCGTCGCGCTGCGGGGCGGTGGTCCCCAGAACGGAGATCCCAGGCCGGAGGTGCAGTGCCGGGTCCTGGCAACCACGCACGCGCTGCCGACCATGAAATGGACCTGCGTCGAATGGCACATCGACGGCGACAAAAACGAGGTCCATTTGTGGCTGGACGGCGTCGCCCAGACCGAGGTCGACGTGGTCGGCAACGGCGGCAGCTGCAGCATCGGCACCACCGCCTCGTGGCAAGCGCCGACGCTGTTCAACAAGCTGGTGCTGGACTGGGAGGCCTATCAGAAGGACGCCCCCCAGCAGACGGCGCGCTTCGACGACGTGGCGCTGGGATCGCAGCGCATCGGCTGCCCTTGATCTCCCTGCCGCGCGAGCTAGAGGCAGATGGTCTCGATGACGCCGCAGGCGGCGCAGCGTATGCCGCTGAGCGGGTTGCTGCCGCACGGATCGATGACGCGTTTGACGCACGTCTTGCCTGCTGAACACACACCAGTAGACCCGCAACCGAGGTCGGAGCGTGCGTAGCACCCTTCCGCGGCGAGGGCGGGCTGGCCGCAACCTGGAGCCAACCACCCACAGGCGGGGTCCTTGTTGCAGCTCGCGAAGTCGCCGCCGTAGCTGGCGCAGGCGCCGGGCATGGACACTGGCGCACAGGCACAGGTGTCGCAGCCCTTGCCGTCCTTGAGATGACCGTTGGGACAGAAGTTCGCGCACGCGACGCCGGGGCAGACGGTCGCGCAATCGACGAATTTCCAGCCGCACTTTCCGTTCGCATCCGCCGTGCACACGGGCCCCGCCACGCTGCCGTCGGGGCAGATGTAATTGGGGGCGCCGGGCGCCGGGCCGCACGAATCCTTGCTACAGGTCGGCGCCGGGTTGCACTGACAGGTCTCGCAACCGTTGGCGTCCTTCTTGGTTCCGTACGCGCACATCGGCAAGCAGCCCAGCGCGGGGCACACGTTCGGCGGAGGATTGCACGCGCACGTGTCGCAGCCGTTGCCGTCTTTCTTGTAGCCGTTGGGGCAGCCCAGCTTGCACGCGACCGGCTGGCACGCCGGTGGCGGGTTGCATTTACAAAGTTCGCAGCCGTTGGCGTCGCGAACGTTTCCGTTCGCGCAAAAAATGTCGCACACGGGTGGACACATCACGGCGCCACCGGAGCCGCCCTTGCCGACTGGCCCGCCCGCGCCGCCAATCCCGCCACCCATGCCTGCGCCACCGCCACCCGCGACGCCACCTCTGCCACCGACCGAATTTCCGCCTGCGGCTGTGTCACCACCGTCGGGGGCGCCGCCATCAACGCGGAGCGCTTCGTTTTCCATACAGGAGGCGGTCGCGGCGGCCAGCAGAGCGGCCATGGCGAGAAGATGTGTGCGCATGGGGGACTCCTTGCGTGAGTGCCGATCCAGGTAGCAGTCAGCATGCCAGCACGAATTCCGGTCGCTTTCAGCTAGATACGGAGGTGCAGGACGCGCGGCGGCCTCAGAAAATCGGCACACCCACCCTGCCACCTCAGGAAACCAGGACCGGGGCCATGCCGAGCGCTAATCCGTCTGGGTCGGCGGGAACGGACTGTCGGCGGTGGAGGCGCCGGTGGAGGCAACGCCGGCGAGGACTTCTGATCAACACGCGGAGGGGTCGCGGACCAATGTGTTTCCGCCATTGACGGAAACGGCGGAGGCGTCAACCCCGGCGGGCGGCGAGCTGGCCGCTTCCTTTGCATCGCGAACACCAGCCGCGCATCCCTGGTTGCCTCGATTTCAACTTTACTGGGCAGGTACCCCGGCGCGCGCAGCACAAACGTGTGCGTCTGCGCGCCGCGCGGCAGGCGCACCGGAAGCGCCTTCCCGACCCCGTCGACCACGACGATCAGGTCCCGCGGCGGGTTCGCAATATCGACCGTGACGGTTTCTTCCGCCGGTCGAGAAACGTGTGGCTCTGAAATCTTCGGAAGCGGCGACGCCGGCGAGGACCGCCGTGCTCCGTCCGAGGTCATCGCAAGAGTCGTTCGGTTCGGCGCCGATGACGGCAGCAACAGATCTCCAAACGCGCACGTCGCGGTCGCCACCACCACGGCCACCACCCAGTCGAATATCCGTCGTGGAAGAAGGGAGAGCATTCTCCATCCCCAAGCAAGTTCCGCACCCTCGCCCGCTCTCCTTGATAGCCGCATCAAGATGCAGTGATCCGCTCGCGCGGGCGGTCTGACACTGCCGAAATCCGCACGAATCGTGCGAAGGACCGCTGAGCGCAGGGCACAAAGGAGTCGACAACCGCGGTACGCGGGAAGTGACCCGCCAGGCCGTCCATTCACCCCGGTCGCAGGATCAACGGAGGATCAAGATGGAAAAGCGAGGTCATCTCGGCACCCGCGCGGGCCAACTCGTCACGTGGGTCGTCGTGGTCCTGTTGGGCGCGCTCACGCTTGGCGCGTGCAGCAAAGCCGCCACCCCTGCCGGCAATGGGGGCGCCGGGGGAACGTCGCCACGCCTCGACGCCAGCAGCGGAACCGGCGGAACCGGAGCAACAATAGACGGATCAGCGGCAGCCTGCGGCGGCACCGGCGAGGGCTGTTGCGCGGGCAACGCGTGCACAGCCGGAGGGTGCTGTCTGCCTGCGAGCGGCGGTGCACGCACCTGCGTGGCGGCTGGACAGATGTGCACAGGCGGCGGCGCGACCGGAACCTGTATGAACGGCTCCTGCTCCAGCGCCGGCGCACCGACCTGCGGGGGCGTGGGGCAGCCCTGCTGTGGGACGCAGATAGGCGATGGCGGAACACCGATGGGCGGCGTCTGCTCGGGCCCCAACGCGCGTTGCTCGGCGGGCAACTGCGTGGCGTGCGGGCGCGACAACGAGGCCTGCTGCCAGGGCAGCGACACCAATGCTTGCGTCGCCCCGCTTGGCTGCCTTGACCGCGGCAATGTCAGCGTGTGCGGTCTGTGCGGCGGCGCCGATCAGCCCTGCTGCAACGGCAACAACGAATGCCAGAACGGTCTCGCGTGCACGCCGACCACCACCGGCATGCCCGACCTGTGTCGCGCGTGTGGCGCGGCGGGCCAGCCCTGCTGCGACCCCAGCAAATGCAACACCGGCCTCGGTTGCGCCCATCCGCCCGGCGATCAGGGTCCCGGAATGTGCATGGCCTGTGGCGCGGCCAACAGCGCGTGTTGCCCGGGCGGCACCTGCCAGCCGGGCCTCGGCTGCGGGGGCGTGGTGGCGACGGGCGGCACCTGCACGACGTGCGGCAAAGCCGACCAGCCGTGCTGCACGGCCAGCCCGATCTGCGACACGACGCTGATGCTGGGGTGCATCCTTGGCGCGAGCAGCAACCACTGCGGGACCTGCGGGGCTGATGGCCAGTCATGCTGCGGGCGTGGCACCAACGGCACCTGCCAGAAGGGATTCGCCTGTGGCGGCCGCGGAACGGGCATCGCGGGCACTTGCGCGGCCGCCCCCGTCACGGACGCCGGTAGCGTTTTCTAAACGAACTCGTGAAGGTTTTCGATACCGCGGGCGGATAGGGGGAAGGCCGACGCGGACTGCGGCAACCAGGCCTGCATCAACGGCACTTGCGGGAAGTGCACCGCAGATTTCCAGTGCTGCCCGCCACTGGTCTGTCTGCCCAACGGCACGTGCGCCGCGGTCCCGGTCGTGCAGTGACGCGCGCCTAGCGCGCCGGTGACCTTCCGATGCGCAGCACCAGCACGGCCGCGATCAGGCAGATGCCGCCGGCCACCACCCAGGCGGGCGTATACGTGAACATCGTCGATCGCACCATCCCCGCCGACAGCGCGCCGGTGGCGGCGCCGATCTGGTGGGCGGCGACGATCCAGCCGAAGGCAATGGGCGCGTCCTGCGAACCGAAGGCGTCGGCGGTCAGCTTCACCGTCGGCGGCACGGTGGCGATCCAATCCAGGCCGTAGAAGATGGCGAACAGCGGCAGGCCGAACAGCTCGGCGTCGAACGCGCGCGGCAGCCACAGCAGGGCCAGCCCGCGCAGGCCGTAGTACCAGAACAACAGGCGTCGGCTGTCGTAGCGATCCGACAGCCAGCCGCTGGCGGTGGTGCCGATCAGATCGAAGACGCCCATGACGGCCAGCAATCCGGCAGCGCGCACCTCGGGGATGCCGTGGTCCATGCAGGCCGGCACGAGGTGCGTCCCCACCAGTCCGTTCGTGGTGGCGCCGCACACGAAGAAGCTGCCGGCCAGCAGCCAGAAGTCGCGCTTGCCGAAGCCCAGCCGCAGCACGCGCACGGCGTTCGAAAACGGGTTCTCGCGGCTGGGCACGACGGGCGGAGCGTCGGGCGCCGCGCCGTAGGGCAAGAGCCCCACGTCGCTGGGGCGATCGCGCACCAGCAGCGCCACCAGCGGAATCAGCAGCAGCACCAGGCCCGCGACACCGATCGAGACCGTGCGCCAGCCGCGCGTCTCGGCCAGGTGCGCCTCCAGCGGCAGGAAGATCATCTGCCCGGTGGCCACGCTGGCGGTGAGCAAGCCCATCACCGTGCCGCGCCGCTGGACGAACCAGCGCTGCACCACGGTCGCGCCCAGCACCATCGCCGTCGTCCCGGACCCGAGCCCCACCAGCACGCCCCACAGAATCACCAGGTGCCAGCTTGCTGTCATCACCGACGTCAGCGCGACACCGGTGGCGATCAACGTCAGCGACGCCAGGATCGTGCGCCGGATGCCGAAGCGTCCCATCACCGCGGCCGCGAATGGCCCCACCAGGCCGTACAGCAGAAGATTGATCGAGACCGCCGACGACAGCACGCCGCGGGTCCAGCCGAACTCGCGCTCCAGCGGGACGATCAAGATCGACGGCGTGGCGCGCACGCCCGCGGCCACGATCAACACCACGAAGATCGCCCCGGCCACCACGAACGCGTAGTGCAGCCTGGTCTTCACGACGCCAGCTTCTGGCGGCCGCGAAGCGGAGCGTTTCATGCCCACCAGTTTGAAGCCGCGGACCAGCGGTCGCAAGGACATTGACCCCACGAATTCGGACATGCGCCGGCTCAACGAGGTTGCTGCGCGACGGGGCGCTGCGCATGACGACGCGCGAACACTGGAACCCCGGCGGGAGCGGGACGACATGACTCTGACGCCGCGGTCAAGTTGGGCGGCCATAGTCCGGAAAGTTAGCGATCAGCGCCTGTTGGGGAGCCGTCATGGATCCCGAGTTGTCGATCATGAACAGAATGTCGACCTCGCGGCCGTTCCAGGGCGGGAACACCTGAGTGCGCGAACGCGCGTCGGCTCCGCCGTCGGCGGCGCCGGAATGAGACTTTGTTTCGCCACACGCGAGGGCGGGCAAGGACAGGAACAGCATCACTGCCACGCAATTAACATTGTTAATGCGGGCACCCGGCTCAGCGTATTTGCGCACGTTCCCAGCGTGCAACGGCGGCGCCCAACGCGCAATTGCCAGTATCAGACCGTCGGCTTACAGCAGCCGAGCGGCAGCGGCGCCGAGATCCGGGAGGATGGCGTCCGCGGTATCGAAGGGACCGTCGGCGGTGAGGCGCGTGGGGATTACCCAGCA
>DASRQT010000008.1:0-4745 GCA_035696485.1 Polyangia bacterium | reverse complement strand
CCTGGAACATGTGCAGCATGTCCTCGTAGTCGGGGACGAACTCGGCCTTGTGGGCGTTCCAGTTCTGAGGCTTGGTGTCGTTGCCGCCGAACCAAAAGACGGCGATGTCCGGGCGATACGCCAGCGCTTGACCGAGCTGGGGATGGTTCCAGTAAGGGTCGTCCCCCTTCTTCAGGATCGTCGTTCCGTTGATCCCGTAGTTCCTGACCTCGAAGCCGGCACCCAGGGCCTTGCCCAGCTCATCAGGAAAATGACGCCCGTTCGATGACCCGAACCCCGCCACCGTGCTGGCGCCGAGGCATGCGACCTTGACCACGGCGTGGGCGGTGGCGGCGGGCCAAACCACCGCCAACCCACAAGCGGCTAACAGGATCGACCTTGACGGCAACGGCCTCGGCATCGGGTACCCCTCCTCGGGGGTTAGACATTCACTGCCCGAATATCAGGCAAGCTTTGTCTCGCGTTGGCCAGGCTGCGTTACCCGCGCTCGCGCCGGGCGCGGCGTCGGACGCTGATCGAGAACAGCAACCAGGCCAGCGGCAACGAGACCCAGGAACCAGAACCTGCGTTTGCCGCCAGCGTGCAGCCGGCGCCATTGCTGGCTTTGGTCCCGCCGCCGCTACCGCCCGTGCCCGAAGCGCCTCCCGGTCCAGGCGAATGCCCACCGCCTCCGCCCGTCCCGGTGGTGGCTGGCGCAGGCCCGAGATCCATCATCGCAGTCTCGGGCGCGGTTCCGTTCGCCGCGTCCGTCGCCGCTGCGTTCGCGGTGTCGGTCGCCGGTGCGGACGTGTCAGCCGCCCCGCCATCGCCCGCGCCGGCGCCAGCGTCAGGCGCCACCTTCAGCGCCGCGGTGATGATGTCGGCCATGAACTTGCCGATGGCCAGCGTGCCGGCGTCGTTGGGATGAACGCCGTCCGGAAAGTACTCCGGATGGGTGATGAACGCGTCGTGATAGTTGACGAGGGTCGAACCGGTGTCCGCCACGATCTGATCAATCTTCGGGAACACCTCCATCTCGAGGACGGTCTTCGGAATCCCACTGCCATTGGGATCTCGGATAACCATCGACCTGAAGATGAACATGCGCGGGGCAGTGGGCAGCGCCTGGAACATGTGCAGCATGTCCTCGTAGTCGGGGATGAACTCGGCCTTGTGGACCCAGTTCTGTGGCTTGGCGTCGTTGCCGCCGAACCAGAACACGGCGATGTCGGGCTGAAACGCCAGCGCCGGCGGCAGGTGAGGCCAGTACGGGTTGTCGCCCTTTCGCAGCATCGTGGTGCCGCTGGCGCCGAAATTGTTCACCTGGAAGTTGGCCCCCAGCGCCCGCCCGAGCTCGTCGGGGAAGTGGTGCCCGGCGGTTGAACCGGCACCGGAGGTCGTGCTGGCGCCGACGCACGCGACCTTGATGACGGCGAAAGCTGGCGAGGCGCTAAGCGCCACGCCAGCCAGGACCACGGCGGAGAGCAGCGTCTGACCCGATCGAGAGGCAGGCATATCGGTAATAAGTTGTGCCGCGACCCGGAAACGGCTCAGTCAATCGTATTTCGCGCATCGCCCCGCGTCAGGGATGGCCCTCAGGGATGGGTTCCACCGGCACCGCATGGCGTGATCCGACTTACGCGCCTGTTACACGGGTGGTTACGTAACAGGCGCCGGCGTTGCGCTTGCTCGGACGCTGCGAGAGAAGGCGGCGCGCCGCTGGCCTCTTGACCGACGGGCGCGCGGCACGTGACTTGCTGTTGTGGCCGGCAATGGATACCGGACAATTCGAGCGGTCATTGCGGGTTGCGTTCCTGGCGGGAAACGCGAAGTGGCCGGCCATCCGTTGCTCCCAGCTCCGGTTTCGTGATTGGGCTCGGCGAAATGACAAATCGGTCGATCGACTGGACGATCACGCGGTCGACCTATATCTCGCCTGAGCCTGTGTGTTTGCGGACCCGTCGGCCATCGCCATATTTGACAGGCTTTATCTGACCCGCACGGGTCCCCTGATCAGCGCGGTGACGCTGACGAATGACGACTTGGCCGAGCTTCGCCAGCAATTGCGCGTGAAGTTGCTGGTCGGCGACAGCGCGAAAATCGGACTTTATCGTGGCCAAGGGACGCTGGCGGCCTGGGTGCAGGTGTGCGCCACCCGAACCGCGTTGAACCTCAAACGCGGTCGCCTCAACCAGGCACCGGCTGGAACCACGCCGATCGAAAGCCTGATTTCACAGGAGCCGAACGCCGAAACGCTGATGGCCGCGATCCAGAACCGGAACGCCTTGAACGAGGCGTTGGCGCGGTGCCTCTGCGCACTGAGCAGCAAGGAGAAGACACTGCTTGCCAGGTTTTTCGTCGACGAGATGAACATCGAGCAGATCGGCGTCCTGTTCGAGGTTCACCGCGCCACCATCGCGCGGTGGCTCGCGGTGATTCGATCCAAGATTCTCGCCCAGGTTTGCCAGACGATCTGCGCGGACCTTCGCGCCAGCCGGTCCGAGGTCCTGAGCCTGATGGGCCTTGCCCGATCCGACATCGACATCAACGTCGGGACGATCCTGGCGACACCCACGGCAGGCCAAGTGGAAATGGCAGCATAAATGCTGCCTTTAACGCGACCCGCAATTAACAGCCACCTGAAATACGACAAATAGATACGCCCCTTGCTGGCGCCCGGTTAGCATCTGAGCGGCACCATGAGGACACGCAGCCGTATCGCGTTCCTGCTAGCGGCGGCCCTCCTGCCGGCCTCTTCGTCGGCCTTTTTGGCCTGCGCCAAGGTCAACGAGGGGCCGCGTGTGACCGGCAGCGCGGGCAACGGTGGTGGCGGGGGCGCGGGCGGCGGCAAGGTGGATGGTGGCGCCGGCGGTGGCGGTCCCACATATCAGCCCGCCTGCCCGAACAACATGTGCGCCGATTTTCCGGCCACGCCGATCATCGACCCGGGAACACCCGCCGACGCGGCGACCATGTTCCCCGGCGCGTCCAGTGGAGCCGCCCCCTGCGTGTACGAACCGGCCGACGGCGCGCTCTTTCCCAAGGGGCTGCTGCGTCCGCGGATCAAATGGTCCGGCACCACCGGTGTCCACCGCATCACCGTGCACGCGGACAATCAGAGTCGCGACCTGGTCGCCTACACCAACAAATCATTCTGGATGGTGCCCAAGGACATCTGGGCGGCGCTGTCGGCACACACCACCGAGAAAGACATCACCGTCACCGTGCGCGCGGCCGGCGCCGGCGAGAGCGGCGCGAAATTCCAGATCGCGCCCGTCGCCGCCACCGGTTCGATCGTGTTCTGGGCCGCCAACCCGGCGGCCAGCGACGATCGCGAGGTCGTCGACAGAAAGACCGCGACCGAGCTGCGTGGCTTTGGCGTCGGCGACGAGGGGACGGCCGCTGTGCTGAAGGTCCCCCAGGTCCAGCAGCCGAGCGCGGAGGAGAACGGAATTCCGCGCCCCGTCGGGTGCATGGGCTGTCACGTCGCGACCCCCGACACCTCTTACATCGCCTTCGTCGACGACTGGCCGTGGAATCTGGTGGTCGCGGGCGTCAAGCCGGGACGGACCGGCATGCGCCTTCCCGGTCTGACCGACGGCGGCCTGGCCGCGTTGAACATGCCGTGGGGCGGGATGATGGCGTTCTCAAAGGCCGTGTGGGCGCCGGGACGTCGCATGGTCGTTCTCGCTTCCAGCCTGGCCGACTACACGATGCCCTGGGTGACCGCCAGCTCCAAGCCGGCCAAGCTGACCTGGTACAACCTGGACGCGGCGGCGCCAGCCATGCCGGGAATGGTGATGCCGGGGGTTCAGTTCGGAGAGGTGGCGCGCCAGGGCGACAGCCGCGGCGCCGCCGCGCCGACCTGGAGCCACGACGGCGCCACCATCGTCTACTGTTCGACGCAGGGGGGGAATCAGGACGGCGCGCTGGCGAAGGGAGCGACGGATCTGTACAGCGTCCCGTTCGCCGACGGCGCCGGCGGCCCGGCCAAGCCGCTGCCGGGTGCGTCCGATCCGGCGTTCGAGGAGTACTACCCGGCGTATTCGCCCGACGATCGGCTGATCGCGTACAACCGCGTTCCCGCAGGCGAGAACATGTACGCCAACCCATTGTCCGAGCTCTACGTGCTGCCGGCCCAGGGGGGCGTTGCGACCCGATTGGCCGCCAACGATCCGCCCGCTTGCACCGGCCGCAAGAGCCCCGGCGTCAACAACGTCTGGGGTCGCTGGTCCCCGACCGTCGCCAGCAGCGGCGTCAAGCGCTACTACTGGCTGCTGTTCTCGTCTTATCAGTCGGACGTCGCGATGACGCGTTTTCGCGACCGCAACCACAACGGCCGGCCGGTGATGTTGTCGCAGCTCTATCTGACCGCCGTCGTGCAGAGCGGCGATTCCGGCAACATCCAGACCTACGGCGGGATCTACCTGTGGAATCAACCCACCGACACCATCAACGCCACGCCGATCTGGGAAGACCTCGAAATCCCGGTCGTGCAGTAGGGCGCGACTCTAGCTGCGCAGTTTGTACCCGCTGGCGAACATCCACGACGCCAGTGCGGTCGCGATCACCGCGATGCCGCCGGTGATGGCGAGGCCCAGCCACGGCGACGTCGTGGCCGTGCCGAGAAATCCAAAGCGCAGGCCCTCCACCATGTAGAGAATCGGATTGAGGCGCGTGATGGTGTCCCACGGGCTGGGCAACATGTGGGCGCTGTAGAAGACGCCGCCCAGGAACGTCAGCGGGGTCAGGACGAAGGTGGGGAT
>DASRQT010000007.1:0-7295 GCA_035696485.1 Polyangia bacterium | reverse complement strand
CTGCCTTTGGTGCGCCGGGAACAAGCAGGACCGTTGTTCGACGGCAGGGCGCTGGCCGGCATCGTCTGCCTCGTCGCTTGCAGCGCCGTGGCCTGTTCGTCGTCGCCCCAGGTCAACGGCACCGACGGCGCTGGCGGACAGTCGGGCGGACAGTCGGGCGGACCGTCGAATGAAGGCGGCCCCGCCGGCAGCGGCGGTCCCCCCAGCACCAACGACGGCTCTCAAATTGCGATGGATCAAGACGCGCTCACCGCCGCCGCGGACCTTCCTCCCGTCGACGTCCCCGACAACATCCCGCCGCCCCGGCCTCCCTACGACTGGATGGGGGTGATCGGCGCCGGTCAAAGTCTGGCGGTGGGAAACGTGGGGACGCCGACCAGCAACGCCACCAGCCCCCAGGGCCTGATGCTGTCGCACATCACCGGGCCGCCGTTCAATCCTGACGACTCTGCCCTGGCGATGGTCCGGCTGTCGGAGCCGATCCGTACGCTGGTTCCGCTCAGCGGCTACCCCAGCGCCTATCCCGCCAACATCTTCGGCGAGACGCCCCACACCTTCATGGCCAACCAGGTCGCGACGCTGTACCGCCGCTGGAACCAGGGCGAGTACATGACCGTCCACTCGGTGATCGGCGAGTCCGGTCAAGGCATCGCCGTGATCAGCAAGGGCGCCCGCGACACCGGCCGCACCGGCCGCGCGTACGTGACCACGGTGTTCGAGGTGAAGGCCATCGCGCGGTTGGCCAAGGCCGCGGGAAAAAGCTACGGCATCGGCGCCATCGTCTTCACCCACGGCGAGTTTGACGCCACCAGCAAGACCTACGGGCAGGATGTTCATCAGCTGTGGGTCGATTACAACACCGACCTGAGCGCCATCACCGGGCAGGCCGCTTCCATCCCGATGCTGCTCACCCAGCAGCACTCGGCGCCCTTTGGCGCGGGGTCGGCCGCCGATTCGACGGTGGCGGCGTGGCGCCTGGGTGTGACCTATCCCGCCGACTTTGTTTGCGTGGGCCCCAAGTACCAGTACCAGTACGCCTCGGAAGGGCGCCATCTGAACACCCCCGGGTACGATCGCCTGGGCGAAAAGTACGGACAGGTGTTTTACGAGAAGGTGATCATGGGGCGCGACTGGCAACCGTTGCAGCCGAAGACCGTGACCCGAGACGGCAAGATCATCACCATCGATTTCCACGTCCCGGTCGGCCCGCTGAACTGGGACGACAACATCCCGCCGCCTCACCAGAGCGCGTTGACCGAATGGGCCAAGGGCCGCGGCTTCGAGGTGCGCAACGCCGCCGGGCGCGCGGCCATCGACAACGTCGCCATCGACGGGACGCGCGTGATCATCACGCTGGCGGCCGACAGTCAAAGCACGAACTGGGTGGTCGGCTATGCCAACGCCCAGGATGCAGCAGGGTTTCTGACCGGACCGACCCGGGGACGACGCGGCCAGCTGCGCGATTCCGATCCGTTCGTCGGCATCGACGCCGCCACCAGCGCTTGCCGGGTCACGAACGGTTCAACCCAGGTCCAGTCGGTCAACGCGAACGGGTTCTCCGCGCGCGACGGCCGCGACCTCGCGCTCGGCGCCGGACTGAAAGCCGAGACCATCGTGGTGAGCAAGACCTCGGACAGCGCCCTGACACTGTCGCAACCGTGGACCGGACCGTCCGGGATGGCCGACATCACCTTCCACAGCGACCAGCGCAACTACGCCGTGGCCTTCGAGATGCCCATCCCCTGACAGCCGACGCGTGCCAAGGAGCAGCGACAAATAGCCTGGGTACCTTTGAAGTTTGGGTGAGCGACGGGGATTGAACCCGCAACCCCCGCAGCCACAGTGCGGTGCTCTGCCAATTGAGCTACGCCCACCAGATATTCAGTTTTCAGTTTTGCTGCTCTTGCCGATCCGTCTGCTGCGCGCCCGGCAGGAGTCGAACCTGCGACCCGCGGCTTAGAAGGCCGCTGCTCTATCCAACTGAGCTACGGGCGCTCATTCCCGTTCGGGCGCACTGTTTTAACCTCGGACGGGCCCGGAGACTAGCGGAAAGCGGCCTCTCCCTAACCCTCTCCCCCTTCGGGGGCGAGGGGACCGGAGCGGAGGGAGGGACCGGAGCGGGGCTAGTCGACCTCCTGGAGTTCCCGGGCGCTGATGCCCAGGAGGTAGAGGATGGCGTCGAGGCCGGAGGCGGAGATGCTGGTGTCGGCGGATTCGCGGAGCTTGGGTTTGGCGTGGAAGGCGATGCCCAGGCCGGCGCGTTCCAACATTAATGCGTCGTTGGCGCCGTCGCCGACGGCGATGACCTGGTCCAAAAGGACACCTTCGGCCTGGGCGATGGTCTCCAGCAGCTCGGCTTTGCGCTGGCCGTTGACGATGGGGCCGCTTACGCGCCCCGTCAGCTTGCCCTCGGCGATCTCCAGGTTGTTCGAATACGCGTAGTCCAGGTCCAGACGGCGCTTCAGCGCCTCGGCGGCGCGCGAGAAGCCGCCGCTGATGATGGCGATGCTGTAGCCAAGGCGCTTGAGCACGCGGACCAGGGTCTCGGCGCCCTCGGTCAGCGGCAGGTCGGCGGCGATGCGGTCCAGCACCTTGACGTCCAACCCCTTCAGCAACGCCACGCGCTCGCGCAGCGACTGGTCGTAGTCCATCTCGCCCTGCATCGCGCGCTCCGTGATCCTCGAGACCTCGTCGCCGACGCCGGCGGCGCGCGCCAGCTCGTCGATGACCTCGATCCGGATCAGCGTGGAATCCATGTCCATGACCACCAGCCGCTTGGACCGGCGGTACAAACTCTCGCGCTGCAACGATACGTCGAAGCCCGCGTTGGTGGCCACCGTCAGCAGCGTCCGCTTGAGCACCTCGCTGTCGCGCTCCGCGGGCAAGAGCGCGTGGATCTCGACCGACGCCAGCGTCCCCTCGGACAGCCGCCCGATCTTTTCGATGTTCGCCCCCTCGGCGGCCAGCGCCTTTGCAAGCGCATGAAGGTGAGGCGCGCCCAGGGAGGCGCCGATGGCGGTGATGACATACCGTCGGCCCTCCGCCGGTCGGGCGGTTGCGGCGGGCGCGACCTCCTCGATCACCGGCTTGAAGTCCAGCTCCATCCCCAGCTCCTTGGCCGCGAACAGCAGCTCCTTGAGGACGTCGCGTGTGCGCGGAAGACCCACGAGGAGGCACAACGTCAGCTGGCCCTGGACGACGACCTGTTCGATGTCGTGCAGGCTGGCGCCCTGTTCCGCCAGGATTCCGGTCAACGTCGCGGTGATACCGGTGCGGTCGGGGCCGGTGACGGTCACCAGCACGCGATCGTTGGCGCGCCCAGGGACGGCGACGGCGACCGCGGCGGCGGGGGCGGGGGTCGCCAGGGATGACGGGTTCTTGGGGTCGGTGGCAGGCAAGGCGGGTGCAGTCTAGTGCCTCGCGCCCGGTGATCACAGCCTGATCGCACACCCACTACAGCCTCGGTGCCGCACCGCCGATAAGGAGGGGGGTGTCATGAAGGTTTTCGTCGCGCGACAGCCGATCTTCGACATGCGGCAGAAGGTCGTGGCGTACGAGCTGCTCTTTCGCTCCGGCCCCGACAATGTCTTCCCCGACATCGACCGCGACGTCGCGTCGTCGCGCGTGATCAACGACATCCTGATGGTGTTCGGGTTCAGCACGCTGGTCGGCGCGCACAAGGTCTTCATGAACGTCACCCGGCGCGTGTTGCTGGATGGCCTCTACTCGGTGCTCCCGCCGCGCCAGTCGGTGATCGAGATTCTGGAGACCGTCGAACCGGACGCCGACGCGGTCAACGCGTGCCGTAAGGCCAAACGCGCCGGGTATCAGCTGGCGCTGGACGACTTCGTCGATCGTCCCGAGATGGAACCGCTGCTGGCGCTGGCCGACATCATCAAGATCGATTTCCTGGCCACCGCTCCCGCGGAACGCCGCGCCCTGACTGAAAAGATGCGGCCGCGTCGCCGCGTGGCGCTGCTGGCTGAAAAGGTGGAAAACCACGCCGAGTTTCGCGAGGCGTGCAACCTCGGCTATTCCTACTTCCAGGGATACTTCTTCCAGCGCCCGGAGATCATCTCGCGCCAGGACATCGCCCCCTCCAAGCTGACGCACCTGGCGTTCCTGCGCGAGCTGCAGGTCTCCGACCTCAGCTTCGACCGCCTGGAGAAGGTCATCAAGCGCGACGTCTCGCTGTCGGTGAAGTTGTTGCGGTACCTCAACTCGGCCAACTTCTACTGGCGCAGCAACGTCACCTCGCTGAAGCACGCGCTGGTGCTGCTGGGCGAGCGCCCGTTCCGCAAGTGGGCGTCGCTGATCGCGGTGGTCGGCATCTCCAGCGACAACCCGCACGAGCTGGTGGCCAGCTGCCTGATGCGCGCGCACTTCTGCGAGGCGCTGTGCCGCACCACCGGGCGCGCGAACCTGGAGCTGGACGGGTTCCTGGTCGGTATGTTGTCGGCGCTGGACGCCCTGGTCGGACGCCCGATGAACGAGATCCTGGACGAGATCGCCGTCTCCCCGCAGATCGGCGTCGCCATCCTCGACACGTCGACCGAGCTGGGAAAGATCCGCGCGCTGGTGATGGCGTACGAGACCGCCCGCTGGGACGTGGTGACCGAGACCGCCAAGCAGCTGTCCATCGCCGAAGACCAGCTCCCGGATCTGTACCAGCAGTCTCTGAAGTGGGCCGCCACCGCCCTGCCTGATTGATTGTGATGGGGACCCTCAAAGGGTCCCCAAACCCTCCCGCGACGGACTCCGCTGGGCAAAGCCCAGCTGCGTCCACGCGACGATCTGCCCTATGCTGGCGGCGTGCTTTCGCCCCTGGTCACCGTGCTTCTGTCGCTGGCCGCGTTCGCCGCCGGGCTGGTTGACGCCATCGGCGGCGGCGGCGGGCTCATCACCTTGCCCGCCCTGCTGGCGGCGGGGTTTCCGCCGCATTTTGCCCTCGGGACGAACAAGGGACAGGCGGTGTTCGGAACGGCGACCTCCTTCGCGACGTTCTGGCGGCGCGGCGGCATCGATCGCGATCGCGCCCCGACGGCGTTCGCGGGCGGCCTCGTCGGTTCGGCCGCCGGCGCGCTGGGTGTGCTGGCCATGCCGTCGGAGCCACTGCGCCCGCTGGTGGTGGTGCTGCTGGTCATCGCCGCGGCGTTCGTACTGGTACGGCGCGACCTGACCCCGCGCACCGCCCATCAGCGGCTTGGCCCCCGCGCCGCGCAGGTGGCGCTGGTGATCATCGCCGTCGGGCTGGGTGCCTACGACGGATTTTTCGGTCCCGGCACGGGATCGATGTTGATCATCGCCTTCTCGGTGGTGCTGGGCGACGGGCTGACGCGCGCCTCCGGCAACGCCAAGGTGGTCAATCTGGCCTCGAACATCGCCGCGTTTGCGCTGTTCGCGGCGCGCGGAACCATCCAGTGGGCCGTGGTCTTGCCGATGGCGCTGTCGAATATCGCCGGGGCCGCCGTCGGTACGCGCCTGGCCCTGCGCGGCGGCGATCGCTTCGTGCGGGTGGCCGTGCTGGTCGCGGTCTCGGCGGCGTTGATCAAGCTGTCCCTCGATCTGCGGCACTAACGTGCGTCGCCGTCGGTGGCACGCTATCCTCCGGTCGCATGGCGGACAAGGACAAGGTCATCAAGAGCGACGACGAGTGGCGCAAGCTGCTGACGCCGGAACAGTTCCACGTCCTGCGCGAAAAGGGGACCGAACGCGCCTTCACCGGCGCCCATTACGCCTCACACGACGACGCGACCTATCTGTGCGCGGCGTGCGGCAACGAGCTGTTCAGCTCTGACTGCAAATACGACTCCGGGTCAGGCTGGCCCAGCTTCACCCAGCCGGCCCAGACCGATAGCGTGCAGACCGAATCCGACCGATCGCTCGGCATGGTGCGCACCGAGGTGATGTGCAGCCGCTGCGGCGGGCACCTGGGCCATGTCTTCGAGGACGGCCCGTCGCCGAACGGCCTGCGGTTCTGCATCAACTCGGCGGCGTTGAAGCCGGCGCCTCCCCGCAAGTGACGGCCGCCTCAGTGCGGCGCTTCCGGCGCGTAGGTCGCCGCTCCGTAGCATTCGGGGTCGGCGTCGAACTGCTGCTTGCACGCCCGCGAACAGAAGAAGTACAGGCGGCCGTGATAGTCGGTGGCGGCGGCCGCGTCGGCGCGGATCATCTCGGCCCCGCAGACCTGATCGGTTGCCCGGGCATCCTCAATCTCGGCCTTGTCCCCAAAGCTGACCCGGCCCTCGTCGAGAGATCCCACCACGCGTGTCATGTCGTCCTCCGTCGCTTGCTCATGGGTTTCGGTTAAGGTGATCACGCTACCCTCGTCCGTCTACCCCATCAGGCGCGCTGGAGCCTGCGCTTGAATCCACCCGAGCTCGACCGTGCGCGGCTTTTTACCCCCGCGTTCGTCGCCCTCCTGACCCTGCAGTTTGCGTGCGGCCTGTCGCTCTCGGTCTTTTTCCTGCTGCCGAAGATCCTGGTCTCGCGCCTGCACGCCGGTCCCTTCGAGGTCGGCCTGGTCTCGGGGTCGTTTGGCCTGGCCGCCGTGGCCGTGATCCCGCTGGTCGCCTGGCGCATCGACCACGTGCGCCGCGTGCCGATGCTGCGGGCCGCGACCGTGATTCTGATCGTCACGTCCCTGGGTTTCTTGCTGGTCCAGCGCGCCGGGATCCTCGCCGTCGCGCTGCGCGGGGCGCAGGGCGTGGCCTGGGCGCTGGTCTACTGTGCCGGATCGGCGCTGGTCTCCGAGATGGCGCCGCGCGAACGGCTGGCCCAGACCATCGGCGTCTGGGGCAGCGCGAACCTGGTCACCAGCGCGATCGCGCCGGCCTTCGCGGAGCCGATGATCGATTACCTGGGCCCCGCCTCCGCGTTCCTGATGGCGGCGGTCGCGGCGGCGATTGGCCTCGGCTTCACGCGGCGAATTCAGGAGACGCGCCGCGGGACGTCGGGGTTACACGTGAGGGGCATCCTGACCGTGCTGCGGCGTCCGTCGACGATGCGCATGTTGCTGGTGCTGGTGATCGCCGGCATCGCCTACGGCGCCATGTTCACGTTCCACCAGCCGATGGCGCTGCAGCTGGGCATCACCAGCGTGCGCGGGTTCTTCATCTGGTACACGCTGGGCGCGCTGGGCGTCCGCCTCGGCCTGGGCGGGATGATCGATCGCGTCGGACCGCTGCGCATGTCGATCGTAGCGCTGGTTGGGTACACCATCGTCGTGGTCGGGATGCGCAACCTCGACGGCGGAACCTTGTCGCTCTACGGCGGGCTGTTTGGCGTCGCGCACG
>DASRQT010000006.1:0-2339 GCA_035696485.1 Polyangia bacterium | reverse complement strand
GGCGCGTGCACCCTGTGCCTGGACGCCTGCCCGACCAAGGCCTTCCCCGCGCCTGGGGTCGTCGACGCGCGGCGCTGCATCGCCTACCAGAGCATCGAGAACCGCGCCCTTGTGCCGTTGCCGCTGCGCCGCGGATTTCGCGGTCGCGTCTTCGGCTGCGACGTCTGCCAGGATGTCTGCCCGTTCAACCGCACCGAGATCCCCGTCGGCGACCGGCGCTTCGAGCCACGGCCGCTGGGGCTGATGCAGCCGGCCGACATGGCGGCGCTGTCGCGCCCGGAGTTTGAACGGCTGGCGGCCGGGATGGCGCTGGCGCGCGCCCAGTACGACGGAATCCGTCGCAACGCCCTGCTGGCGCTGGGGGCAGCCCGCGCGGAGGCCGCCTTGCCCGTCGTGGAGCGACTGACCCAGGACGAAAATCCGGTGGTCCGGGAGGCGGCTGTCTGGGCCCTGGCACAGATCTCGGAGCGTCGACGGAACCAAGACTTGTGACCGCGGCGGACTGCGCTACGATCCACGTCGAAACGTATGCCCAAGCGCCCCGACAAGACTGAGGATCTCGAGACCCTGTCCAAGCCCAAGGAGGCGCTGGGTATCCTCGAGAAGCCCAAGGTCGAGCGCCCACCCCTGTACGAGGTCCTGCTGCACAACGACGACTACACGACCCAGGAGTTTGTGGTCTATATCCTGATGAAGTTCTTCCGCCACGATTCCACCGCCGCGCACCAGATCATGCTGCACGTTCACACCAAGGGCATCGGCGTGGCGGGCATTTTTCCTTACGATGTCGCCGAGACCAAGGTTCACCAGGTCATGCAGTTTGCGCGCGAGCACGAGATGCCGCTGCAGTGTTCGCTGCGAAGGAGTAGCCAATGTTGAGCCCGGAGCTGGAAGGTGTCATCAGGCGCGCGCTGGACGACGCCACCCGACGAGGTCACGAGTTCTCCGGTCTCGAACACCTGCTACTGGCGCTGCTCGGCGACGAGAAGACCGCCGAGGTGGTCAAGCACTGCGGCGGTTCGGTCAAGCGGATCCAGGACAAGCTGGAGACGTTCCTCGAGGCCGAGATCAAACCTCTGCCCGAGGACCAACGCGACCGCGCCCACCCGACGCTGGGTTTCGCGCGGGTGGTTCAGCGCGCCGTGAATCACGTCATCGGCGCCGGCAAGGACGAGGCCAATGGCCCCAATGTCCTGGTGGCGCTTTACTCTGAGCCTGATTCGCACGCGGTGGTGTTTCTGCAGGAAGAGGGGATCTCGCGCCTCGACGTCGTCAGCTACATTTCGCACGGCATCTCCAAGCTGTTACCGGCGAAGACGCCCGGCAGCGGCGATCAAGGGGGCCGGCGCCAGCCAGCCGATGATGACGCAGACGATGCGCCCACCGATCCGCTGGAGGCCTACGCGACCAATCTCAACGAGCGGGCGCGCGCCGGAGAGATCGATCCGCTCATCGGGCGCGAGATCCAGATTACCCGCGCGCTGCACGTGCTGGCGCGGCGGCGCAAGAACAACCCGCTGTTCGTCGGCGACGCCGGGGTGGGGAAGACCGCCATCGTCGAGGGTCTGGCCCGCCGCATCGAGCTGGGCGAGGCGCCCGAGGCGCTGCGCGGATCGACCATCTATGCGCTGGACATGGGGGCGATGGTCGCGGGGACGCGGTATCGCGGCGACTTCGAGGAGCGGTTCAAGGCGGTCCTGCGCGCGCTGGAGGAAAAGGAAAACGCCATCGTCTTCATCGACGAGCTGCACACCATCGTGGGGGCCGGCGCGGCATCGGGCGGCGCCATGGACGCGTCGAACCTGATCAAGCCTGCGTTGCAGTCGGGCAAGCTTCGCTGCATCGGCACCACGACGCACAAGGAATATCGCAGCTACATCGAGAAGGATCGGGCGCTGGCGCGGCGCTTTCAGGCCATCGAGGTCGAGGAGCCCAGCATCGAGGAGACCGTCAAGGTGCTCAAGGGGCTGCGCTCGCGTTACGAGGACTTTCACGGCGTCACCTACACCGACAAGGCGCTGCACGCGGCTGCTGATCTGTCATCCCGATACCTGCAGGATCGCCGCTTGCCCGACAAGGCCATCGATCTGATCGACGAGGCGGGGGCGGCGCTGAAGATCAAGGGCGGGGGTGGTGGCAGGGCGAAAGCGGCGACGGCGGGCAGCGGAACCACGACGCCGCCGGCAAAGCGGCGGCGGGTCACCAGCAAGGAGATCGAGGCGGTCATCGCCACCATGGCGCGCATCCCGCCCAAGCGGGTCGCCGCCGACGATCGCGAACGGCTCGCCAACCTCGAGGCGGAGCTCAAGGGGAAGATCTTCGGCCAGGACGGCGCCGTC
>DASRQT010000005.1:0-3874 GCA_035696485.1 Polyangia bacterium | reverse complement strand
ACCGGGCATCGACCACCCGATGGTCACCGCGGTTGATGTGGGTCACGCGAAACAACCTGACGGGTTCGGTATCGTCTATGCCGGCACCGAACCAAGTGCGGTGTTTCGCTCCGACACTGGTGGCGACAGCTGGGTGGACCTCCCCGGCTTGCGCGCGCTCCCCTCAGCTGACACCTGGAGTTTTCCCCCACGGCCCCACACGCATCATGTTCGGTGGATCGAAGCCGATGTGAGCGTCGCGGATCGCGTTTTCGTCGCGATCGAGGCTGGAGCGCTCGTGCGCACGTTCGACGGTGGGCGGACCTGGCGTGATCGCGTTCGCGGCGGTCCGTACGACACGCACACGGCGATGACGCACCCCCTTGCACCTGGGCGGATCTACTCGGCCGCCGGCGACGGGTACTTTGAAAGCACCGATGCTGGGGACTCGTGGAGATCGCCCGAGGATGGATTGAAGCACCTCTACCTCGTGGGCGTTGCCGTGGATCCTGCGGATCCAGATACTGTGGTTGTATCCGCAACAGACGGCCCCGGGTCGGCCTATTGGCCGCCGCGGGCCGAGGCGTACGTCTATCGGAAGACTGGGCTCAAGCGATGGGAGCTGGCAATGAGCGGCCTGCCGGAGGCGAAGGGCACGACGGCGGCTCGGTTCGCCACTCATACTGGCGAACCAGGCGTCATCTACGCCACCAATAATCACGGACTCTTCAGATCAGATGATGCAGGACGGAGCTGGAAGGCTCTGGACCTCCCTTCGCCGGAGCCTGGGCTCGAAGATGGCGTGAAGGCGCTTGCCTGTCTTCCGGAGTGATAAGGAGAGCCCGCATGAAAGCGGTCAGATTGCTGGAATACGGTGGGCAGTTGGTGTTCAACGACGTGCCGACGCCGACGATCGCGCCCGACGAGCTCCTGGTGAAGGTCAAGGGCACCACCGTCAATCACCTGGATCTGGTCGAGGCCTCCGGCACGGCCAGACAGATACTTCCGATTCACCTCCCGTGGATACCGGGCCATGAGTTTTCCGGGGTCGTCGAACAGACGGGCCGCGACGTGGCGGCAGCTGCGCCCGGTGATGCCGTGTTCGGTATCAGCGGAATGGGCGCCTACGCGGAGTATCTGGCGGTCAAGCCGGCCACCATCGCCAGGAAACCAGCCAACCTCTCCTTTGAGGAGGCGGCCTCAGTGCCGGTGGCCGCCCAGACTGCGTGGCAGGGAATCTTCACCCACGGTCACCTGGAAAAGGGACAGACGATCCTGATCCACGGGGGTGCCGGCGCGGTGGGCGCCTATGCGGTGCAATTGGCAGCGCAGGCCGGCGCCACCGTCATTGCCACGGCGGGCGGCGACGATGCGGGGTACCTCAAGTCGATCGGCGCCAGCCGAGTCATCGATTATCGAGCGGAACAGTTCGAGCAGGTGCTGCGAGAGAAGGTCGATGTGGTCTTCGACCTGATCGGTGGCGATACCCAGCGGCGGTCGTTCCTGGTCTTGAAGGAAGGCGGCCGTCTGGTCGCGGCCACCCAGCCGGTGTCGCAGGAAGAGACCGCGAGGCACCATGTGTCGGGCGCGATGATGCGGCTCGCGCCATCCGCGGACGGGCTCGGCAGAATCGCGCGACTGCTGGAAGCGGGGACGCTCCGACCCGACGTCGCGACCGTGTACCCGCTCCAGGATGCGGTCCTGGCCTGGAAGGACATGGCCGGGAACCGGTCGCCGGATGGGCGGGGAGCGGCCCGACCCAGGCCACACGGCAAGATCGTGCTCCGGGTGGCCTGACCCAGATGAGGTTTCAAGCCGTGTCGCTTCGCCACAACTGAGCAGCCATCGATGCCAGAGCAATCATGGACAAGAACGAGTTGGAGAGCTCGCGCCGTAAGTTCCTCTATGCGGTTGGTGGTGCCGGAATCATGTCAGCTGCGGGGCTGGCATTGATGGGCGCCCGGCGGAGTGCCACCAGGATCGACCGCAGGAGGAGCCAGATGGAGAGCCCTATCGAGGTAGTGCGCAGGTTTTGCTCGGCGTGGTCCGACAATATCGGGGCCGCCGAGCTGGCCGCATTTTTCACCGCCGACGCCGTCTATCATAATATCCCGCTGACGCCGGTCACCGGCCGGGAGGCCATCGCGAAGAATATCGCCTCGTTCATCCGCCCGGGCGCGCCAGGCATCGAGGGCATCGAGTTCCGGGTCATCAACATCGCAGCCAATGGTCCGATCGTGATGACCGAGCGGGTGGACGTCTTCAAGCTCCCTCACAAGTCGTTCGAGCTGCCGGTCATGGGGACCTTCGAGGTCAGTGGCGGCAAGATCAATGCTTGGCGCGACTACTTCGACATGAACCAGTTCACCAGCCGGATGGGACAATGACGCAAACGTTCGCCAAGATCGGGCTCGACGCGCTGCTGACGCCGGAGAATTGCGCCCTGCTCCTGATCGATCACCAGCCCTCTCAGCTGGCCAACGTCAACAGCCACGAGCCCACGATGGTGATCAACAATGTGACGGCTCTCGCGAAGATCGCAAAGGCATACGGTGTGCCGACGACTCTCACCACCATCAATGCGCAACGCGGTGGTGAGATCTTCAAGCAGGTTCAGGCAGTCTTTCCCGACCAGAAGCCGATCGACCGCAGCTTCATCAACTCTTGGGAGGACCGCCGGGTCGTCGATGCGGTAAAGAACACCGGCCGCAAGAAGCTGGTCATCGCGGCACTCTGGTCGGAGATGTGTCTGGTGCAGCCCGCCATCCATGCGATGGGCGACGGCTACGACGTCTACGTCGTCACCGACGCGTCGGGCGGCGTCTCTCCGGAAGCCCATGACATGGCCGTCCGCCGGGTGGTCGCGGCGGGTGCCCAGCCGATCACCTGGCTCGCCCTGGCCGGAGAACTGCAGCGCGATTGGGCCCGTACCGAGCGGCTCGGAGCGGTCGCTCAGATCCTGTTCGACCATGCCGGCGCTTCCGGGGCCGTACTCGCCTGGGAGCTGGAGAACGCAGGGAGGGCAAATGCAACCTGACACGGCAGTCAGCGCCCCCTGGTTGGAGATCCATCCGCTCAGCGGGGAAGATGCGGCCGCGGCAGCCGCGCTGCGATCGGCGGTGGCACCAGTGAAAGGCCAGTCCCAGGGAACAGCCGGCCGCGGTTTTTTCGATGAGATCATGGAACGGGTCGCTGTCCCGGAGGGGGTGACCTTTGATGCCGCGACGGTCGGCGGGATATCCGGCTGGTGGGCCAGGCCGCCCCGGAGCCGAAAGAGAGCCGCGATCCTTCACGTCCATGGCGGCTGGTTCATCTGGGGAACCGCCCGGGCGTTCCGAAACTTCGCCGGCCACATCGCGTTGAGCGCCGGTACCGATGCCTTCATCCCGGACTACCGGCTCGCGCCCGAGGATCCGTTTCCGGCGGCGGTCCGGGACTTGGAAGCCTGCTATCGCGGGCTGATGGACCAGGAAATCACTCGGGTCGCCCTCACCGGCGACTCGGCGGGAGGCAATCTGGCCCTGGTGCTGCTGGCCACCGCATCCGCAGCAGCCTCCGGCGACGCCGCCGCTCCGGTGGGCGCGGCGGTATTCTCTCCCATCACCGACCTCGCGCTGACCGGCGAGAGCTATAACACCCGAGCGGAAGCCGAGCTGTACTTCACCAAGTCCCAGGCGGCCGGGCTGGTCCGGTCCTATTTGGGGGTGACCGATCCCAAGAACCCCCTGGCTTCGCCGCTCTACGCTGATCTCACCGGTCTGCCTCCCATCCGGGTTCACGTGGGAGACGACGAGGTGCTGCTGGACGACTCCCGCCGCTATGTCGGGAACGCCGTCGCGGCCGGCGTCGACGCCGGGGTCGACATCTGGATGGGAATGCCGCATGGGTTCGTAAC
>DASRQT010000004.1:0-4405 GCA_035696485.1 Polyangia bacterium | reverse complement strand
CCTGGCCATCACCGCCTTCGCCTCGGTGCTGGGCGTGGCCGGCGCGGTGCTGGCCATCCCCATGGCGGCCATCCTGCAACTGCTATTGAACCGATTCGTGCTGGGGGTGGAGGCGCAGGACAAGCGCGTGCCCGAGGGGCGCGACCGGGTGAGCGTGCTTCGCTACGAGGTGCAACAGGTGGCGCAGGACATCCGCAAGCACCTACGCGCACGCGTCCCCGATAGCGATCTGCCGCCGCAGCGCGCGGAGACGGTCGAGGATTCGGTCGAGTCGATCGCCACCGACCTCGATCACCTGCTGGCGCAGCGAAAGGCTTCCTGGTGAAAGGCGTGGCGCGAATAGCGGCGGTCTCGCTGGCGACGATGATGTTCGCGGCGCTGCTGTGGAATTTTCGCGGCGCGGCTGTGTTGTTCCTGCTGTCGCTGGTGGTCGCGGCGGCGACCCGTCCTTTCGTTGACGGCATGGAGCCGCGCCTCGGCCGCGGGCTGGCGCTGGCGGTGACGTACCTGTCGGGCCTGGGCGTGCTGGCGACGTTCCTCTACATCGTGTCGCACGCGACGCTGCGCGAGATGGAGTCCGTCGTGGACGGGCTGTCGCGCTTCTACGAGCGGCTGCGGGCGGCAGGCGATAGCGCCGGCGCGGTCAATCCGGTCAATCCCGTCAATCCAATTTGGAGCTTCATCGTTCGCCGTCTGCCGCCCGCCACGGAGATCGGCCAGCTCCTCGGCACCGAGCGGCTGAGCGCGCTGGCCACGCAGCTGCTGGGCGTGACGATGAACATTCTCGACCTGGCCGGGCGCGGCCTGATCGTCGTCGCGCTGAGCCTGTACTGGAGCAGCAGCCGCGAGTTCTTTGAACGGCTCTGGATGTCGCTGGTGCCGGCCGCGCAACGGTCGCGCGCGCGCGACATCTGGCGCGCCATGGAATCCGGCGTCGGCGCCCACGTCCGCAGCGATCTGGGACAGAGTCTGCTGACCGTGCTGGTCCTCGGCATCACGTTTCACTTGGCTTACCTGAAGACGCCGATGTTGCCGGCGCTGGCGGCCGGGCTCTTTCGCCTGATCCCGTTCGTCGGGACCATCCTGGCGGCGATGTCGGGCTTCGCCGCCGGCTATGCCACCAACCTGCCGATGGGGGTGGCGGCGGCCGCCACCACGCTGGTGGTGTTGATATTGCTGGATCGCTGGGTCGCGCGACGCGTGTTCGACGCGCGCGCCTTCAGCCCGACGCTGGTCGTGTTTCTGATCGTGGCCCTGGCCGACGCGTACGGCATCGTGGGTGTCCTCATCGCCTCCCCGCTGGCCGCGGCGCTGCAGATCTTCGTCGAGCGGCTGGTCGCGAACCACCCGCGCCGGGTCCGCCAGGCCCTGACATTCGACGACTTCGAGGCGCGACTCGGTCAGGTTCGCCGGCGGCTGCCCGGCCTGCGACCCGAGGAGGCGGCCGGCCTCGGCAGCGTCCTGTCGCGCTTGACCACCCTGGTCGACGATGCTCGCCGCGCGGTCGGCCCGGCCCTACTCGCCGACGATGATTCGGGCGCGACGCCGACGCCGGTCGCTTACAGCGCCGACGCGCCGGTGGCGCGCGCCAGCGCGGCGGAGGCGACGTTCAGGTCGAACACCGACTGGAGATAACGGGCTCTCATCTGGAAGAACGCGAGCAGGGCGTCTGACAGATCGCGCGCCTCGGCCAGCCCGAGCGCGAAGTTCTGCGCCACCGCCGAGATCCAGGCCTTGCCGGCCTTTTCGCCCTTGCGCAGCGCCTCGGTCCGGTCAACCGCCTCGGTCAACTCGCCGTAGGCCCGACGGACCTCGAGCGCGATGCCGCCCAGCGCCTCGGTTCGCCGAAACTCGATCTCGCGCGCCTCGGCGCGGGTGCGATCCGCGCGCGCCAGCTTGGGGCCGATGTCGAGCTGTACCCGCAGCGCGGCCGCGATGCCCGCGGTGGCGGTGTTGTAATAGTGACTGAGAAACGCGTTCTGAGGGTTGTCGACGCTGCTGGCGTGGGCCAGCGCGGCGGTGCCGACCAGCACGAGGTCCGGGTATTCCTTGCGTCGTTCCAGATCGGCCAGCGCCCATTTGGCCTTGACCGCATGGTCCAGCATCTGCACCTCGGGCCGGTTGAAGCGCGCCTGATCTTCGTAGTAGGCGATCGGGCGTTCCTTGACGTCGATCGGCTCCAGCGGTTCTTCGTCCACCTCCAGCTCCCCGGTGGCTCCCGTCAGCACGCGCAAGCTGTCACGCGCGAGGTTGCCCAGACGCTTGGCCTCCAGCAGCCGCGCGTCGACCTCGGCGCGGATGGTGCGCAGGCGCAGCTTGTCGGTCACCGTGACGGTGCCGGTGCCGGCCGCCAGATCCTTGTCGACCCGTTTCTGTCCGTCGTCGATGTAGCCGCTGCCCTCTTCCAGGGTGGCCAGCAGGTCGCGCGCCAGCTTGTACCCGTAATAGGCCTTGCGCACGTTCAGCTCGAGGTCGGCGCGGGCCCCGGCCTCGCGCGCGCGCGCGACGCCGACACCGGCGCGGGCGGCGTCGACCCCGGCCGAGATCTTGCCGAAGTCCCAGATCGGCTGGATCAGCTTGACCTCGGTCCGCGTGAAGACGCCGCTCAGGTTGCCGAGCGTGTTCTGCGGCGTCGGTTCAGCGTAGTTGGTGCTGGTGCAGTTCTCGACGCCGCCACCGCCGTGCGCGGCGTCAGTGCAGTGGATGTTGGGGGAGGGCGCCAGGATCGAGAAGACGTCGCCCGACGGAAGCCAGTTGCGGCGCGCCTCGGAGACCTGCGCCTCCATGGCGTTGGTCGCCGCGGCGGTGGCCAGGAGGCCGGCGTTGGCGGCGCGCGCCATGTCGAGAAGCTCCGGCAGCGTGAGCTTCTTGGCGGCGGCGGTAGCCGGCAGCGCGAGGATGAAAAGGGTGGGCAGCGCAACAACCCACGGTCGCAAGACCAGTCCGGCAGGCGTCTCCGTCGTGGACATCGGCTGCCCAATATACACACCGTCGCGGCGGAGAGCATTCGCTTTGCGCCGTCGGTGCGGTTTGACCGCCGACGCTGGCGCATGGTACCGGCATCACAGGTAGCCGGTGCCACCTCGTAAAAACACCCCGCGCGCGTCCCGTGTGGAGACCACCCAGTTGGTGCTTCCCGGCCTGACCAACGTCCACGGCACGATTTTCGGCGGCATTCTGATGCAGTGGATCGACATCGCCGCCGGCATCGCCGCCGCCCGCCACGCCAAGGGCCCCGTGGTCACGGCATCGATGGACAGGCTGCATTTCCTCCATCCCGTGCATCTGGGCGAGGCCGTCATCCTGCAGGCCCAGGTCAACTACGCGGCGCGCACGTCGATGGAGGTCGGGGTCCGGGTGCTGTCCGAAAGTCCCACGACCTTTGAACGCCAGCAGACCACGCGCGCCTACCTGACCTTCGTCGCCGTCGACAGCCAGGGGCACCCCCGTCCCGTTCCCCCGCTGGTGACCGAGACCGCCGAGGAAAAGCGCCGTTTCAAGGACGCCGATCGCCGGCGCGTCGTGCGCCTCGAGGAACGCCGCGCTATGAAGAAGGCCCATGGGTGATCCCGACCAGACCACCGACGTCAGCATCCTCGATCGGGCGGCGGCGCGCGTCGATCTGAACGCGCCGCTGCTGGGCGGGCGCGAGGTGATCGTGGCCACGGGCGCCGACCGGATTCGCTTTCTGCACGGTCTGGTCACCGGCAACGTGGCCGGCACGCCGGTGGGCGCCGGTAGCCGGTCGGTGCTGCTGACCACCAAGGGCCATATCGTCGCCGACTTGCATCTGTTCGTTCGCCCGGACGACCTGTGGATCGTGGTGCCTGGCGGCCAGGCCGAGGCCACGGCGTCGTCGCTGTCGCGTTACGCGATCATGGACGACTTCGTGGCGACGCCGCGCCCCGAGATGACGTTGATGGCGCTGGTGGGTCCAGCCGCTGCCGCGTCGCTCACGGCGGTTGGTGTCCCGCCCGGGGATCTGGCCGCGGCGCCACCCCTGTCTCACGCCGAGGTGCGCGACGGCGAGCACACTTACTGGTTGGTCCGCGTGCGCGCCCTCGGCCACGACGGCTTCTGGATCGGGGCGACGGCCGCTGCCGTGGCCGCGCTGGACCATCGCCTGGCGGCAGCAGGCGTTCCCGCGCTGGCGCCGGCGACCGCCGAGGCCGCGCGCATCGCGGCGCTGGAACCGAAGTGGGGTAGCGAGATCACCGCCGACTATTTTCCGATGGAGGTCGGCCTGTCGGAAGCCATCGACTACGGCAAGGGCTGCTACCTCGGCCAGGAGCCGATCGTGCGCATCCGCGACCGCGGCCACATCAACTGGCGGTTGGTCGGGCTGGACGTCGAGGGCCCGGACGATCCCGCGCCCGGCGACGCGCTGGAGAGCGACGTCAAGGCG
>DASRQT010000003.1:0-17972 GCA_035696485.1 Polyangia bacterium | reverse complement strand
CTCAGCGACCTCATCTACGACCTGCTCGCCGTGCCTGGCTATCCGCACCCCGAGTATCGGCCGACGGCGAGCGACTCGACCGGGCTCACGCCGGAGCTGATGGCGCCGTGAGCCCGACGACTTTCACCACGGGCTGCTAGGGAACTCGGACCGGGTTCCCGCATGGCCGGCCGCTCCTGGCGCGCCCGCGCGCGTGGTCGACTCCAAACCACCCGCCATATCAACCGCCGATTTGACGCGGATTCTGGAATGCAATTCCAGCGGGCGCTGTCCCAGGGAAACGGTGTGCTGGATCGGTGATGACGACCGGCTTGGTTGTTTTGGCTCAAACTGTGGGGGACCAAATGACCCCGGCGGACAATGCAGCGTCAACGAAAACTGCATGGCCATTTCGAGAAGGGCGGGCATCTATCGCTGCGTCCGAGTCGGGCCGATGGGAGATGGCCAAGGATGCGTAGATCCAACGTTCGCTTCCATCGCAAGGAGTTGCGGCAAGGGATTGACGTGCGCATCAGGTCGTTGCCGCCGGACGTGTGCCAGCGATCAGGAGTGCGGCGGCAACGATCATTGTGGTCCTGTCAACGAACGAGTTCGCGCTTGCATACCCTCCTGTACAGAGGACGATCAGTGCGAAAGCGGTCAGACATGCTTATCCGTTCGGGGGAGAGGTGCGAAGATGTGTTTAAGAGTTGGACTCTCGCCGTCACGCGGCGTGAGCTGTCGCCCCGACGTACCCGGCTCCTGCCCAAACGGGCAGCTGTGTGAGGTATCCCTCTCGGCTTCAACCTTAATCGGTGTGTGCCGACCTTCGTGCTCCAGTGGGGGATGCGCCAATGGCAAGGCATGTCGACAACCGTCAACCGCGTCGGCGGCGGACTTCCGAGTGTGCTCGGACTCATGTGGTGGCCGTGACGAAGAATGTCCCAAGGGTGAAGTGTGCATCGCCCAAGACAGGCAACAGACAAGTTGGGCATGCCAGGTCGCACCGCTCGCGGCACGTCCCAGTGTCCAGTATACGGTCGCCCGCGGATCATTTGCTGATCCAGTCCTCGTTCTGCCCTGACGTCCAAGTGGCAGACCCAGTTGCGGTATCATTGCCACTGACTTGCGAGCGCGGTTAAAGGCGCTCATACCTTGATGCGAGGTGGTTTTCGTCGACTACTTCATTCCGCCACGCCTACCCGCGCCGGCGGGCCAGGCTCCAGCGCAGCGCCGGCGGCGTCACCAGCGTGGTCAGGATGACCATGATGACGATCGACGAGTAGGTGCTGGTGTCCAGCACCGGCGTACCGGCGATGGTCATCTGCAGACCCATGTTGGCAAAGATGAGGCCGACCTCACCGCGCGGGATCATGCCGATACCGACGGACAGGCGGTCGACCCCGCGGCCGACGCCGAGAGCGCAGACCTGCTTGCCCAGGATGGCGACCGCGGTCAGGGCCAGGCTGAAGTACAGAACTCCTGGCTGCGCGAAGGACGCCAGATCGATCCGGATCCCCATCAATACGAAGAAGACTGGAACCAGAAACGCCGTGACCGGGGCCAGTAGGGACTCCAGTGACAGGTCTGATTTCTCCCCGACCAGCTCACGATAGTGCACCGGTTCCAGGACCAGCCCGGCGGCGAAGGCCCCCACGATCGGTGCCAGCCCGGCGGCGCTGGCGCCATACGAAAACAGAAAACAGATCACCAGCGCGACCACGATCAACATGCCGCTGCCACGAAGGCGAACCGCGGCGCCAAACAGGCGTGGGCTCACGAAGCGACCGACCAGCACCGCGCCGACCAGAAAACCGACGGCCTTCAGCAGGACGACGGTGATGGCCATCCCGGAGATAGCCACGTGATCGTTCGCGGCGCCAATGATCGCCGCCACCGTCGTCAGCACCACCAGGCCCAGCACGTCGTCGATCACCGCCGCACCCAGGATGATGCGCGCCTCGGCCGAGTCGGTGCGGCCCAGGTCGCCCAGCACGCGGGCCGTGATCCCGACGCTGGTGGCGGTCAGCGCAGCGCCCAGGAAGGCGTGGACGTAGACCGAAGCGCCCGGCAACATCACCCTGCTGGCGATCCATCCCAGCGCGAAGGGGGTGACCACGCCCAGCACGGCAACCGTCAGAGCCGAGCCGCCCACCTTCATCATGTCCCTGACCGTTGAACCGAGGCCGATCTCGAACAGCAGCAGCACCACACCGATCTCGGCGAGAAGGCCGACGTACGTGTCGGTTTTGATGTAGTCGAGCCCGTCGACGCCGACCAGCCCCAGGTTGCCGACCAGAATGCCCAGGACCAGCTCGCCCAGCACGGCCGGCTGTCCGACGCGAATGGCCAGGTCGCCGCCCACCTTGGCTGCGATCAGGATCACGGCCAGAGCCAGCAGAACCCCGGGGAGCGGATCCGTGTTCGCGGCGGCTGCGAGTCCTGTCACGTCGCGCAAGTTAACAAGTAACCCAACAAACTGCTGGTATCGGGCCCTAGGGTGACGGCAGGGCAGCCTGCGCCGACAGCGAACGCGCCATCGTCCGCCGCACCAGCGGATCGGACAGCCAGCGCGGCAGCTTGCGGACCGCCCAGCTCGCGGTGCTGAGGATCCAGGGGAAGCGGACGAGACGGGCGCGGCGCATGATGGCGCGATCGATGATGCGCGCCGCCTCCTGCTCGCCGACCGAGAACGGCTGCCGGCCTTCGACCCGGCTCAGGTCCGCGAGCATCGACGTACGCACGAACCCGGGGTGGACGATCGTGACCGCGACCCCACGCGCGCGCAGCTCGATGTCGATCGACTCCAGGAAGAACGTCAGACCGGCCTTGCTGGCGCCGTAGGGCGCCGACTGCGGGATGGGCAGGTCCGCGCCCAGGCTGGAGATGCCCACGATCTGTCCGTGCCCGCGCTGCAACATGCGCGGGATGAACGGCGTCACCGTCGCGACCGCGCCCATGAGGTTGATCTGCAGCATGTCGCGGACGTCGGGCCACG
The DNA here is from genome assembly GCA_035696485.1 of Polyangia bacterium. Taxonomy (GTDB): domain Bacteria; phylum Myxococcota_A; class Polyangia; order Fen-1088; family Fen-1088; genus DASRQT01. The sequence goes on along the minus strand of DASRQT010000003.1, from coordinate 14,995 downwards.
GGCAGCGCGACATCGGCTGGGCGCCCCTGGCGCCGCCGATGCCCGCGTTGGCCACGACGATGTCGATACCACCGACCTCGTCGTCGAGGCGCTGCAGCCGGGCCACCGTCGCGTCGATGTCGGCCACGTCCAGCGTGAGGGCGTGCGCGCGCCCACCGTCGGCTTCGATGAGCTTGACCTGGTCTGCCAGCCGATCGGCACGGCGCGCCGCCAACCAGACCTCGATGCCGCGCGCCGCCAGACGGCGACTGAGCGCGGCGCCCATTCCACTGGAGGCGCCGGTGACCAGTGCTCGCTGCGGGACTTGCTTCGCCATGCGCGATTTTTAGCGCCCAACCGGCGGTGGCACAACCCTTGGGCGGCGACCCCGCTGAACTTTTACCCCAATTTGTGCATAGAAGATGCCATGACAGTCGTCTTGAAAGGCGCGATGTGAAGAGGCAGGCTGGGACCCCGAAACTATCGGGCCGGAAACCTAACGCCCGTAGGAGGACAGAGACATGAACTTTCGCCTGAACAATGGTTTGCGACGAGCCGTCATGTTTTGCTTGGCCGTCTGCGTCTCGGCGCCGGTGGCCACCGGCACGAGCTCGCTGGCCGCCGACACCAAGAAGCAGTGCGTGCCTGGGAAGACGAAGAAGATTGCCTTCATGATGAAGCAGTCGACGGCCTACCGCTATCTGCACGCGGACATGCCGTTCTTCGTCAAGACGGCCGAAGCCGCCGGCTTCAAGGTCATCACCCAGTCGGCCGAGAACGACGCGCTGAACCAGGTGGCGCAAGCCGAGAACGTGATCACCCAGGGCGTCGACGTCATCGTCATCAACCCGGTCGATTTCAACGTCGCCGCCGCGATCGCCAAGAAGGCGGCGGCCGCCGGTGTGCCGCTGGCCTCGTACAACGATCTGATCCTGGGCGCCAAGCACGACGCGTTCATCGGTCACGACAACCGTGAAGGCGGTGTCGTCGCGGCCAAGGCGATGATCAAGGCGGTTCCGAAAGGGAACTACGCGTTGATCGGCGGCGATCCCGGACAGACCGGCGCGACCGAGATGCAGCAGGGATATCACTCGGTCATCGACAGCCACGCCAAGTCGGGCGCGGTGAAGATCGTCCTCGATCAGTTCGCCAAGGGGTGGAAGACCGAGCCGGCGCAGGCGTTCGCAGAAAACGCGCTGACCATGACCAACAACAAGATCAACGCGTTCCTGGTCTCCTACGACGGCGAATCGGTCGGCGTGATGCAGGCGATCAAGGGTGCTGGCCTCAAGGCGGGATCAATTCCCGTCACCGGTCAGGACATGGAGCTGTCGGCGATCCAGGCCATTGTTGAAGGGCGGATGTTCGGCAGCGTCTGGCCGGCGCCCGACAAGATGGGCGAGGCCGCGGCCAAGGCCGCCGTCGCGCTGGCCCGCTGCGAAAGCATCGGCGCGACCGACGCGATCGATACTGGCTCGGGGGGGAAGATCCCGTGGGTCAAGACGCCGATCTATTTCGTCGGCGCCGACGACATCGCCAAGTTCGTCTGCGCGCATCCCCACTGGGTCAAGATCGACGACGTCTACAAGAACGTCCCGCACAAGAAGCCCAAATGCTGATCGCGCTCATGGACTGACGTCGATGGTCAGTCCAGCGGGTCGAAGGCGGTCCGCCAGCTGCTGGCCGAATGCCGTGGCGGGGGTGAGAACCCCTCCCCTGCCCCCTGGCGCAGCGGCCAGCGACATCGCCGATTCACACACAAATCGTGTCGTGGCGCGGTTGCCCGGATCTCCCTGGTGAGTCATGAGGACTTTCGCCTTCTGGCCGTCTTCTGCGGTCGCCACCACCTGGCACCGAAACCAGCCGTCGCTGATCTGGCTCTCGGACGGCCCCGATCCCGGCCTGGGCAAGAGCGGGCGAACCAACTTGCGCAGCGCCGGCCGCCGGATTCCTGCCGCCATGGCGGCCAGCGCGCCGGTTGTCATCGCGGCCGTTGCCCGCGCCAGCCGGCCGCCGTAACGGGCGTATTCCTGGTAGGTGAAGCGCGGGCCATACGGCGCGCCCCACTGCACGAACAGGGCGGCGCTGCGCCGCACGACGCGCGTGTTGATCTGTCCCATGACGAAGGGGCCGACCCACGCGTTCACCTCGGCGTCGAAGTGCGGCCGAGCGGGATCGCGATTTCGTTCGACGTCGTCGGGCGACGGTTCGAAATCCGGTGACAACAAGAATGGCTCCGTCGCCTGCTGGGCGGGCCCTGGCTCGTACAGCAACAGCGCTGAGGCGACCGTGCCGCCGTTGATGCCCCCGCGCATCTGGAAATAAGCGTTGGCCTTGAAGCATGGCGCCCCCGAGATCCGCTGCAGGTGTCGCACGGCAAGAAATACACCCAGGTCGGACGGGACCGAGTCGAAACCGCAGCAGGGGACAATGCGCGTCCCATCGGCGGCGGCCGTGGCGTGGTGGCGATCGATCAGGGACCTGACCCACGGCGTCTCGCCGGTGATATCCACGTAATGGGTTCGCCTGCGGACGCAGGCGCTGACAATCGCGTCACTGTAGAGCGCGAAGGGTCCGGCGGTGCTGAGCAGCACCCTGGTCCGCGATGCGATGGCGTCGACAGCCGCCTCGTCACGGCCGTCGCCGAGCAGGACGTCCACGGTTTCGGGCGCGCCGGCCTGCGCTCGGGCGGCCAGCAGCTTGTCACGCGATCGGCCGGCGATGGCCCAGCGCAGTCGATGCCGGGCGGCCGTCTGCGCGAAGTAGGCGACGGTCTGGCGGCCGACAAAGCCCCCGGCGCCATAGAGCACCACGTCGTAATCGCGCCTATTTTCGGCCGAATCCGCTTCATTCATCGTTTGCCGCTCCGATTGCGTGTTGTACCCTTCAAGACGATGTCATTGTTGCGTTTGGTCAGTCTCGGTCTAGTCGCATGCGCCGCGGTGACCGTCTCGTGTGGCGACGATATCGGGGGCAAGCCGCCAGTTCCTCCTGAATCCTTCACCGTGGTCGTGCTTCCCGACACCCAGTACTACGCGGCGGTCTTTCACGACATCTTCCCGGCCCAGACGCAGTGGATCGTCGGTCATCGCGACGAGCAACAGATCGCGTTCGTGATTCACGCCGGCGACATCGTTGACAAGGACGACCCTGACCAGTGGGCCGTCGCCTCGCCGGCGCTGCGCGCGCTGGATGGTGTCGTACCCTATGTTGTCACGGCCGGAAACCACGACTACACCAACCTCGCCACGCGCATGGGGATGATCAACACGTACTTCCCGCCGGCGGCCTTTGCCGCGACTTCCTGGTTCGGCGGCACATACGAAGAGGGTCACATCGAGAACAACTTTTCAATTGTCGCCGCCGGCGGGCGAAGCTGGTTGCTGATGTCGCTGGAGTTCGGGCCGCGCGACGAGGTGGTGGCCTGGGCCAATCAGGTCTTGAAGAGCCATGCCGACAAGGAGGCCATCATCGTCACCCATGCCTACCTGTACGGAAACGATCGTTACGACTTTCTCGCTCACCCCGAGCAGGTATGGAGCCCGCACACATACCTCATGGTCGATCAGCCGGACTCGACCATCAACGACGGTGAGGAGCTGTTTCGCAAGTTGATCGAACCCAACAGCAACGTGCGCTTCGTCCTTTCGGGACACGTGATCACCCCCGGCGCCGGACGGCTGACCAGCACGCGCGCCGACGGCACGCACGTCCACCAGATCCTCGCCAACTACCAGAGCTGCGACTACGCGTGCGAGTTCGCGAACGGCAAGAAGGTCAACGGCGGCAATGGTTATCTGCGCCTGATGCGGTTCGATCCCACCGCCCACCAGGTTTCGGTCTCGACCTACTCCCCGTACCTCGATCGCTATCTCGACGACGCCGACAACGAGTTCACGCTGCCCTGGGACAACTGAGCGGCGGGCGCCTCCACGACCACGGTCACATGGTGGGAGCGGCGGTCGTCGACAAGCGCGATTGACGTCCCGGCCAGCGCGCGACCGTCGACGTTGATGGCACCCGTACCCGCGGCCGCGTTCACCTGAACGTTGATGACGTAGAGGCTTTCTCCGAAGCGATAGTCGATGCGGAAGTCCTTCCACGAGCGCGGGACGCAGGGATTGATCTGCAGCGTATTGCCGCGTTTGCTGAGACCAAGGATGGACTCCAGCGCCACGCGGTACATCCAGCTGGCCGAGCCCGTGTACCAGGTCCAGCCTCCCCGGCCCAGCTGGCCGGTCGCGGTGTAGACGTCCGCCGCCACCACGTACGGCTCGACCTTGTAGACCGCCACCTCTTCCGGGGTGCGTGCGTGCAGGAGCGGGTTGAGCATCTGGTAAAGCTCGAACGTTCGATCGCCATCGCCCCGGCGGGCCGTCGCCAGAACCGACCACAGCGCGGCGTGGGTGTACTGAGCGCCATTTTCCCGCACGCCCGGCAGGTAGCCCTTGATGTAACCGGGATCGTGGGCGGTCTTGTCGAACGGCGGCGTCAGCAACATCAGCAGGCGCGCGTCCGGCCGCACCAGGTGCTCCTCGAACGAGGCCATGGCCTGCGCCTGCCGCTCGGGCTGCCCGGCGCCGGAGATCACGCTCCAGCTCTGGGCAATGGCGTCGATGCGGCACTCGTCGCTGGTCGACGAGCCGAGAGGAGATCCGTCGTCGAAGTAGGCCCGCCGGTACCATTTGCCGTCCCAACCGTGCTGCTCGACCGCCGCCGTGTAGCTGTCGGCGCGGGCGCGAAAGGCGGCGGCGGTGGCGCGGTCGCCCCGCGATTCCACCACGGCGGCGAACGATCGCAGGGTCTGTATCAGGAACCAGGCCAGCCAGACGCTCTCGCCACGTCCCTCGACGCCGACCCGGCTCATGCCGTCGTTCCAGTCACCGATGCCGATGAGCGGCAACTGGTGCGAACCGGCGGTGCACGCGCGGCGCAGCGCCCGCAAGCAGTGCTCGTAAACGCTGCCCCGTTCAGACGCGACTCCGGGCAGATCGTAGACCTCGTGTTCGTGCGGCTCGAGCGGACGCATGGCGAGGAAGGGGACCGATTCATCCAGGATCGACACGTCCCCGGTCACGCGCACGTAGTGGTCCACGACGTAGGGCAGCCAGACCAGATCGTCGGAGAAGCGGGTGCGGACGCCGCGTCCACTCTGCGGGTGCCACCAGTGCTGGACGTCTCCCTCGACGAACTGGCGCGCCGCCGCGCGCACGATGTGCTCGCGGGCCAGGGCGGGCTCCGCGTAGACAAACGCCATCACGTCCTGCAGCTGATCGCGAAAGCCGTAGGCGCCGCTGCTCTGGTACAGCGCCGAACGGGCCCACATCCGGCACGACAGCGCCTGGTACAGCGTCCACTTGTTGGCCATTGCGTCGAAGGACGGCTCCGGCGTCTTGACCGTGATGACCGACAGGCGAGCCGTCCAGCCTGCGATCGATCGCGCCAACGCCGCCCTGGCGTCGGCGACGGCGCGATAGGCGGTCATCATGCGCCGGGCTTCGGGCTCGCCGTCGGCGGCACCCAGCAAGACAACCACCTCGCGGGTCTCACCGGGCGCCAGATCCAGCTGGCATTGCATCACGGCGCACGGGTCAATCCCGGCGCCGGTGGTGCCCGATAAGGTGGCGTCGCCCAGGGCGGCCGGGTCGGCCAAGGATCCGTTGCGGCCGATGAATTCCCTGCGGTCGGCGGTGTGGCCGGTGACCTCGCTCATCGCCGAGAACGCGACCCAGCCGGCGAACTGCGGGTCGAAGTAGTTTCGTGCCACCACCGCTCCGTGCTCGGGCAGGAACGACGTGTGGACCTGGTGCTGGGTATGTTCGCGCAGAACGCCCAGCGTCCACTCCGCGTACGATGTCACCGTCAGTCGCCGCGGCCGGGTCCCGCGGTTGGTCACGCTGAGCAGGGAGATCTTGACGGCGTCGTCTCCCGCCATGCCCAGCGTCAGGCGCGTCGCGATGCCGCCCAGCTCGTGCTCGAACGACGAGGTGCCGGCCCCGTGGCGAACGGTATAGCCGATGTCGCGCCGGACGGGTGCCGGCGTCGCGGTCCACAGCTCCCCGGTCTGGTCGTCGCGCAGATACAGCGCCTCACCGGGCGGGTCGCTGACGGGATCGTTGTACCAGGGCGTCAGCCGGAAAAAGTAGCTGTTCTCCGCCCAGGTACACCCGCCCCCGCGCTCGGTGATGAGGAACCCGCCCTTTGCGTTGGCGATGACGTTCGACCACGGCGCGGGTGGTACGGCGTCGTCACGGACGTGCAATCGGTATGTGCCATCGGCCTCCAGGCCTCCCAGACCATTGTCGAAGGCCAGGCCCGCAGCGGCGTGATGGTCGGGCGCCGTTTCGCCGGCGCGTCGACCCAGCCCCGCGCGTGACGCGTCCACCGACCGGCGAGTCAGGGAGGCGCGCGCTCCCATCCGCCGCGCGACGTGAAGAGTTTGCGGCGCCATCCGCTCTGACAGACGCAGAGTGCCATCGCTGCCCTCGTCATCACCTTCCACGTCGCTGTCTTCCTCGCCGCCCCCGGTCGCGGTCGTGCGCTCGCTGATGATGCGGGCCAGCGCTCGGCCATCACACGTGATGTGAACCCGGGCGGTGGCGCGCAGCATCAGCAGGTCCTCGGCGCCAAGGCCGTCGCGCCGGCGCACGAAGACGCCACCGGGGCGATCGATGACGCCGGTGTTCCCGGACGCGAACACGGCCTCCATGATCTTCTCGTTCAGCTCCTGGAAGTAACTGGAGGGCTGCATGTTGATGACAACCAGATCGACGGTCATCCCGCGCCGCAGCCAGTAATGGTGTGCCGCAAACAGCTGCCGCAGCGTGGGCAGACCCTCCGGGGAGTCGATCATGGCCAGGACGATGGGCCAATCGCCCGAGATACCGCCTGCCCACAGCAGCGCCTGTGAGCCCCGGTTCCGCCGCCGCTCCGCCTGCGGCGCCCGCAGCGCATCATTGGCGAAGAACAGAGAACCGGCCAGCTCCTGAAACACGCCGGCGTCGGCGGGCGTGATCTTGAGCTCGCGCAGCTCCACCTGGCTGGCGGCCCAGGCCAGGTCCAGCGCGCGCTGGGCGGCGTAAGGATCGTGATAGCGATCAGCCAGCTGGAAGGCTTGCTCGCGCGTGGTGGCGATGATGGTGGTGAACGCGACGGACGCCGCCTGCCCAGGTTCGAGGCGAACCCGCGTGCGCAGCGCGAAGATCGGATCCAGGACCGCGCCCGCGGTGCAGGACAGAGGACCGTCGGTCTCGAGTGAAATCGGATCGCGCCGCGTGCGCCCGCGCCCGATGAACCGCGACCGGTCGGTCTCGAAGCTGACGGCGCCCACGCGTTCCTTGCTGGTGTCCACGACGTGTACGCACCAAAGAGGCTTCTCCTTCGCCGAACGCGCGCGACGGGTGGCCGTGATGGCCGTACACCATTCGTGCCACTCGGTCTCGACGAAGAGGTTGGCGAACGCGGGGTGGGCCCGATCGGCGTCCGGGGGCGCCATCACGATCTCGCCGTAGCTGGTCAGCTCGATCTCGCGCGCCCTGGAGCTGTTGTTGGTCACGGTCACCCGCCGGACCTCGGCGGCGTCGGTGGGAATGACGACCACCTCGGTGCGCGTCTCGATGTCGCCGTCGGCGCGATGGAACGTCACCCGATCGGTCGCCAGCACGGCCCGATACCGATCGGCGGGCGCACACACCGGCTGGTGCGCCGACGACCAGACGCGGTCCGTGCTCAGATCCTTGAGGTAGCAGAACTGACCTGTGTGGTCGCGCGTCCCGTCCGCGCGCCAGCGCGTGACCGCCAGGTCCTCGTAGCGGCTGTAGCCGGCCCCCCCCTGCGTCACCATGATGGTGTAGGGCAGATGCCCCAAGAGCGCGATGTGCGGCTGCGGCGTGAACGGGGTGTCTATCTGCCGCTCGGCCGGGCGATCCAGCGCGGGATCGGGCAGCCCCTCCGTGGTGTCGGTCGCCTGCGCCTGCTGCAGGAGCAGCGCGCGCGGAATGCGCTCGTGCAGCAGCAGCTCGGCCGAGCGCACCATGGGGTCGAGGTGAAAGCGCCGCGGCCACACCCCCGCCGCCAGCGTGTTGGTCAGCGCCACCAGAGACATCCCGATGTGATGGGCCATGTAGTTGCCAACCACGGCGTAACGGCGGCCGGGCGGCGGGCGCGTGTAGTCAATCGCGTCGCGAAATCCGTACCGCCCCAGTGTCCCCATTTTCTCCAGCGTCGCCAGGTTCGCCAGGGCCCGTCTGGAATCGATCATCGTCGCCAGCACCGACGCGTAGGGGGCGATCACCAGATCGCGTCCGAGACCCCGCTTGAGCGCCAGATCGGGAACGCCGAAGGCGCGGTACTGATACGTGAGCTGGCGGTCGCGCAGGTTGTAGGCGCTTTCACTGACCCCCCAGGGGACGCCGCGCTCCTTGCCGTAGGTGATCTGCCGGCGAACCGCGCCCTGGTGCGTCTGGTCCAGGACGGTGGACGCAAACGAAACCATCACGAGCGGCGGCATCAGGTACTCGAACATGCTGCCGCTCCACGAGACCAGCGCCGTCGATCCGCTCGCATAGGTCAACGTGCGTCCCAGGCGGAACCAGTGATCGACCGGGACGTCGTTCTTGGCGATGGCGATGAAGCTGGCCAGCCGCGCCTCCGACGCCAGGAGATCGTAGTACGAGCTGTCGCGCGAATGGCTGTGCTCCTGATACCCGATTGAGAACAGCTTCCGCGTCTCGTCGTAGAGGAAGCGGAAGTCCATGGCCATCGCGTGTTCGTAGGCGCGCGTGGCCAGCGCGTCCAGACGCGCCACCACCGCCGACGCGGCAGGTAAAGTCTCTGCCAGCTTTCGATAGCAGGCGTAGGTGAAGGTGACCTCGCCGGCGCGCCCGCGTGCCGGCAGCGCCGTCAGAGCCGCAAGGCGTTCGCGATGCTTGGCAATCAGGCTCTGGCACCAGCCCAGCCATTCCATCGCGCGAGAGTCGGCCGCGACGCCGCCGCCGGACAGCGCCGCCGCCGCGACCCCCAGCGGCTCGCTCACCGAAGCCAGCCAGGCCAATGTGTCTTTCACGTCTGCCAGGCCCGCGCCCGCGCGCAGCGCGCTTGCGGCGGCGTGGACCGATCGTTGGGCGGCCCGCACAGCCGGGAGCGCGGCGGCGCTTTCGCGGGCGACCAGCAGGCCCAGGCCCTGGAAAATCAGAAACAGCGCTGCCTCCAGGCTGCGCGCGATCCGGTGGTCAAAGGCCGGATCGTCGGCGATGGTCAGGCAGGCCTGGCGCAGCGCGATCAGATGCCCGGCAAGATTCCCGCTGTCGACGGTCGAGACGTACGCCGGCTCCAGCACGCGCAGGTCGTGCAGGTCGTACCAGTTGTAGAAGTGACCGCGGAAGCGGCGCATCTGCTCCAGCGTTCGAAAAGCCAGCTCCAGCCGATCGGTCATCTCCTCGATGGTGATGAAGCCGAGGTCATACGCGCTGACCGTGGCCAGAAGCTGCAACCCCATGTTGGTCGGCGACGTTCGCATGGCCACCACGGGCGCCGGATCGTCCTGGTAGTTGTCGGGGGCCAGCCAGTGGGTCTCCGCCGTCACGAACCGATCGAAGAACCGCCAGTGCAGCAGAGCGTATCGCGTCGCCTGGATCCGCCGCGCGCGGTTGAGTCGGCGCTCGCGACGGGCCGGCGCCTCGCTGAGGTCGCGCGCGATCTCGGGGCTCAGCGCCCACAGGACCGTGATCGGCAGGGCGATAATCATGACGTTGGCCAGCCGCGGCTCACTGGCGCCGGTGGCGACGAAGTAGAACGTGATCCCGACGAGGATCGCGGCGGCGATGGCGACCGCCGGCCACATGGTGCTCCAGCTTGTTGAACCCTTGCCGGAGCCGGCGCGTTCGATCTGGCTGGCGGTCTGCCAGTCCAGCAGGTTTCGTTTGCTGACGAAGAGACGCCACAACGTGCGAACGATCGCGTCCACCGACACCCAGGCCTGGTGCGGCAAGAAGACGATGACCAGCGCCACCTGCTGCAGGCTGCTCCAGGCCTCGCGCCCGGCCGCCGCGTAATAGGCCCGCCACGACTTGTCCAGAGGGGGCCGCACCACCACCAGCAGCAGCGCCAGAACCCAGGGCGCGCCGATGAAGCCAATCCCCAGCAGCGTCCAGACCAGCGGCGACCCCGGCAGCACGGTCCAGGCCGCCACCAGGAACAGCAGCTGCGCGATCTCGACCGTGCTGCGCCGCAGGTTGTCCAGGATCTTCCACCGCGACAGCGTCGACAGCCGGTTCGGTTCCGGCCCGTCGGGCCCCGGCACGCGCCCGACCAGCCAGGTCAAAAGCTGCCAGTCACCACGAATCCAGCGGTGCTTGCGGCGACTGTAGGTCGTGTAGCGCGTCGGGTAGTCGTCGTAGACGTTGATGTCGGTCGCCAGCCCCGCGCGAGCGTAGTTGCCCTCGATGAGATCGTGGGACAAGAGCGTGTTCTCCGGGAAGCGGCCCTTCGTCGCCTTCTCGAAGGCATCGACCTCGTAGATGCCCTTGCCGGTGAAGCTGCCCTCGCCGTACAGATCCTGGTACACGTCCGACACCGCGGTCGTGTACGGGTCGACGCCCGGGTGACCCGAGTTGATGGCGGCGAAGTGCGAACGGTGGGCGCTGGGCAGCGACACCACCACCCGCGGCTGAATGATGCCGTAGCCGGCGACGATGCGATGACTGTCAGCATCGAAGACGGCGCGGTTGAGCGGATGCGCGATGGTCCCCACCAGCAGCGCCGCCCCGTCGGGGGGCAAGACCGTGTCGGCGTCCAGCGTGATGACGTAACGGGCTTTTTGAATGACGGCGACGTCGCCCACGATGGCGCAGAAAGCATCCTCGTTCTGACCGCGCAGGAAGCGGTTGAACTGACCCAGCTTTCCGCGCTTGCGTTCCCAGCCCATCCAGACGCCCTGTCGCGCGTTCCAGCGCCGGGGTCGGTGAAACAGATAGAAGACATCCTGCCGGCCCCCGCCGGCGGCGTATCGCGCGTTCAGCGCGCGCACGCCCTCGACCGCGGCGGCCAGGATCTCGGCGTCGCCGTCGCGAACCTCGGTGGCGGCGTCGGTGAAGTCGCTGAGCACGGCAAAGTGCAGGTGCGCGCCCCGGTTCGCCAGAAACTGAACCTCCAGGTTGTCGAGGCCCTCGCGCACGGCATCCACGCTGCCGAACATCGTGGGGATGACCACCGCGGTACGCAGCTCCTCGGGGATCCCCCCCTGCTCCCGCAGATCGAGCTTGGGCAGGATCCGCGGCGGCAAGAACGCCGTGATCAGCTGATTCATGACGTTGACGGCGATGTCGGTCGCCGGAACCGCCGCCAGCAGCAGCAGGGCCAGCCACGCCCTCCAGTCCAGGGTCGGGTTCCCCAGGTGCAGCGCCGCCAGCGTCGCCACGGTGACGGTGGCGATGCCTCCCACAAAAACCATGTTCGGGTGGTCAAGCACCCAGCGATGAATGGCCGTGCCGAGCGACGGCCGGTACCCGGCGGCCGCCTCCAGCTCGGCCGCGCCGTCGTCGATGAGGAAGTAGCCGACGTGGGACCGTCGCCCGTCGGACGCGGTGGCCAGCTCCACCGCCATGCGCGCGACCTCGCCCTCGCGCTGGCCGCTGCGTTTGGCGATGCGTTCGATCCTGTGCCGGTACAGATCCCGCGTCGCAAACGTCATCTTCGGGTAGAAGCCCGACGGATCCTTCAGCAGCACGGCCTCGAGCTGGCTCTGGCGTTCGACGAACGCGCGCCAGTCTCGGTAGGAGATGGCGCGCAGACTGGTGATGCTGTTGGCCATCATGATCTGGGTGTGAGCCAGCCGCTGGTTCGCGCGCGAAGCGGCCTCCTCGGCGCCCAGTCCCTCCTCGCTGATCCACTGCTCGAGCCGCATCAGCGGCGGCAGCAGCCCGGGCGCGAGGTGCACCTGCTGCAGGAACCGGTTCACGAAGGTCGCGCTCAGCCCCTGGCGGTGAACCGCGAAATCGGTGAGCGCGACGTCCAGCGCCTGGGTCTTCTCGTCGCTTGCAGCCAGGATACGCGCGGCCCACTGGTCGGCCTCGGCGATATCGTCCAGACGCCGCACCGTCCGCAGCGCCATGCGCCTGACGTTTTCGATCAGCCCAAGCCGCAGCATCGCCGGCATGGCCCATAGCTCTCCGATGGACAGCGGCGCGATCTCCTGGAACGCGTCGATGAACAGCTCAACGTTGTCCAGGTCGATGCGCCCTTCGGTGTGCGCGATGATGGTGATCGCCAGCTCGTACACACGCGGATATCCGGCCAGGGGCCCGTTGGTCAGCTCCGGCAGCTCGCGGTAGTAACCGTGCGGCAGGCTCTCGCGCACCTCGCGAATGTGTTCCTGCACCACGTGGTAGTTGTCGAGCAGCCACTCGCCCGCCGGCCCGACATCGGCGTCACGATCGGCCCCCAGCCGCGCATGAGCCTCGTCCATGATGTGGCTGGTCCGGTCAAGACGCGCCAGCAACGGTGCCTGCTGCTTGCGCCGTCCCTTGCCTCGGCGCGCAAAGCGCCGGTCGCGGGCCACCGCGCGCGCGCGTTCGGCCAGGTGCTCGGCCCCCAGGAGCTCGCCCCGCATGGGACCAGCCAGGAGCTCCTCCCGCCCATCTGGCCGGTGGCGGGCGAAGTGGCGGGCGATCGCCCTCCGTAGATCAAGCAGCGAGATGGTACCGCTTATAACGCAGGCGTAGAATTCGCAATGGTCGATAATCACCCGGCCGGCGGTTTTGTGGAGTAGCCTTAAGGCCAGCCTGGCTTTCGTGCATTGCGCAGAAAGCCCTGCCGCGCGGCGACCTCGTCGGCCATTGCGGCGGCCATTTCCGGCGGCGATTCCGACGGCAATTTCCGGCGGAACGACGATAAATCGCGTAGCGCGACTTGTCCAATCAACAACAATTACCAGGATGTGAGCAAATGCAATTACCCGAAGGTATGACGAAGCAAGGTGTCAGGGATCTCAACAGCCTCGGCCCGCAGAAGAAGAGCGCGTCGAACGAAACCAGCAAGCGCAAGGAAGGCGACCAGCCCGCGGCACCCAAGTCAGTGCCCGCGGTTCCGCCAACCGTCATCCCACCGACGATTACCCCGTCAATTTTGGTGACCGAACCGCTCAATATCGACGGGTAAATCGGCTTGCGGTGGGGTCTGGCCCAGCGTATGCTCTGCTCCGTTCAGCAGCCGATATGGGCTGTAAAATCGCAACTTGCACCGGCGTGACGAACTGGTGACCCCGGTAGGAGGACCCAGTGGCACGTATAACGGTTGAGGATTGTCTCGAGAAGGTTCCGAATCGCTTCGCCCTGATCGTTCTGGCGACCGAGCGTGCGCGCCAGCTGGCCAAAGGCGCCCGATCATTGGTCGAAAGTCACAACAAGTCCTGCGTCACCGCGCTGCGCGAGATCGCCGGTGGGCGCGTCCGCTTCAATGAATCGGTCCCCGACGTCGTCCGCACGTTCATCGCGGAGACCAAGGCAAGGCACCTTGAGACCGGACCCGGCACGGCGGGCGCACGCGCCGACCGGCGCTCCGCGGGACGATCGGCAAAGATCACTCCCTAGACAACGTCCATGTCGTTCAAGGACCGAGTCACCGTCGCCAGCGAGAAGGCCGACTTCATCGCTGACCGAATCGCATCTGGCCTGGCCGCGCCCGAGGGCGAGGTGCGTGATCTCGCGCGCTGCCTGCGCGAGATCGCCTCCGAGCTGGGCGCAGGCAACAAGAAGCCGGGTCCCCCTCCGGTGCGCCCGCTGCGAAGCCACCACCGATGACAACGGCGGAGGCGAGCGTATCCGCCGCCCGCGTCCTGCTTGAGAGCGCCCGCGCAGCCCTCGAGGACGCGGTGAAGTCTCTTCCGGCCACCGATGGTGACACCGCGATGGCGACCCCGAGCCTGGTCGCGCTCTTGGTCCGCGTCAGCGCGGCCAGGAGCCAGCTCGGCGGCCTCGAAGTTCTCCTGGCGGCAGAGGTCGCGGCCGAACATATTCGGGGCACGCGGTGACGATGCCCAACCTTGCCAAATCCCTGGCCACCTTCAAGAAATGGTTGGCCACCCATCCCATCGATGGTGACCGACTGCACAGCGCCTTCGGAATCCAGTACCAGGTCGCTCGATTTTGTGAATACCTGCACGCCAACCCGTGGCCCCACGGCGATCCGCTGCGCGACGCCGCGGCGCGAGACGGCGCGGTAAAGGCGTACCGATCGTACCTGCAGACGTTTAACGCCCCGGCTGCGCCCATCGATTCTATCCTGGCCAACCTCGACCACTTTTTCCTGTTCCTGGGACTCGAAGCGAGCCCGACAGCGACCGAGAATCCAGGGCGCGCCGCCGCTGCCTTGAATCGGTCTTCGCGCTAGGCGCTCGGCCTGACCAGGGCCAGACCGGCATTTCTTTCGCCGGGCTCGCATACCTGATAATCTGTTCAGGTCGTGCTGGAGTCGACGTTTCAACTTGGTCCGGGGCTGGGTCCCGCGCGGGAGCGCCGGCTCTGGCAGATGGGCATCAGACGCTGGCAGGACTTTTCCTGCCCTCCCGCTGACGGCGGCGCAAACCCGCGGCTGCGATCGGCGGTCGCCACCGCGCAGAGGGCGCTCCGCGACAGGGACAGCGAACGCCTGGCCGCCATGCTGCCGTCGCGCGAGCGCTGGCGCATGTTCGCGGCCTTTGGCGAAGACGCCGCCTATCTGGACATCGAGACCGGCGGCGACGAGCGTGACTTTGCCGGCGTGACCGCGGTCAGCCTGCTGGATCGCAATGGGCCGCGGCTTTTTCTGGCCGGGAGGAACCTGGCTGATTTTCCCGCGGTGGCGCGCGGACACAGCATGCTGGTGACGTTCAACGGGTTGTCGTTCGACGTGCCGATCCTGCGCCGGGCGTTTCCCGGTTGGGAGCCGCCGCTTGGTCACGTCGATCTGCGCCACGTCTGGGCGCGCCTTGGCCACCACGGCGGCCTCAAGTCTCTTGAGCGCAAGATGGGGCTGGGCCGAC
>DASRQT010000002.1:0-1720 GCA_035696485.1 Polyangia bacterium | reverse complement strand
TGCGGAACGAGGTCGGCGGCGTGGCATTCGCTGGTGACCCGCTGGCCAAGGCTTCGACCAAGGCGGCGGCGAGCGGCGAGATCCACAAGGCGCTGAACACGGCGATCAACGCCGCTGGCGAGCGGGCCGGCGTGGACGTGGCGCAACTGACCCAGCTGAACAAGGACATGTCGTTCATGCTGAAAATCAAGGACGTCCTGGCCGACCGCAGTTCGAAGGCTGCCGGCGGCGGGACCGGGCTGGGCAACCTGATCAGCAACATCGCGATCCCCACCGCGATGGGCGGCGGCCTGGCGATCAGCGGCGGCGTCCCCGGGGCGCTGGCCGGCGCGGCGATCGGGCTGGGCGCGGTGGGCGTCAAGAAGCTGGCGTTGCCAGCGCTGCGGGCCACGGATTACCAGCTGGCCCGGCTGGTCCAGGCGGCGCGCGGCGGCAGCACCACAGCGCAGGTCGCACAGCTGGCCACCGAACTGGGGCTGTCAGCGTCGGTCGGCGAGCAGATCGCGCAGAAGGTCCAAGGCGGCCCCGATTCAGGCGTGCCGCTGGCCGGGGGTCAGTAGCGCTTCGGTGTTGACGCGACCGGCGCCGCCGGCGCGCGGCCGCTCGGGCTTGTCGCTCTTCGCGAAGCTGCGCTGATAGGCGGCCAGTTGCATCGGGCTGCTGCCGTCGGCGCCCAGCATCGTCTTGACGGCCAGTTCTTTGCGGCGCGGCAGCGTCCAGCCGGCGCCCTTGCGTGCCTTCACGGCGACGAGCCCGGCGGTGATGGCGGCGCCGACGATGCGATACAGCTCGGGGTACATCTGTTCGAGCGCCCGCACCTGGTCGCGGGATAGGCTGCCCTCGGCCATGTCGCGCAGCACCAGCATCGGCTCGCACGCGACGTGGTAGGCGCGCCGGAACGCCGCCAGCGTCTGGCGGCTCGGCACCTGCTCGACGGGGCCGGTCAGCGTCTCACGCACGCGGCGGGGGTAGAGCGGCTGTAGAAAGTGGATGACCCGGCTGGCCTGGTTGATCACGTCGTTCGCCAGGGCCTGATCGGGGAAGCCGTCGAGAATGGCGCTGGCCTGGGCCGCGTTGCCGGTCTCCAGCAGCTCCTGCCCCACCTTGCCGTGGTCGTACTCGGGCAGGTCGGGGTGCGGCTCGCTGAACTCTCGCCCGCCCAGGAAGGCGCGCACTTTGCGGACTACCCGCGCCGGCATGGCCCCGGCCTGGTCAAGGACGTACCGGTGCAGGCGGGCGGTGCGGGCCAGGAAGGGGGCGATCCCCAGGGTCGCGACGATTGACTCGGCCGTTGGCTCCATGTCCAGGCGGCCCCGATTAATCACCGCCGCCCAGGCATGGGTGACTTCGCGTCCGACTTCCACATCACGCCGCCCGCCAACCCGGGGGCAGGCGCAACCGCCTACGTGTACGACACCACATGGGACAGCGTGAACGGCGTTCTGACCCGGGACGTGCGGCGGAAGTTCCGGCCCGAGAGCAAGCGCCTGATCGTGTGCGCGTTCATCGACCAGGCCGCCACCCTGTTCGTCGACTGGAAGGCGGCCGGCTCAACGAACTGGCGCCCCTACGACGCCGCCGGGTACGCGATCACCGCCAGCACCTTCTTCCAGAAGGACTGTCTGTTCCTGGGCGACGACACCCGGGTTCGCATCGTCACCGTCACCGGGCCGGGCGTGTGGGAGATCAGCGGCCGGCTCACCCGGGACCGCGGCCTGGG
>DASRQT010000001.1:0-3292 GCA_035696485.1 Polyangia bacterium | reverse complement strand
GCGCTTACGTTCTCCGTCAGAAACTGTCGTGGGCCGGTCAGTCCTGTCGCTCGCCCGTTACGCGCCAGATTACGTCGCCAACGTCATCTGCCACCAGTATAGAGCCGTCGGGACCGAGTGTGACGCCTACCGGACGGCCATAGGACACCCGCTCGTCCGGTGCGAGGAACCCCGACAGAATATCCCGCGGCGGCCCCGACGGGCGCCCGTTCTCGAACGGCACAAAGACGACCTTGTAGCCACTCAGCGTGCTGCGGTTCCAGGAGCCGTGCTGCCCGATGGCCATACCGTCCGGAAAGCCCGGAAGCGTGCCGGCCGGCAGCCAGCATAGACCCAGCGACGCGGTGTGCCCGCCCAGCGCGTAGTCCGGCGTGATGGCCTTTGCGACCGCGGTCGGATCCTGCGGTACCCGATCGTCCACCGTCTGCCCCCAGTAGCAATAGGGCCAGCCGTAGAAACCCCCGTCGCGGACCGAGGTCAGATAGTCGGGAGGTGTCTCGTCGCCGAGGCCGTCGCGCTCGTTGACCACCGTCCAGAGCACGCCGGTTTGTGGCTCCCATGCCATGCCCACCGCGTTGCGCAGGCCGCCGGCAAAGATGCGGCTGCTGCCATCCGCCAGATCGAGCTCACAGATGGCGGCCCGGCCTTCCTCCACGGCCATGCCGCTCTCGGCGATATTGCTGGACGAACCGACCCCGGCATAAAGTTTCCGGCCGTCAGGGCTCGGCAACAGACTCCGCGTCCAATGCCCGCCAGGCTTGAAGGCGGTGAGTTTCCGCCCTGGCGCGGTGATGCGGTTCGCGCCCGCCGCATACGGGAAGGCCATCACGCCGTCGGTGTTGCCGACATAGAACGTGTCGCCCAGCAGCGCCATGCCGAACGGCTGGTTCAGTCCCTCCATAAAAATTTCGCGCCTTTCGGCGATGCCGTCGCCATCCGTGTCGCGCAACAAGGTGATGCGGTTCGCGCTTTCGCCGAGGGCGGAGGCCCGTCGCATCGTCGCCTGCATCGCATAGCTGAACACGCTCCTGACCGGTCCGGCGACCTGATTCGACTCGGCAATGAGGACGTCGCCATTGGGCAACACGTTTATCCAGCGCGGATGTTTCAGACCGGTCGCAAACGCATTGACCTTGAGCCCCGGGGCCGCGACTGGCATTTGGCCGTCGGTCCACCCCCTGGCCGTCGGCATCTTGAGTGTCGGGATGCTTCCTTGCGGCTTTGCCGCTGGCACCACCGGAGCGCTGCCCCAGGCCGGCTCAGGTGCTGCGCCCTGCAGCCGGCGCCACAGCAGCGCGGCGGCGCCGATCAGCGCGACTATTCGTGCAAAAATGCCGGACAAGCTCATGCAATTCCCCTGTTGATCGCGCGCACACTATCCGACGCCAAGGCGCGTTAACTCGCGTCGGAATTTCAAAATCGTCGTCGTGGTCATGGCGGTCGTCCGGCACTTTAATCGTTTCATGGCGTGCCCAACGCCGGTGATGTCGCGTTGTGCGTATAGGGCAGTTGCGGCGGCGACAACATCTTATGCGAGACGTTCTTGGTGACCGTGTAGCCATAAAGCCCTTCGGTCCCAGCTTGATCCGGGCGCCGAACTCATCCGGTGTCGCGCCAGTTCATCGATAGTGCCCGATCGCGACCAAAACCTAACATAGGTTCCATTGGAATTGACCGCCAGCCGGCCGCTCGCCATACTTCCCGTGAAGACGAGCATATGAGACTCGCCGATTCCGGGAGAAGAAAATGAACAACATATTGGCCGTTGTCACGGGGACGTTGATGTCTGCCGTGTGGCTCATGCCGGCCGCCCTGGCTCAGACGGCATGCGTCACCCAGAACATGGCCGTTCCCGCCGGCGCCAACACCAGCGACCATGCGGCGCCCTACTTCATCGACACGACCGGCCTCGACTTCAGCACCAAACCGCCGACGCGCGATCCGAACAACCCGAACTATCCGCGCGCGACGGAGCTGTCCGACGGCACCCTGCCGCCGGCCGCCGCCGAGGGAAACTTCATCATCGGCCCGACCCACGCGCCCGCCCCCGAGACCGTCGCCAAGGAGGGCGTGGCGCGCGGCACGATCACGTCTTTCCCCCTGTCGTCGAAGGACAGCCTGATCTACAATCCCGGCCTGATCCGCGACGATCCGGCGGGCTGCAACAACGGCTCGATCATGGTGGCGATGACGGCGCCGGACGACAAGTCGAACATGATCGTCACCACCAGTCATCCCGGCACCTGGACGCGCACGATCGACGTCTATGTGCCGGCGCAATATGTGCGTGGCACCGAGGCGCCGTTCATCGTGATCGGCGACGGCGGCTCGACCGCCTACAAGGACCTCGCCACCACCCTCGACAACCTGATCGCGCAGCGCCGCGTGCCGCCGATGATCGCCATCCAGATCGGCAACGGCGGCCAGGACGCCCAGGGCAGCGAGCGCGGCCGTGAATACGATACGGTGTCGGGCACCTACACGGAGTTCGTCGAGCGCGAGGTGCTTCCGCTGGTCGAGCAGCGCACCGACGCCAAGCTCACCAAGAACCCCGACGGCCGCGCCACCATGGGCCTGAGCTCGAGCGGCGCTGCGGCCTTCACCATGGCCTGGTTCCATCCCGAGCTCTATCGCAGGGTGCTGGCCTTTTCGCCGACCATGGTGAACCAGCAATGGCCGCACGATCCGTCGCTGCGCGGCGGTGCCTGGGAATATCACAGCGCGTGGGCGGGCCCTGCCGGTCCCAACCTCATCATCAAGGCGGGCGTGCTCTCGCCCTCGGAGCCACCCGGCGCGCCCTTGATTCCCAGCCCGCCCGCCAAGCCGATCCGCTTCTGGTTCGTGGTCGGCGACCAGGACCTCTTCTATCCCAACCCGGTCCTGCCCGACGGCATGCACGACTGGACCTTGTCGAACGAGCTGATGGCGAAGGTGCTGGCCGACAAGGCCTACCACTACCAGTTCCTGTTCGCGCGCAACGCCAAGCACGTCGACCGCCCGACCATTGCGCAGACCCTGCCGGCGGCGCTGGAATGGCTGTGGAAGGGTTTTCCGATTCCTTAGGGATGGCGGCCCAGGAGATGCCCCGATCCCCGCGACGTGTGAAAGCCCCGCAACGAATGTAAAGCATTGCTTTACAATGCATCACGCGGAGCTGGAGCTCGGAGAGAAGATCAATAACATTCCGACGTTGGAAGCCGTCTGAAAATGGGGCTCACGGTTGTAGCTTTTGGGTCGCGCCTGATCTTTTCGAAGGTTTTGAGCGAGAATGACACGCTTGCGTCCTACAATT